>NZ_CP108356.1:2971500-3281000 GCF_036237315.1 Streptomyces sp. NBC_01351 | reverse complement strand
TTCGGCTGCTGCTCGCTCATATGGCCGATCTTTCCACAGGGACCCCCTGTCCCGTACCCCGGTCAGAGACCCGCGGCCACCAGATTGCCGATGTGCGTGCGCAGGAGGTCGTGGTCCCTGGTGGTCGGTACGAGGGAGTAGACGACGGTGCGCGCACCGTGCTCGGTGGCGAACACCCCGCTCGTGGAGCGGCCCATGGAGCCCGTCTTGCCCCACACCACGGTCCCGCCGGCATCGGAACGCAGCAGACCGCCCATGCTGAACCGGTCCTTGGCCCCTTCCGAGAGGGCCGGCATGACGAACAACTGCCGCTGCTCGGCGGGCCGCAGCAGCCGGCCGCGCATCAGAGCGGTCATGAAGCGTTCCAGGTCCGGGGCGTTGGAGATCATGCCGCCCTCGGCCCAGGCCCACGGGTCGATTCCGCTCGGGTCGGCCAGCACAGGGCCGGGGATCGCGGGGTCGCCCGGCTTCGGGGAGTAGGTGTGGCGCAGGCCGAGCGGGCGGGCGATCCGGCGCTGGACCTCGTCGGCGTAGGAGCGGCCGGTGACCTTCTCGATCACCATGCCGAGGAGGAAGTGGTTGGCGCCGTTGTACTGCTGCACGAGGACGGGGGACTGGGGCGCCGCGCACTTCGGGTCGGTCCAGTGGGAGATGACCTGCGCCGGGGTCGGCGGCGCCTGGAGCCCCCTGAAGTCCACGCAGGGCTCCTGCAGGCCGCTGGTGTGGCTCAGCAGTTGGCCCACGGTGATCGGCTGCCAGTGCGCGGGCAGGGTCCCGGGGAGGAGCTCCTGCACCGGGGTGTCCATGGTGAAGCGGCCCTCGCCGATCAGCTGGAGCACCACGGTCGAGGTGAACAGCTTGGTGATGCTGCCGATGCGGAAGTTCGCGGCCGGGTCCTGCGACAGCGGCCCGGTGGCCCCGGTCCACCGCACGCCCGAGCCGCCCAGCCGGACCAGGGTCCCGCTCACGTCCGTGCTCGGGGCCATCAGCGCGGCCAGCTTCGCGGTGTCGATCGACCGGGGCCCGTGCGGGGTGGCCGTCACGGGGGCGGCGGGCCGCTCGGCCGCCGACGCCGGCACCGCCCCCGCCGCCAGCGCGGCGACGGCCGCACCGGCGGCCACCAGGGTGGTCCAACGGGCCTTGCGGATGGCGGAGCTCGTACGCTGCGCGGTGGGGTTCGTCATGGCTGCAAGCCTGCCGCGAGCAAGATCCGCAAACCATGGGTGACCACCCCCAGCCGCCCCTGACGCGCCCCTGAGTGCGCGTCAGGCCCGTACCCCTAGAGAGGGGTACGGGCCTGGGCGCGCTTCAGCGAAGCGGAATCAGAAGCGGCGCGTGATGAGGGCGCGCTTGACTTCCTGGATCGCCTTCGTGACCTCGATGCCGCGGGGGCACGCGTCGGTGCAGTTGAACGTCGTGCGGCAGCGCCACACGCCGTCCTTGTCGTTCAGGATCTCCAGCCGCTGCTCGCCGGCCTCGTCGCGCGAGTCGAAGATGAAGCGGTGCGCGTTGACGATCGCCGCCGGGCCGAAGTACTGGCCGTCGTTCCAGAACACCGGGCACGAGGACGTGCACGCGGCGCACAGGATGCACTTGGTGGTGTCGTCGAAGCGCTCGCGGTCCTCGGCGGACTGCAGGCGCTCGCGCGTCGGCTCGTTGCCCTTGGTGACCAGGAACGGCATGACGTCCCGGTACGCCTGGAAGAAGGGCTCCATGTCGACGACGAGGTCCTTCATCACCGTGAGGCCCTTGATGGCCTCGACGGTGATCGGCTTCTCCGGGTTGATGTCCTTGATCAGCGTCTTGCAGGCGAGCCTGTTCTTGCCGTTGATCCGCATCGCGTCGGAGCCGCAGATGCCGTGCGCGCACGAGCGACGGAAGGTCAGCGTGCCGTCGAGGTCCCACTTGATCTTGTGGAGACCGTCGAGCACGCGCTCCTTCGGGTCGATCTCGACCTGGAAGTCCTGCCAGGTCGATTCTTCCGAGATCTCCGGGTTGAAGCGGCGGATCCGGAAGGTGACCGTGATGAACGGCGAGGCGGCGGCTGCCGCCTCCATCGTGTCCGTCTTGGACAGGGTCGGGGTGCCCATCAGTACTTACGCTCCATCGGCTGGTAGCGGGTGACGACGACGGGCTTGTAGTCCAGCCGGACGGAGTCCTTGCCGTCATCGCCGACCTCGCGGTACGCCATGGTGTGGCGCATGAAGTTGACGTCGTCGCGGTTCGGGTAGTCCTCGCGGTAGTGACCGCCGCGGGACTCCTTGCGCGCCAGCGCGGACACGGCCATGACCTCGGCCAGGTCGAGCAGGTTGCCCAGCTCGATGGCTTCCAGCAGGTCCGTGTTGAAGCGCTTGCCCTTGTCCTGGACGGACACGTTCTTGTAGCGCTCGCGCAGCTCCGCGATCTTCTCGACCGCGGTCTTGATGGTCTGCTCCGTACGGAACACCATCACGCACGCGTCCATCGTCTCCTGGAGCTCCAGACGCAGCTCCGCGACCCGCTCGTTGCCCGTGGAGCTGCGCAGCTGCTCGACCAGGTCGATCACCTGCTGCGCCGGGTTCTCCGGCAGCTCGACGTAGTCGTTGGCGTGGGCGTACGCGGCGGCCGCGATGCCCGAGCGCTTGCCGAAGACGTTGATGTCCAGCAGCGAGTTGGTGCCGAGGCGGTTCGCGCCGTGCACCGACACGCACGCGACCTCGCCGGCCGCGTACAGGCCCGGGACGACGGTGGTGTTGTCCATGAGGACCTCACCCTCGACGTTGGTCGGGATGCCGCCCATGGCGTAGTGCGCGGTGGGCTGGATCGGGATCGGGTCCGTGTACGGCTCGATGCCCAGGTACGTGCGCGCGAACTCGGTGATGTCCGGGAGCTTCGCGTCGAGCTGCTCCGGCGGCAGGTGCGTCAGGTCCAGGTACACGTGGTCACCGGCGGGACCGCAGCCGCGGCCCTCACGGATCTCCGTGTAGATGGAGCGCGAGACGACGTCACGGGACGCGAGGTCCTTCATGACCGGCGCGTACTTCTCCATGAAGCGCTCGCCGTCCTTGTTGCGGAGGATGCCGCCCTCACCGCGGGCGCCCTCCGTCAGCAGGATGCCCATGCGCCAGATGCCCGTCGGGTGGAACTGGAAGAACTCCATGTCCTCCAGCGGCAGGCCGCGGCGGTAGCAGGCCGCCTGGCCGTCACCCGTGAGGGTGTGCGCGTTGGAGGTCACCTTGAAGAACTTGCCGGTGCCGCCGGAGGCGTAGATGACGGCCTTCGCCTGGAACACGTGGATCTCGCCGGTGGCGAGCTCGTACGCGACCACACCGGCCGACTTCTTGACGCCGTCCTCCTCGACCAGGAGCTGGTCCAGGACGTAGAACTCGTTGAAGAACTCCACGCCCTCCTTGACGCAGTTCTGGTACAGCGTCTGGAGGATCATGTGGCCCGTGCGGTCCGCGGCGTAGCAGGACCGGCGGACCGGCGCCTCGCCGTGGTTGCGGGAGTGCCCGCCGAAGCGGCGCTGGTCGATGGTGCCGTCCGGGGTGCGGTTGAACGGCAGGCCCATCTTCTCCAGGTCGAGGACCGCGTCGATGGCCTCCTTCGCCAGGATCTCGGCGGCGTCCTGGTCGACCAGGTAGTCACCGCCCTTGACCGTGTCGAAGGTGTGCCACTCCCAGTTGTCGTCCTCCACGTTGGCGAGCGCGGCGGCCATGCCGCCCTGCGCGGCGCCCGTGTGGGAGCGGGTGGGGTACAGCTTCGTCAGCACGGCGGTGCGGCTGCGCTTCGTCGACTCGATGGCGGCGCGCATGCCCGCGCCACCCGCGCCGACGATGACGGTGTCGTACTTGTGGATCTTCATGTGGTTCGCCTCAGCCCCGTTGCCTAGCGGATGTTCGGGTCGAAGGTGAAGATCACCAGCGTGCCCAGAAGGATGGTGAACACCGTGGCGGTGTAGAGCAGGCCCTTCAGCCACAGCCGCGTGTTGGCGCGCTCCGCGTAGTCGTTGATGACGGTACGCAGACCGTTGGCGCCGTGCAGCATGGCCAGCCACAGCATCAGCAGGTCCCAGGCCTGCCAGAACGGGGACGCCCAGCGGCCGGCCACGAAGGCGAAGCCGATCTTGGAGACGCCGCCGTCGAGCACCAGCTGGATCAGCAGGTGGCCGATGACCAGGACGACGAGCACGATGCCCGAGAGGCGCATGAAGAGCCACGCGACCATCTCGAAGTTGCCGCGGGTCGAGCGCGGGGTCTTGCCCGTGCGCTTGCGCGGCGCCTCGATGTACGGCGCCGGGTTGTCGACGTCGTAGAGGGAAACGCCCTCCACGTCACCGACGCCCTTGGTCATGTCGACGGAAGAAGTGTCAGAAGACATGCGTGTCACTTCCCGAACAGTTCAAGGTAGGCGTGGCCCAGGACGGGGTACAGGGCCCCGCCCATCAGCACGATCCAGATGCACACGACGGTCCAGAGCATCTGCTTCTGGTAGCGCGGGCCCTTGGACCAGAAGTCCACGGCGATGACACGGAGACCGTTGAGCGCGTGGAACAGGATTGCGGCGACGAGGCCGTACTCCAGCAGCGCGACGATCGGAGTCTTGTAGGTAGCCACGACATCGTCGTACGCCTCGGGGGAGACGCGGACGAGTGCGGTGTCGAGGACGTGTACGAACAGGAAGAAGAAAATGAGGACGCCGGTGACTCGATGAGCCACCCAGGACCACATTCCTTCCCGGCCGCGGTACAACGTTCCAGCCGGCACGGAAAACCCTCCGGAAGCGGGGCGGGGGCCAGCCGGCTTCTTTGTCGGTCGGGCCCGGCCGGGTACGGTCCTCCGGCCCCGGACATCGTAGCGACGCTTTGTCGGTTCCCTTGCGCGGGGGCCATCGGTGTGATCAAACAGGCACGGACGGACTATCCCACAGGGGCGAATAGCCCGAATTCGGTGGCAGGTACCCCATCTGTCGAGGTCAGTCGGCGTGTCACCTCGGCCAGCCGGGTCCGCGCGACACGGCGCAGCTCGTCGGCGGAGATCGATCGCTCCTCGTCCACCTCGTGGCCCATCCGGCGGCGGATCGCGGTGAGGAGCTGGTCCGCCTGCTCCTCCGGAGGGTGCTCGTCGAGGCTGATCACGAAGGCGTGTCGGAATTTGCGCTCGTACTCGGCGTGCGCCGCGTCGAGGGCCAGCAGCGCGGCGTACGGGGCGTCGTGGGCGAGTTCCGCCGAGCGTTCGGCGGCCAGAGCCTGCGTCAGGTCCGCCTGCGAGAGGTCGTACGAGGCCTCGTCCGCGGCGGCCAGCAGGGCTCCGACGTCGGGATACGGGCGGTGGGCGGCCACCCGGTGCGCCCAGCGCGCACTCCCGCAGCAGTGCATCAGGACGGCCTGGGCGGCTTCGGGGGAGAGGGCGTTGAACCGCGCCAGTCCGGAGCCGTGAGAAGGGTCGGAGCTGCCGCGGGCCTGTGCCGGAAGGTGGCTGGACAGCAGGGGGCTCCTCGGGGCGCGACGCGGGTGTTCCGCCACGCTATCGACGTGGAGCCGGGTGTGTCGTACCCATTCGAGGTTTTCACCCGGAAGTGAGCCGAAAGGATGACGTGAGCGGCGCGGGTGACGTGAGCGACGTGAGTGACGTCGGAGAGGTGGAGGACGACCGAGGCCGCCACCCCCCACAGGAGAGGCCCCGGTCGCCATCCGTCACGGGCTCGTGCGACAAGCCCGTACCCCTGTCAGCGCCCCGAGTGCGTTTTGTGTCACACCCCGCTCCGCGTAGGAATGGTTGCAGGTTGTACAACACGTGGACGAGGGGTGCGGAAAGCCGTAACGTGCTGATTTGCGCCACACGTACTGGGACGTTGAACGGGTTGGGGACTTTGCTGGGGGACGACGCGGAGCTGACCGCCGCGGTGCTCGCGGCACAGGACGGCGACGAGAACGCGTTCCGTGCTGTGTACCGCGCCGTGCACCCACGCCTGCTCGGATACGTACGCACGCTCGTCGGGGACGGCGACGCGGAGGACGTCACGTCCGAGGCCTGGCTGCAGATCGCCCGCGACCTCGACTCCTTCACCGGCGACGCCGACCGCTTCCGCGGCTGGGCCGCCCGCATCGCCCGCAACCGGGCCCTCGACCACATCCGCATGCGCGGCCGCCGCCCCGCCATCGGCGGCGACGACACCGAGCTCACCGGCTGGGCCGCGGAGTGCGACACCGCCTCCGCGGCCATGGAGTCCCTCGCCACCGGCAGCACCATGGCCCTGATCGCCCAGCTCCCCCAGGACCAGGCGGAGGCCGTCGTCCTGCGGGTCGTGGTCGGACTCGACGCCAAGAGCGCGGCCGAGACCCTGGGCAAGCGCCCCGGCGCCGTACGCACCGCCGCGCACCGGGGCCTGAAGAAGCTCGCCGAACTGCTCGGAGCGGCGGACGGCGAGATCGGCTTCCCGCCCGAATCGGACCTCGGAGTTCCCGTCGGTCATAATGCCGGTGGCCAGCCACGGGACGGCGGGGGCGGGAGGGATCTCGACGCCGTTCCCGCGCAGCGCGGCCGCAGCGGGGGCCTCGTAGAACAAACCGGTGTGACGCATTCACGTTGGCGGACGCAGAAGGACATGTGATGGCCGACGAGCGCGACGGGCGGTGGCTGGACGAAGCCGCGGCGGAAAAACTGCTGCGCGGTGAACCCCTGGAACCGGTGGGTCCGGCCGCGGACCCGCGCGCCCGCGCCGAAGCCGCCCGGCTGCGCGCGGCCCTCGACTCCCTGGCCCGGCCTCAGCCGCCGTCCGACGCGCAGGCGCGCGAGGCAGCCGCGATGGCCGCCTTCCGGTCGGCGCGCGGCGCCCGGCGCCCCGCGGCCGACCTCCCGCACGCGGTGTCGTACGCGGAGCCCCTGATCGAAATCGGCCACGTGGCCTCGACCCCGACCGCCTCCGCCGGCTCCGCCCTCACCGCCGCGCCGGCGTTCCGGCGCGGCCGGGCCGTGCGCTTCGGTCTGGCGGCCGCCCTGGCGAGCGTCACCGTCGGCGGCCTGGCCGCCGTGGCGGCCGCGGGGCTGCTGGGCCAGGAGCGGTACGACTCGGCGGGACCCGGGCCGGCGATGTCCGTGAGCGTCGACGAGGAACAGGCGAAGGGCGTCGGCAGCGGCGCCCCGACCCTCGCCCCGAAGGACCGGCGCACCCCGCACCGGGGCGACGGCGCGGTACCGGGGACGACTTCGGGCGCGACGCAGTCTCCCGGCGCGAGCGGGCGCACCTCGCCCGGCGCCTCGGCCACCGGGGGAAGCTCCTCGGGCACCTCCGCCACCGGCGGCCCGGACGGGGACACCCGGGAGGGCGAGGTCGGCGGCGGGGGCGGGACCCGCGAGACCCTCGGCGTCGAGGGCGATGCCAAGGAGGGCGACAGGGAGGGCCAGGACCTCCGACTCAAGGCCGTGGACCTGTGCAAGGACTACCGGGCGGGCAGCATCACCGCCGAGCGTCGCGAGCGCCTCTCGCTCCTGGCCCGCGGGGCCACCCGTATCCCGGCCTACTGCGAGTCGCTCCTGAGCGGCGTCACCGGGGGCGGCCAGCGTGGAGATTCGGCCACGGGAGACGGCTGGCCGAGCACCCGGACCCTGGCTCCCGCGAGCCCCGGCAGCCGCTTGTCGACCGTGCGCTGACGGACCTCGGAGCGTCTGCGGAAACTCGCGCGGACCTGCCTGTAACACTTTTCGACCCGCCGACGCAGTACATAACGAGCCGACTGGTCATCGGCCGCGCATGAGCCGGGGTTCCCCCCGTACCCCTGGGCTCTGCGCAACCGGCGCGGGCGGGGCACGTTCCCCCGGCCCTGCCCGCGCCCTCTACTTCAGACCGGATTCCCCCCCGGCCCGACCGGACTCACCAGTAGACGACGACCTTGTCGCCGGCCTGGACCTCTCCGAAGACCGCCGCCAGCTTGCCCTTGTCCCGGACGTTCACGCAGCCGTGCGAGGCGCCGGCGTAGCCGCGGGCCGCGAAGTCGGCCGAGTAGTGCACCGCCTGGCCGCCGCTGAAGAACATCGAGTACGGCATGGGCGTGTGGTAGAGCGTCGACACCCAGTCCTTTTCCTTCCGGTCCACCTTGAACACGCCCTCGCGGGTCGGGGTGTTCTCCGAGCCGAAGCGCACGTCCATCGTGGAGATGATCTTTCCGTCGATCATCCAGGCGAGCGTGCGGCTCTCCTTGCTGATGCACATCACGCGACCGGTCATGCAGCGCGGGTCCGGAGCGTCGGCCTCGTTGACGGTCGGCGGGCGCAGCTCGTCGGCGGTGGGCTTCTTCGTCAGCTTCTGGATCTTCTTCCAGGTGGCGTCATCGACCGAACCGCTCGCGGTCAGAGCGTTCTTCGACTGGAAGGACTTGACCGCGGCCGTCGTCTTCGAACCGTAGAAACCGGTCGGAGCGACCGTCATCAGCTTGAGCTGCTTCAGCCGCGCCTGGAGCTCGCGCACCTGCTCGCTGTCGTCACCGTTGGCCATGATGGGCTTCACGGTCGGCGAGGCGGAGGGCGAGGGCGAAGCGGAGGCGGACGCGGAGGCCGACGGCGAGGCGTCGGCCGGCTTGTTGTCCGTGGAGGGAGAGACCTCGGGAGTCGCGCCCGCCGTGGGCGAGGACGAAACGGAAGAAGAGGAGCCCGCGGACTCCGACTTCTGCGGTCCGCAGGCGGTCGCGGCGAGCGCGACGGCGGTGGCGATCCCGAGCGTGCGAATTATGACTCTGTGGCGGTGCATGAGCAGTCCCCCGATTTCTACGTCGTATATCTAGGTGATGCCTCGCGCGCGTGGAGAGTTGCACTCGGCCGAGGGATGTTGCGCCATTGTGACCAGGAGCCGTCCGCAGCCTTTCGAGGACATGTGCGCGTCGGTTGTACCAGCCCCGGGCCCACTTGCTCTACGGAGGACTGACGTGACGGCGCACACGGAGAGCGGAACCCCCATCGAACCCGTCTACCGACCCGGCGACCTGACGGGGTGGGACCCGGTGGAGGCCCTCGGGGAGCCCGGCGGGTTCCCGTACACGCGCGGGGTCTACCCGAGCATGTACACCGGCCGGCCGTGGACGATGCGGCAGTACGCGGGCTTCGGGACGGCCGTCGAGTCCAACGCCCGGTACCGGCAGCTCATCGAGGGCGGCGGTACCGGCCTGTCCGTGGCCTTCGACCTGCCGACCCAGATGGGGCACGACTCCGACGCCCCGCTCGCGCACGGGGAGGTGGGCAAGGTCGGGGTCGCCGTCGACTCCGTCGACGACATGCGGATCCTGTTCGACGGGATCCCCCTCGACCGGGTCTCCACCTCGATGACCATCAACGCGCCCGCCGCGCTGCTCCTGCTGCTCTACCAGCTGGTTGCGGAGGAACAGGGCATCTCGGGCGCGCAGCTGACGGGGACTATTCAGAACGATGTGCTCAAGGAGTACATCGCACGCGGAACGTACATCTTCCCGCCCGGCCCCTCGCTCCGGCTGACCGCGGACACCTTCCGCTACTGCCGGGCCGAGATCCCCAAGTGGAACACCATCTCCATCTCCGGCTACCACATGGCCGAAGCGGGGGCCTCGCCCGCGCAGGAGGTGGCCTTCACGCTCGCCGACGGGATCGCGTACGTGCGTACGGCCCTGGCGGCCGGGATGGCGGTCGACGAGTTCGCACCCCGGCTCTCCTTCTTCTTCGTCGCCCGCACCACCCTCCTGGAGGAGGTCGCGAAGTTCCGGGCGGCCCGGCGGATCTGGGCGCGCGTCATGCGCGAGGAGTTCGGGGCGCGGGACCCGAAGTCGCTGATGCTGCGCTTCCACACGCAGACGGCCGGGGTCCAGCTGACGGCGCAGCAACCCGAGCTGAACCTCGTACGGGTCGCCGTGCAGGCGCTGGCCGCCGTCCTGGGCGGCACCCAGTCGCTGCACACCAACTCCTTCGACGAGGCGATCGCGCTGCCGACGGAGAAGTCGGCCCGCCTCGCGCTGCGCACCCAGCAGGTGCTCGCGTACGAGACGGACGTCCCGCACACGGTGGACCCCTTCGCCGGGTCGTACGCGGTGGAGCGGATGACGGACGAGCTGGAGGCGGCGGCGCTCGCGCTGATGCGCCGGGTCGAGGACCAGGGCGGGGCGGTCGCCGCGATCGAGAACGGCTTCCAGAAGGGCGAGATCGAGCGGAACGCCTACCGCATCGCGCAGGAGACCGAGAGCGGGGAGCGGGTGGTGGTCGGGGTCAACCGCTTCACGCTGGAGCAGGAGGAGCCGTACGAGCCGCTGCGCGTGGACCCGGCGATCGAGGCGCGGCAGTGCGAGGCCCTCGCCCGGCTGCGGGCGGAGCGGGACGGGGAGGCGGCGGCGGCGGCGCTCGACGGGCTGCGGGCGGCGGCGGGCGGGACGGAGAACGTGCTGTACCCGATGAAGGAGGCGCTGCGCGCGCGGGCCACGGTGGGGGAGGTGTGCGGGGCGCTGCGGGAGGTCTGGGGAACGTACGAACCGGTCGATTCCACCTGGTGAAATCAAGTGGACTGACAGGTGCCACTTCGTGGGACACTCCTGCACATGCTGGGTGTGACAGATCTTCCGACTTATCTCGCCGGCCTGGTGCTGATCGTTCTGCTGCCGGGGCCGAACTCGCTCTACGTGCTGTCCGTGGCCGCCCGCCGCGGCGTCCGCACCGGCTACAAGGCCGCCGCCGGAGTGTTCACCGGCGACGCCGTGCTGATGCTGCTGACCGCGCTGGGCGCCGGGGCGCTGCTCGAAGCGAGCCCGCTGGTGTTCACCGTGGTCAAGTTCCTCGGGGCCGGATACCTGGCGTGGCTGGCCGTGGGCATGATGCGCGGCGCCTGGACGCTGTGGCGCACGCGCGCGGAGCGGGCCGAGGTCGAGGCCGCGGCGGTGGCCGAGGCCCCCGCGGAAGCGGGCCAGAACGAGCGGCCCTACCGGCGGGCGCTGCTGATCAGCCTGCTCAACCCGAAGGCCATCCTCTTCCTAATGTCCTTCTTCGTGCAGTTCGTCGACCCGTCCTACGCCTACCCGGCCCTGTCGTTCCTGCTGTTGGGCGGCCTGCTGCAGACCGGCAGCTTCCTGTACCTGACGCTGCTGATATTCGGCGGCACCCGCCTCTCGGCGGCCTTCCGCCGGCGCAAGCGGCTGTCGGCCGGGGCCACCTCGGCGGCGGGCGTGCTGTTCCTCGGCTTCGCGGCGAAGCTCGCCGTCAGCTGAGGCGGCCCGGCCGACAGCCGCTTGCGCCGGCCGAGCCCGTCAGCGCAGTACGCGGCGCAGCCGGCGGGCCACCCGCCGCACCGCCCGGCTCCGCGGCAGGAACGACAGCTGGGCGGGGATGCCGCCCGGCAGGCCCAGGCCGGTCAGCCGGCGGCGGGTGAAGTACCGCCAGGTGCGGGGGGTCAGGTGCCGGGCCAGGTACTCCTCGGCGGCCGGCCTGCGCCCGGCGAGGATCTGCGGCTGCATCGTGAACCCGACGGCCGTGAGCAGCCCGGCCGTCTCCTCGCGCACCCGCTCGGCGGCCGGCGGGGTCCAGGTGCGCACCGCCTCCGCGTCCGCGAGGTCGGGGAGCAGGGCGTCGACCAGGGCGAGCGGGACGCGGTTGCTATTCGGGTACGGGGTCAGGCGGGCCAGTATGGCGTCCGTGCCGGTGCGGGCCACCGGGAGCCCGTAGAGGGTGGCCGCGGTCAGCAGGCCGGTGGAGAAGCAGCCGACGACCAGTGCCGGGCGCAGCCGCTGGTAGAGGACCTCGGCCAGGACCGGGGTGTCGAGGACGGTGATCCGGGCGCCCAGCCGCTCCGCCTCCGCCTCCGCCCGGCGCGAGTAGGCGACCGGGGCGCTGGGGTGCGGCTTGAAGACCAGTTCCGTGTGGCCCAGCGCGTGCGCGCCCCGGACCATCGAGACGTGCAGCTCCTCCTCCTGCTCCGGGCTCATGAGGTCGAGCGCCGAGAGGTACTGGCCCAGGAGCAGGGCGGGGGCCTCCCCGATCCCGCCGGGGCCGGCCGCGGGCGGTTCCGCCGCCTCCGCCAGTTCCGCCAGCACCTTCTGGAAGGCCTCCGTCGGCACCAGCTCCGCCCGCGCCCCGAACTCCGTCAGCAGCAGCGGCTCCAGCCCCGGTACGAGGTCCAGGTGGAGCACCCGCCGTACGCGCATCCCGATCTGCGGGTCGAGCCGGAAGCGCGTGGGTCCGTAACTCATCAGCCCGTCGGCGTAGACCTCGACGGCGGCGCCCGGGAAGAGCCGGCACAGGGTCAGGGCCGGCGGTACCTGGAGGGACTCCACGATCAGCTCGACGCGGTCCTCGCCCAGCCCCCACAGGGTGCGCAGCTGCCGCTCCCACAGCGGGACGTCCTCCGCGCGCGGGGCCCAGGTGCTCGGGTGCTGGGGTTCGATGACGCGGTTCCAGTCGAGCACCTCGTCGAAGCGGGAGCGCAGGGCGGCGAAGCCCGGCATGTCCGCGACCCCGGGGGTGACCTCGGCGGCGACGGCGTGGTTGCTGGTCAGGAGGATCCGGCGGCCGGCGGGCGGGAAGGACCCGGCGTCGATGCCCGCGGCGAGGGTGGCGGCGCCGTAGAGGGTGGAGGCGAGGAAGAGCTGCGTGGTCATCGGGCGGTCGCCCCCGACAGGGCGCGGCGGCCGGGGCGCAGGCGGCGCAGGGCGGTGGAGCGTTCGACGTCCATCGAGTCGAGGACCTGGTCCAGTACGTCCTGGGGCATGCGTCCGAGCGCGGCCGCGCTCATCGAACGGAGTTTCTTGGCCACGACCGGTTCGAACCTTTCGATGGAACCGAAATGGTGCGCGATAATGGCGCAATATGTTCGTACGGCTTTCGGCAGCAGAAGATCGGATTCCCGGTCGTTCCGCACGTCCGAGAGGACTTCGTCGAATGCCTTGATGAAATCGAGCTGCCGTTCGTCCTTGATCTGCGTGAGTGAGGTGGAAACCCCGCGCCGGTAGAAGATTCCCGGCAGCCCGACCGCGGCAAAGGACTTCGCTTCCCGGTGCAGCCGCCAGATCCACGGCCGGTCCTCCGCCGTCCGCAGCCCGTCGGTGAAACGCAGCAGGCCACTGTCCAGCAGCCGCCGGTGGTACATGCCGGCCCAGGCGTACGGATAGTCCACCGAGGTGGCCCGGTCGGCGGGCAGGATCGCGGTCCGCGGATCGGCGACGACCCCCTGCGGACCGTACGGGACCCGCTGCACGCTGCGCGTCCTCCCGGTGCACTTGACGTGGTCGGTACGGATGAAGTCGCAGTCCAGGGACTCGATGGCCGCCAGCATCCGGGCCAGGTGGCCGGGGGCCAGCCAGTCGTCCCCGTCGAGGAAGGCGAGGTACTCGCCGCGGGCCGCGTCCAGCCCGGTGTTGCGCGCGGTGGCCAGGCCGCCGTTCCGCTCGTGTCTGAGGTGCACCACCCCGGGCAGCTCGCGCGCCGCCCGCTCCAGCAGATCGGGCGTCCCGTCCGTGGAGCAGTCGTCGACCAGGAGGAACTCGAAATCGTCCCGGGCGTTGAGGGCGAGGCTTTTCAGGGCATCCGGTGCATATGTCTGCACGTTGTAGAACGGCACGACAACAGAGAGCTTGGGCACCCGCGAGACATTAGGCCGGCGGCCGGCATTCATCATGGCCCGGATGCGTATTCCATGTGAACGCCGCACGGCGGGCGCGTTAACCCGTCCGGTTTCTCATTCCGTCGACGCGTTGTTAACCCGCTGTTGTGCGTTCGTTGGGCCGATGACCGAAATCGCGGAATAGCTTCTGCGGCGTGCCAGAACGCAAACGCGTCGCCGTACTCGCCGATTCCGATACGCGATGGAAATGGGGCGCACTCACCGCCCGCCGTCTCGTGCCCGACTCCGCCTCCGGCCCCGACCCCGACCAGGGGATGCAGCTCACCGGATACCTGCTGCGCGGCCGGGCCACGCCCACCGCGCGCCAGCTCGGCGAAGTGGGGGTGCGGGCCGACCGGCTCTCCGAGGTGACCTGCGCCGAATTCCTCGCGGAGATCGAGCGCGACCGGTACGACGTGATCGTCCTCGCCCTCGTCGGCGGGGCCGTCCAGGCCGTCCTGCACGGGGCCCGCGCGCTGTGGCCGAACCCCGCGAAGCGGCCCGTGTTCGTCACCGGCTACGTGGGCGTCGTGTACGAGAAGCTCGCCGACGGGCTGCTGCTGCGGCACGGGGCCGACCTCGTCCTCGCCAACTCGCGCCACGACGCCGAGCGCTTCCGCGCCGTGTACGAAGGGGTCGGCGCGGACGCCGGCGCCGTCACCGAGACCGCGCTGCCGTTCCTCGGCGGGGAGCCGTACGAGCCGGTCGGCAACCGCGCGCACACCGTCGTCTTCGCCGTGCAGCCCTCCGTCCCCGACAGCCGCGCCGACCGCGCGTACCTGCTGGAGCGCGCCGCCGCGCACGCCCGGCTGCACCCGGACCGCGAGGTGCTCATCAAGCTGCGCAGCCGCCCCGGGGAGCACACCACGCACCTGGAGGAGCAGCCCTACCAACGCCTCGCCGACCGGATCCCCGGCGGGCTGCCGGCCAACTGCCGCCTCGTCTACGGGAACATGGGCGAGGTCCTGGACGGCACCGACCTGCTGGTCACCGTCTCCTCCACCGCCGCCCTCGAATCCCTGCACCGGTCCATCCCGACGGCCGTCCTCACCGACCTCGGCATCCGCGAAGCCCTCGGCAACCACCACTTCCTCGGCTCGGGCTGCCTGGCCTCCTGGGACCAGCTCGACGCGGGTCTGCTGCCGCAGGGCGACCCGGCCTGGCTCGCGGCCCAGGGCGTCCGCCTGGCCGAGCCCGCTGCCGCTTCGGCTGCGCCGGGGCTCACTGCCGACGGTTCGGCTGCGCCCGCCCTCGGCTCGGCGGGTTCGGCTGCGCCGGGCTTGGCCGCGCAGGGGCTTTCCTTGCAAGCCTCGCCCGCGCCCGCTGCCCATGGCCAGTCCGCAGCGGGCGGCGATGCCTACGCCCTGGCCCGGGCGAAGCTCGCCGGGCTGCTGGAGCGGGCCGAACTCCCGGCCCCCGAGCCGTACTACACGCTCACCACCGCCCCCCGCTACCTGCCCGGGATCCTCGGGCGGCAGCACCTCGGGCCCGACGGCACCCCGCTGCCGGGCGCGGTACGGGAGTCGGCGGGGGAGTCCCGGCTGCGCCGCTGGGTCCGCTCGCACCTGCGCGAGGCCGCCCGCGGGGCGTACCGGCACGGGGTGCAGCGCGTGGCCCCGGTGATCCGCCGGATGGGAGAGCTGTGAGGGTCCTCGCCGTCATCCCGGCGCGCGGCGGATCCAAGGGCGTCCCCGGGAAGAACACCGAGCCCGTGGGCGGGGTGCCGCTCGTGGCCCGCGCCGTGGGCGCCTGCCGCTCCGCGCCCACCGTCACCGACGTGGTCGTCTCCACCGACTCCGAGGCCATCGCGGCCGCCGCCCGCGCGGCCGGCGCCGAGGTGATCGCCCGCCCCGCCGCGATCTCCGGCGACACCGCGAGCAGCGAGGCCGCCGTCCTGCACGCCCTCGGCGCCTTCGAGGAACTGCACTCCCTCACCGTGGACGTGGTCCTCCTCGTCCAGTGCACCAGCCCCTTCCTGACCTCCGGGGAGGTGGAGTCCGTCGCCGCCGCCGTCGCCACCGGAGCCGCCGACTCGGCGATGACCGTGGCCCCGTTCCACGGCTTCCTCTGGCGTGCTGACGCCGACGGCTCCGGGGCCGGCGTCAACCACGACAAGGCGTACCGCCCCCGCCGCCAGGACCGTCCCCAGGACCTCCTGGAGACCGGCGCCGCCTACGCCATGGACGCCCCCGGCTTCCGCACCGCCCGCCACCGCTTCTTCGGCCGGACGCTGCCCGTCGCCACCGACCCCGCCCGGGTCCTGGAGATCGACGACCCGCACGACCTGGCCCGCGCCCGCCTCTTGGCCTCCCTGTTCGACGAACGGCCCGACCCGCAGCCCGAACCCCCGCGCCACACACCCCTGCACCAGACGCCCCCGCAACAGACACCCCCGCACCAGACACCCCCGCACCGAAGGACGTCCCCTGCCATGACCTCCACCCCCGACCCCCGCCACCGCACCTTCGGATCGCGCACCGCCGGCCCCGGCCGCCCGGTCTACGTCGTCGGCGAGATCGGCATCAACCACAACGGCGAACTCGGCAACGCCCTCGCCCTCATCGACGCCGCCGCCGAAGCCGGCTGCGACGCCGTGAAGTTCCAGAAGCGCACCCCGGAGATCTGCACCCCGCGCGACCAGTGGGACATCGAGCGCGACACCCCCTGGGGCCGGATGACGTACATCGACTACCGCCACAAGGTCGAGTTCGGCGAGGACGAGTACCGCGCCATCGACGAGCACTGCGCCAAGCGCGGCATCGACTGGTTCGCCTCCCCGTGGGACACCGAGGCCGTCGCCTTCCTGGAGAAGTTCGACGTCCCCGCCCACAAGGTGGCCTCCGCCTCGCTCACCGACGACGAGCTGCTGCGCGCCCTGCGCGCCACCGGCCGCACCGTCGTCCTCTCCACCGGCATGTCCACCCCGCAGCAGATCCGCCACGCAGTCGAGGTGCTCGGCAGCGCCAACATCCTTCTCTGCCACGCCACTTCCACGTACCCGGCCAAGGCCGAGGAGCTCAACCTGAGGGTGATCAACACCCTGAGCGAGGAGTACCCCAACGTCCCGATCGGCTACTCCGGCCACGAGACGGGCCTCCAGACCACCCTCGCCGCCGTCGCCCTCGGCGCCACCTTCGTCGAGCGCCACATCACCCTCGACCGCGCGATGTGGGGCTCCGACCAGGCCGCCTCCGTGGAGCCCGGCGGCCTGACCCGCCTGGTCCGCGACATCCGCACCATCGAGACCGCCCTCGGCGACGGCGTCAAGCGCGTCTACGAGTCCGAGCTCGGCCCCATGAAGAAGCTCCGCCGCGTCCAGGGAGACCTGGCCACCGTCTGACCTCCGGTCCGGCGCGTATGAGGTTCCGTCCCCTGACGAGGAGTACGCCGTGCCCCTTTCCGCCTCCGCCCTCGCGTTCGTCGAGAGCCCGGTCCAGCTGCTGAACGTGCTGGAGTGGGCGCACGCGCGGGGCGCCGCCCCGCTGCTCGGTGCGGTGCCCAGCCAGTCCCGCCGCGACGGGTCCAAGGGCGCGGCGCCCGAACCCGGGGCGACGGGGCTGCGGATCGTCGTACTGCCCCCGACCGACCCCATGTCCCGCGGTCAGCTGCGCCGGATGGCGTCGCTGGCCCGGGACGAGGGGCACGAGGTCCGCTGGCAGGAGGCGCGCGGCGGCCGCCTCGCGCCCTTCAAGGCGCTCGCGGCGCTGGCGCGCGACGTCCGCGCCGCGCGCACGGTCGTCGTCGGCGACCCCTTCTCGCGCTACGTGCAGCTGCTGCTCACCCTCGTACGGGCCGAGGACCTCGTGGTGGTCGACGACGGCACCGCCACCATGGAGTTCATCGCCCAGACCGCCCGCGGCGAGCGCCTCGTCCGCTGGCACCGGGTCGGCGGCGGCGGGCTCCCCGCCCGGGTGAAGGAGCTCCTGTACGCGCCGGTCTCGGCGACCGCGCGGCGCCGCTTCACGCCGGGCGAGGGCAGCGGCCGCGCCGTCGAGGTGTTCAGCTCCATGCCGGTCACCCCGCACGGCGGCATGACGCTGCGGGTCAACGACTTCGCCTGGACCCGGGCCCGCTTCGGCCCGCCGCGCCTGACCAAGGGCACCGACCTCGTCGGCACCTCCCTCGTGGAGACCGGCGTGGTCGACCCGGACCGCTACCTGGACGCCGTGCGCACCCTGACCCGGGAGCACGGCGCCACCCGCTACTTCGCCCACCGCCGGGAGTCCCCGGAGAAGCTCCGCGCACTGAGCGAGGCGACCGGGCTGGAGATCGTACGGCCCGACCTGCCGCTGGAGCTGATCGCGCGGCGCGGCCCGGTCGGCCGGACCGTCGTCAGCTTCCCGTCAACGGTCGTCCACACGCTGCCGTTCGCCCTGGCCGGCACCGGAGTCACCGTGGCCGTATGCGATGTCGACCCCGACTGGCTGACCGGCACCGCCTCGCCCAGGGCCCGCGGATTCCTCGCCGGGGTCACCGACACGGCCCGCGACGTGCACAGACTGCCTGCTCAGGCGGCGCCCGCGGCCGGATGAGCGTGCGAGTGTACCCGCGGGCCCGCCCGGTCATGCGTCCAGAGGTCGGGTTTCTTTCCCCTAACGGCATGAACTTTTCGGGATCCCCGGCCAGTTGACCCGTCCGTGCGCCTAGGCTTCAACGGGTGAACCAGTTGATGTCCCGCGAGTCTCAGACCGCCCAGCCCGCCGCGTCCGACCGGCCCGAGCTGCCCGGCACACTTCCGGACCACCTGCGTGCCGAACTGATCGCCTTCCGCCGGGACTTGCACATGCACCCCGAGCTCGGACACCAGGAATTCCGGACCACGGCGGCGATCAAGGCCCGACTGGAGAAAGCCGGCCTGCGACCACGGGTACTGAAGTCCGGCACCGGACTCATCTGTGACGTCGGCAGCTGGGACGGGGAGCGTCCCGTGCTGGCCCTGCGCGCGGACATCGACGCCCTGCCCATCCCGGATGCCAAGACGCACGTCTCGTACCGCTCGACCTACCCGGACCGCGCCCACGCCTGCGGCCACGACGTGCACACCACCGTCGTCCTCGGCGCCGGCCTGGTCCTCGCCGAACTCGACCGGCAGGGCCTGCTGCCCCGCCCCGTGCGGCTGCTCTTCCAGCCCGCCGAGGAAGTGCTCCCGGGCGGGGCCACCGACGCCATCGACTCCGGGGTCCTGGACGGCGTGGGCAAGATCCTCGCCGTGCACTGCGACCCCCGGGTCGACGCCGGGAAGATCGGGCTGCGGCCCGGTGCCATCACCTCGGCCTGCGACCGGCTGGAGGTCACGCTCTCCGGCTCCGGCGGGCACACCGCGCGCCCGCACCTGACCACCGACCTGGTCACGGCGGCCGCCCGCGTGGCCCTCGACGTACCGGCGCTGCTGTCCCGCCGGATGGACGCCCGCTCGGGCATGTCCGTCACCTGGGGCCGGATCGAGGCCGGGCACGCCTGCAACGTCATCCCGATGCACGCCGAGCTGTCCGGAACCGTACGGTGCCTCGACCTCGGCGCCTGGCACGAGGCCCCCGACATGATCCACGCGGCGATCGACGAGGTCGCGACCATGCACGGGGCGAAGTTCGAGATCAACCACGTGCGCGGGGTGCCGCCGGTGGTCAACGACCCGGCGGTCACCGAACTGCTCCGCGAGGCCATGGCAGCCCGGCGCGGCGCCGACTCGGTCGAGGACACCGAGCAGAGCCTGGGCGGGGAGGACTTCTCCTGGTACCTGGAGCACGTCCCCGGCGCCATGGCCCGCCTGGGGGTCCGTACCCCAGGCGACCTCGCCAAGCGGGACCTGCACCGGGGCGACTTCGACGTCGACGAGTCCGCGATCGCGGTCGGCGTGGAGTTCTTCACGGCCGCCGCACTCCTGGACGGGCGACGGGCAAGGCCCTCCGCCTAGTCAAGGTTCGGGCAACGCCGAACCGAATTCCCTACCTCATTCGCGAGTCTCCCGGCGGGCGCGTCCAGCCCTTGGTACACAAGGGTTGGGCGCGTGAGCGTTACTGATCGGTCACTGTCTGATTCGCGACGATCCGATAACGACTCATGAACAGGCCCTTAACTGACATCTACGCGCGTTACGATCGCCGCGAAACCAGCGCCGGTCGTGGCGCTTCGGTCAGGTTTTGAAGGAGCCTCCCCTTGCGCCGGATCACCAGGATCGCCACCGTGGGCATCGCGTCCGCGGCGCTGGCCCTCTCGGCCACCGCCTGTGGCGGTAAGTCGTCGTCTGACACCTCTTCCGACAGCACCACGAAGGCCGCCACCGCCGCCATCGCGTACGACATCGGTGGCCGCGGCGACCAGTCGTTCAACGACGCCGCCTACGCGGGTCTGCAGCGCGCCGAGTCGGAGCTGAAGATCAAGGGCGCCGAGGCGGAGCCCACCGACGGCGAGGGCGAGGCCGACAAGGTCCAGCGCCTCACCGAGCTGGCCCGCAAGGGCAACAACCCGGTCATCGGCGTCGGCTTCGCCTACGCCCCGGCCATCAAGAAGGTCGCGCCGAAGTTCCCGAACACCACCTTCGGCATCATCGACGACACCTCGGTGACCGGCCCGAACGTCGCCAACATGGTCTTCAACGAGGAGCAGGGCTCCTACCTGGCCGGCGTCGCCGCCGCCAAGGCGTCGAAGACCGGCACGGTCGGCTTCATCGGCGGTGTCGAGGTTCCGCTGATCAAGAAGTTCCAGGCGGGCTTCGAGCAGGGCGTCAAGGACACCAACCCGAACGCCAAGGTCCTGGTCCAGTACCTGACCCAGCCGCCGAACTTCGACGGTTTCGCCAAGCCCGACCTCGGCAAGGCCGCCGCGCAGGGCCAGATCGACGGTGGCGCCGACGTGGTCTACGCCGCTGCCGGTCTCGCCGGTTCCGGTGCCATCGAGGCCGCTTCGGCCAAGGGCAAGTGGGCCATCGGTGTCGACTCCGACCAGTACAACCAGGCCGGTCTGGCGAAGTACAAGGACGCGATCCTGACCTCGGTCACCAAGGACGTCTCGGACTCCGTCTTCAACCTGATCAAGTCGGTCGAGGACGGCAAGCCGACCACCGGTGAGATCCGCTACGGCCTGGACAAGGACGGCGTCGGCCTGGCCGACTCCAACCCGAAGTACAAGGAGATGACCGACGTCGTCGCCGCGGTGGAGAAGGCCAAGGCCGACATCATCGCCAAGAAGATCACCGTCAAGACCGCCCCGTAAGGCAGTTCCTGACATGTAGTCGTGGTATCCGGGGTCCGGGCAGCGGTCTCAATCGCTCCCGGGCCCCGAACCACGTTCTTTGAGCCGCATTCCGTGTGGCTCGTGGCCAGTTGGCCGCAAGTTTTCACTTCCGACAGTGCTACGCGCGTAGAAGCATCGTGGACGCGATACTTTCTCTCCCCGCCCTGTCTCCCCTGCCTTCCGCTCCTTCCGGCCAAGGAGAGTGCGTCATCAACGCGTCCAGCCCGCCCCCCGCCGTAGAACTGCACGGCATCACCAAGCGTTTCCCCGGCGTCGTCGCCAACAAGGACATCGCGATCACCGTCCGCAAGGGCACGGTCCATGCCTTGATCGGCGAGAACGGTGCCGGCAAGTCGACCCTGATGAAGATCCTCTACGGCATGCAGAAGCCGGACGAGGGCACCATCGCCATCGACGGGGAGCAGGTCTCCTTCACCAGCCCCGGCGACGCCATCGCCCGCGGCATCGGCATGGTGCACCAGCACTTCATGCTCGCCGACAACCTCACCGTCCTGGAGAACGTGGTTCTCGGCGGCGAGAAGCTGTACGGCATCGGTGCCAAGGCGCGTAAGAAGATCAAGGAGATCTCGGACGCGTACGGCCTCGGCGTACGTCCCGACGCCCTGGTCGAGGACCTCGGGGTCGCCGACCGCCAGCGCGTGGAGATCCTCAAGGTCCTCTACCGCGGGGCCAAGATCCTCATCCTCGACGAGCCGACCGCCGTGCTCGTGCCGCAGGAGGTGGACGCGCTCTTCGACAACCTGCGCGAGCTCAAGTCCGAGGGCCTGACCGTCATCTTCATCTCGCACAAGCTGGGCGAGGTCCTGAAGGTCGCCGACGACATCACCGTCATCCGGCGCGGCACCACGGTCGGCACCGCCGACCCGAAGACCGCCACCACCAAGCAGCTCGCCGAGCTGATGGTCGGCGCCGAGCTGCCCTCCCCGGAGACCCGCGAGTCGACGGTCACCACCACGCCGATGCTCCGCGTCGAGGGGCTGACCGTAGTCGAGACCGGCTTCGTGACGACCACCCCGGTGGCCCTCTCGCACGATCCGCTGCCCGAGTCGGACGCGTACGTGTCCGAGAGCGTCGAGGCGGGCCGGCGGCTCCTGGACGACATCAACCTCACCATCCACAAGGGTGAGGTCCTCGGCATCGCCGGCGTCGAGGGCAACGGCCAGACCGAGCTCATCGAGGCCCTCATGGGCATGATGACCCCCGACGCGGGCGTCATCAGCCTGGACGGCAACGACATCACCAAGGCCCCGGTGCGCGAGCGCCGCGTCGGCGGCATCGGCTACATCCCCGAGGACCGCCACCGCCACGGCCTGCTGCTGGACTCCCCGTTGTGGGAGAACCGCATCCTCGGCCACGTCACCGAGGCGCCCAACTCCAAGCGCGGCATCCTCGACCTGAAGGCCGCCCGCAAGGACACCGAGCGGATCGTGCGCGAGTACGACGTCCGCACGCCCGGCATCGACGTCACCGCGTCCTCGCTCTCCGGCGGCAACCAGCAGAAGCTGATCGTCGGCCGCGAGATGAGCCACAACCCGAAGTTCCTCATCGCCGCCCACCCCACCCGCGGTGTGGACGTCGGTGCGCAGGCGCAGATCTGGGACGCGATCCGCGAGGCCCGCCGGGAGGGCCTGGCCGTCCTGCTGATCTCCGCGGACCTGGACGAGCTCATCGGCCTGTCCGACACCCTGCGGGTGATCTACCGCGGCCGCCTGGTCGCGGACGCCGACCCGGCGACCGTCACCCCGGAGGAGCTCGGCACCGCCATGACGGGCGCCGCCTCCGGGCACCTGGAAGCAACCGACAACCACTCCGCCGCCGGTACCGAGGCCGGTACCGATGCACCGGAGGACGAGGCCCGATGAAGAAATTCGACAAGGACCGGCTGATCCTCGGCTTCGCCGGGCCGGTGCTCGCACTGGCCAGCGCGTTCCTGCTGACCGTGATCGTGCTGGCCGCGACGGGCATCGACCCGATCGAGCCGCTCCGCCTCATGGTGGAGAACGCGAGCTACGAGGACGTCCAGGTCCTCATCGTGAACCAGGCCGGTACGTACTACCTGGCGGCCCTGGCCGTGGCCATCGGCTTCCGGATGAACCTCTTCAACATCGGCGTCGACGGCCAGTACCGCCTCGCGGCGATGCTGTCCGCCGTGGTCGGTGCGGCCGTGGCCCTGCCGGGCCCGCTGCACCTGCTGCTGATCGTCCTCGTGGCGATGCTCACCGGTGCCTTCTGGGCCGGCATCGCCGGTGTCCTCAAGGCCAAGCGCGGGGTCAGCGAGGTCGTCTCCACGATCATGCTGAACGCCATCGCGACCAGCCTGATCGCCTGGCTGATGCTGACGAAGAACCTCGGCGTCCAGCTGGAGGGCTCCAACGACCTGACGACCGGTGACATCGCCGAGTCAGGCTGGTTCCCGGCCGTGTCCATCGGCGACGGGCTGGAGATCTACGGCTTCACCTTCGTGGCCTTCGCCCTCGGCATCGTCTACTGGTTCACCCTCAACCGGACCCGCTTCGGCTTCGACCTGCGCGCCACCGGCGCCAGCGAGTCCGCCGCGCAGGCCTCCGGCGTCGACGCCAAGAAGATGATCGTCACCGCGATGCTCATCTCGGGCGCGGTCGCGGGCCTCGCCGGCATGCCGCAGCTGCTGGGCGAGACGCACACGTACAACCTGGCCTTCCCGACCGGTGTCGGCTTCACGGGCATCACCATCGCGCTGCTCGGCCGCAACAGCCCGGTCGGCATCCTCTTCGCCGCGTTCCTGATGGCCTTCATCGACAAGGCCTCCGCCTCGCTCGACCAGGCCGGGTACGCGAAGGAGATCGGCACGATCATGAAGGGCCTGATCGTGATCGCGGTCGTCGTCTCGTACGAACTCGTCCGCCGTTACGGCATCCGCCGGCAGCAGCAGAAGGTCGGCGAGGAACTGGCCGCGGGCAACGCCATCAAGACCGACAAGGAGGTCGCGGCGTGAGCGCCAGCACCGTTTCCGCGAAGCCGGCCGCCCCGAAGAAGCCGGCCGGCCGCAAGAAGCTCACCCTGCCCTGGATCATGCTGATCATCGCGGGTGGCCTCGCGCTGGTCTCGCTGGTCCGCCTGATCAGCGGCGCGAACGACCTGACCTCCGTCGGCCAGGTCTCCGGCGCCCTCTCGCTCGCCGTGCCGATCGGCCTCGCCGGCCTCGGCGGCCTGTGGGCCGAGCGCGCGGGCGTCGTCAACATCGGCCTCGAAGGCATGATGATCCTCGGCACCTGGTTCGGTGCCTGGGCCGGCTACCAGTGGGGTCCCTGGACCGGTGTCATCGCCGGTCTCGCGGGCGGCGCCATCGGCGGCCTGCTGCACGCGATCATCACGGTCACCTTCAACGTGAACCACATCGTCTCCGGTGTGGCGGTCAACATCCTGGCGCTGGGCTTCACCCAGTACCTGTCGAACTTCACCTTCGCCGAGGCGGAAGGCGGCTCCTCGAAGCAGTCTCCGCAGGTCGAGCCGATCTACAAGATCACGGTGCCAGGGTTGTCCGACTGGATGGCCGACCTCCAGGGCAAGCACTGGTTCTTCATCTCGGACCTCGCCGGCGTCATCGGCGGCCTCGTCACCGAGCTGTCGCTGCTGACCGTCGTCGCCCTGCTGCTCATCCCGGCCACCTGGTGGGTGCTGTGGCGCACCACCTTCGGCCTGCGGCTGCGCTCCTGCGGTGAGAACCCCACCGCCGCGGAGTCCCTCGGCGTCAACGTCTACAAGTACAAGTACATCGCCGTGATTGTCTCGGGCTCCCTCGCGGGCCTCGGCGGCGCCTTCCTGTCGATCGTCGCCAGCCCCATCTACCAGGAGGGCCAGACCGGCGGCCGCGGTTACATCGGCCTCGCCGCGATGATCTTCGGTAACTGGATGCCGGGCGGCATGGCGCTGGGCGCGGGCCTCTTCGGCTTCATCGACAGCCTCAAGCTGCGCGGTGGCGCCACGAACGTCCACGCGCTGCTGCTGCTGATCGCGATCGTCCTGGTGCTGGTCTGCGCCTGGCAGCTGTACAAGAAGAAGTACCTCCAGGCCGGCATCTCGGCGGCCTGTGCCGCGCTGCTGTTCGTCTGGTACGCGCTGACCGACTCGGTGCCCAGCCAGTTCGTGGACGCGGCCCCGTACGTGACCACGCTGCTGGTGCTCGCGCTGTCCGCGCAGCGCCTGCGGATGCCGAAGGCGGACGGCCTGCCGTACCGCAAGGGCCAGGGCAAGTGACGACGGCGCACCCCGTCGACTGGGAAGCCCTGCGCGAGGCGGCCCGGGACGCGATGTCCCGGGCGTACGCCCCGTACTCCGGCTTCCCGGTCGGCGCCGCCGCGCTCGTCGACGACGGCAGGACCGTCGTCGGCTGCAACGTCGAGAACGCGAGCTACGGGCTCAGCCTGTGCGCCGAGTGCGGCCTGGTCTCCTCCCTCCAGGCCACCGGCGGCGGCCGGCTGACGCACTTCACCTGTGTCGACGGCAGGGGCGAGATCCTCGTCCCCTGCGGCCGCTGCCGACAGCTCCTCTTCGAATTCGGCGGACCCGAACTGCTGGTGGAAACCCCGAAGGGGGTCCTCCCGCTGACGGAGATGCTGCCGCAGGCCTTCGGGCCCGACCACTTGAGATAAGCGTGCCGACGGCCCTCCGCCCCTGGGCGGGGGGCCGTCGTAATTCCGGTAAACCCCTCTATCTATGCGCGTAGAAAGAAGCACCACATGGACGTCATCTCCGTCATCCGGACCAAGCGGGACCGCGGCGAGCTGAGCCCCGAGCAGATCGACTGGGTCATCGACGCGTACACGCGCGGTGTCGTCGCCGACGAGCAGATGGCGGCGCTGGCGATGGCCATCCTCCTCAACGGCATGAACCGCACCGAGATCGCCCGCTGGACCGCCGCGATGATCGCCTCCGGCGAGCGCATGAACTTCGACGCGCTCTCCCGCCCGACCGCCGACAAGCACTCCACCGGCGGCGTCGGCGACAAGATCACCCTGCCGCTGGCCCCCCTCGTCGCCGCCTGCGGCGCGGCCGTCCCGCAGCTGTCGGGCCGCGGCCTCGGCCACACCGGAGGCACCCTCGACAAGCTGGAGTCCATCCCCGGCTGGCGCGCGCTGCTCTCCAACGAAGAGATGATGCACGTCCTGGACACCACGGGTGCGGTCATCTGCGCGGCGGGCGACGGCCTGGCCCCGGCGGACAAGAAGCTCTACGCGCTGCGCGACGTCACGGGCACCGTGGAGGCCATCCCCCTCATCGCCTCCTCGATCATGTCCAAGAAGATCGCCGAGGGCACGGGCTCGCTCGTCCTGGACGTGAAGGTCGGCACCGGCGCCTTCATGAAGAACATCGAGGACGCCCGCGAGCTCGCCCGCACCATGGTGGGCCTCGGCACCGACTCCGGCGTCAAGACGGTCGCCCTGCTCACCGACATGTCCACCCCGCTCGGCCTGACCGCCGGCAACGCGCTGGAGGTCCGCGAGTCGGTCGAGGTGCTGGCCGGCGGCGGCCCGGCGGACGTGGTCGAGCTGACCATCGCCCTGGCGCAGGAAATGCTGGAAGCGGCGGGCATCAAGGACGCCGACCCGGCGAAGGCCCTGGCCGACGGCTCCGCGATGGACCACTGGCGCCGGATGATCGCGGCCCAGGGCGGCGACCCGGACGCGGCCCTGCCGGTGGCCCGCGAGCAGCACGTGGTCACGGCCGCCTCCTCGGGCGTCCTGACCCGCCTGGACGCCTACGGCGTCGGCGTGGCCGCCTGGCGGCTCGGCGCGGGCCGCGCCCGCAAGGAGGACCCGGTGCAGGCGGGCGCGGGCATCGAGCTCCACGCCAAGCCGGGCGACACGGTCACGGCCGGGCAGCCGCTGATGACCCTGCACACGGACACCCCGGAGAAGTTCGACTACGCCCTGGCCTCCCTGGAGGGCAGCCACGACATCGCCCCGGCGGGCACCCCGTTCTCCGCCACGCCGATCGTCCTGGACCGCATCGCCTGAGTCCGGGCCCTGGTTTCGTCGGCGCGGCTCCCCGTCCGGAGCCGCGCCGGCGTCTTTTCACAGGCCCGGCAGGGCCTCCCCGGGCTCCGGCTCCCGCCGCTGCTCCAGCCAGTACAGGTAGCCGCGCAGGTACGCCTCCAGGCCGTCGTCGATGTAGGCGATGAAATCCCGGTGGCCCTGCGCGGCGTCGTGGTAGTGGCCCAGGTACTGCGGGTCGGCGTTGTACCCCCAGTGGGGGTGGGTGTCGGCGCCCCAGTCGGCGGCGATCGCGACGGCCCATTCGCGGACCCGGCCCCGGTCGTCCCACCAGTCGCGGACGCCCTCCACGGTCCAGTGGTCGTCGCCGTCCCAGTTGTAGCCCTGGTACAGCTCCAGCGCGGCCCCGCACATCACGTCGAAGACCTGGGACTCGTCCGTCGGCTGGCGGAAGACGAACACGCGGCCGAAGCCCCCGCCGTGATCGTCGTCGTAGCAGATGTGGTTCGGGGCGTCCATGCGCCCGAGGGCCATCTCGTCGGTCTCGCCGGCGTAGAAGGGGCCCGGCACATTGCGCCAGTTCCGGTCTTCCCACTGTCCCTTGAACATCTCGGCGTTCAGGTAGGACTCGGTCTCGGATATCCGTCGGGCGGTGGGCATCGGGTCCCAATACGCGGGCTGGTGCGCGGGGTTCATCGCGCCATTGTGCGCACCCGCCGATGAATTCGCGCAGGCCGGGGAGTCATCCCCGCATGGAGATGATCCGACTCGTGCTGCCCGGACCCGCCCCGACGGCACAGGACACCGCGCGGCTGTGCGCCCGCCTGGCCCGGCTCTACGAGGACGGGGCGACGGCGGTGGAGTGCGATGCCGGCGCCGTCACCGCGCCCGGGCTCGCCGCCGTGGAGGTGCTGGCCCGGCTGCGGCTGACCGCCCGAGGTCACGGCGGGGCCTTCACCGTGACCGGCGTAGGCCCCGCCTACCGCGCGCTACTGGGCCTCGTCGGTCTCGTCGAGCTGCTCGGGGAGCCCGAAGAGCGGGAACCACCGGGCGGTGTCCAGGAAGGCGTTGAGCCCGACGATCTTCCCGTCTGAGATCTCCAGGACCTGGAGCGCCCACGGGGTGTGGCCCGTCCCCGACTCTGCCGGGCGGTACTGGCCGAAGGCCGGCATGCCGTTCGCCGTCGTCGGGATCAGGCGGGAGCCCTTGCAACCCATGCCCTGGTTCAGGTGCCACGCCGCGATGTCGGCGTGGCCCTGCAGCCACAGGTCGAACGGCGGCATCGACAGCACCGCGTCCTCGTGGAGGAGGGTGGTGAGCCGGGTGATGTCGTAGGCCTCGAAGGCGGACAGGTACTGCTCCAGCAGCTTCGCCTGGTCCGCGTCCAGCGGGTCCGCCGGATCGCTGTCGCGGATCCCGTGCGAGGCCAGCGTGGCCCGGGCCCGCTGCAGGGCGCTGTTCACCGAGGCCACCGTGGTCTCCAGCAGCGCGGCCACCTCGTCGGCCTTCCAGGCCAGCACCTCGCGCAGGATCAACACCGCCCGCTGCTTCGCAGGCAGGTGCTGGAGCGCCGCGACGAACGCCAGCCGGACGGATTCCTTCGCCAGGGCCATCTCCGCCGGGTCGGCGGTCTGCGGCAGCACCCGCCCGTCCGGAACCGGCTCCAGCCAGGTCACCTCGGACCGTTCGTTCAGCACGGCGGAGGCCTGGTGCTGCGGGGCGGTCAGGTCCATCGGGCGGGCCCGCTTGTTCCCCGCGTTCAACAGGTCCAGACACACGTTGGTGGCGATCCGGTACAGCCACGACCGCAGCGACGACCGGCCCTCGAACTTCTCGTAGCTCCGCCAGGCACGGATGTACGTGTCCTGCACGGCGTCCTCGGCATCGAAGGACGAGCCCAGCATCCGGTAGCAGTAGCCGGTGAGCTCCACCCGGTACCGGTCCATCGCCGCATCGAGGTCGAGGTCCTGCGGTGTCGTCGCGAGGTCGCTCATGATGGTCTTCCCCCAGATAGCTCCGATACTTCGGAAACTACCCGAGGGCTCTGACAACGGCAGCCCGAACGGCCGACACCGGCGGTACGCGTCTCAGCGCGCGGCGGCCGTCATCCGGGCCGCCGCCCCGACCGGAAGGCGCCGCTCCGCACGGGCCACGCGCGATCCGTACAGGGTGATCGACACGACGCCCAGCACCGCCAGCAGCGCGATGCCCACGGTCGCGGCCCATCCCGCCGAGTGGTAGGCGAGGGCACCCAGGGTGCCGCCCGCGCTGGAGCCCAGGTAGTACGCGGACTGGTAGAGGGCGGAGGCCTGGGCCCGGCCCGTCTTCGCCGTCCGGCTCACCGCCGAGGAGGCGACCGCGTGCCCCGCGAAGAAGCCCGCGGTGATCAGCACCAGGCCCAGCAGGATCGCGGCCAGCGAATCCGCCAGCGACAGCAGCAGCCCCAGCGCGGTGGTGGTCACCGCCAGGTACAGCGCACCGCGCCGCCCCGTCCGGGCCACCAGCTGACCTGCGGCCGCGGAGGAGACCGTACCGACCAGGTAGATCAGGAAGATCGACCCGATCACGCCCTGCCCGAGCGAGAACGGCTCGTCGACCAGGCGGTAGCCGATCACCGTGTACACCGCGCCGAACACGGTCATGAACAGCGCGCCGATCCCGTACAGCCGCAGCAGCAGCGGATCGCGCAGGTGACCGGCGACGGTACGGCCCACCGCGCGCGGGTTCAGCGACGCCGGCCGGAAGAACCGCGCCCGCGGCAGCAGCACCAGGAACGCCACCGCGCAGACCAGCGACATCAGCGCCACGGCGCCCAGCCCGGCCCGCCAGCCCCACACCTGGGCCGCCCAGCCCGTGACGAGGCGACCGCTCATGCCGCCGATGGAATTGCCCGCCACGAACAGGCCGATCGCGGCGACGAGCGCCTTCGGCTTGACCTCCTCCGCGAGGTACGCCATCGCGGAGGCCGGGATCCCCGCGATCGCCGCGCCCTGGACGGCGCGCAGCGCGATCAGCCACTCCAGGCTCGGCGCGAGCGGGATCAGCAGGCCGACGCCCACCGCCACCACCATCGACCAGGTCATCATCCGGGTCCGCCCGAACCGCTCGGACAGCGCGCTGAGCGGCAGGACGAACAGCGCGAGCGCGCCGGTGGCCGCGGACACCGTCCAGCTGGCCTGACCCGCCGTCACGCCGAAACCGGCGGAGATCGCGGGCAGCAGGGCCTGGGTGGAGTAGAGGAGGGCGAAGGTCGCCAGCCCGGCGGCGAAGAGCGCGAGGCTCATCCGGCGGTAGCCGGGGCGGCCGGGGGAGTGCGGTGTGCCGTCTTGATCAAGGGGGGCCGGGGACGACGGGGTGGAGGCACCCGTGGTGACGGGTGCCCCGGTATGAGCGGGAGGCATGCGAAAACCGTATGCCCGCCGAGTTTGATGCGTCCAATGCACAGAATCGCGATAATCGATCCACTCATGCATCAGCACAGCTCAGGGCGGCGCCTGTCTATGAACCGTTACGAAGAAGACTTGTCCGTGACACGTTTGCTGGCGCCCCGCCTCGCGTACTTCGCGGCCGTCGCCCGGCACGAGCACGTCACGCGCGCCGCACACGAGTTGGGCGTCCCGCAGTCCACCCTCTCCCGGGCGATGGTCCGACTCGAAGAGGACCTGGGCGTCACCCTGTTCGCCCGCAAGGGCCGCACCGTCGCCCTCACCACGGCCGGCCGCACCTTCCTGGCCTCCGCCGAACAGGCCCTCGACGGCATCGCCCGCGCCGCCGAATCCGTCCAGCACGACGCCGACCCGGCCTTCGGCAAGGTCGCCTTCGGCTTCCTGCACACCCTGGGCCCCGAGACCGTACCCGGCCTCATCCGCGCGTTCCGCGCCGACCACCCGCGCATCCGCTTCTCCCTCGTCCAGAACTACGGCGAGGCCATGCTGGACAAACTCCGCTCCGGCGAACTCGACCTCTGCCTCACCTCGCCCGTCCCGGACGCCCCCGACCTCGTGGCCCGCCGCCTCGACGAACAGCGCCTGCGCCTGGTCGTCCCCGAAGACCACCGCCTCGCCGTCCGCAAGCGCATCCGCCTCGCCGAGGCCGCGGAGGAAACCTTCGTCACCCTCGAACCCGGCTACGGCCTGCGCCGCATCACCGACGACCTGTGCGCGGAGGCCGGCTTCACCCCCAGGGTCGCCTTCGAGGGCGAGGAGGCCGAAACCCTGCGCGGCCTGGTCGCCGCCGGCCTGGGCGTGGCCCTCCTGCCCCCGCCGGCCGTGCCCCGCCCGGGCGTGGTCGAACTGACGGTCACCGCCCCGCGCGCGGTCCGCGAGATCGGCGTCGCCTGGCTCGACGGCCACCCGGACACCCCGCCGGTGGCGGAGTTCAAGCGCTTCCTGCTCTCCCGCAGGGGACGCCTGATCCCGGACCTGGAGCCACCCGCGGCCTGAGGGGGCCCGCGCGCCCGAAAACCGGTGGACCCGCCGCGGCCCGGGCGGGGAGGATTCCGGGGTTGCCGGGGCCGAGGGGGAGCTTGTTTGGACGTGTTCACGTGCGCCGGGTGCGGTACGGAGCTGACGGCGCCGGTGGCCCGGCGGGCCCTTCCCGTCCACACCGGCTACGCGGGCTGGGAGGAACTGCACCCGCCGCTGATGGATCCGGCGACGTACGCAGTCGACCCCCGACCCTCGGGCCCGCCCTGGCGGTTGTGGGACGAGGTCGGGGAAGAGGCAGCGGCCGCCCAGGGCATCCACGCGCCGGTGTACTCGGTGTCCTTCGGACCGCGGGGCAGGATCGCCATCGCCCCGGGCGACTCCCGGAACATGGTCCTGATCCCCGAGAAGTGCGCGGGCTACTGCCGGGGGGTGGACGGCCGCGACGGACCCAATCTGGCCTGCGAGGGCTGTGGGAGCGCGGTGGCGACCCGGACGGACGACTGCGGTCTGTGGCAGGCGGTGTGGCTGGAGCCCGACGCCGTGCGGCGCGTGCCCTCGGGCCTGCCCGCCGCCCCGCCGCCGGGCTGGGACGACCTCCTGAGCGCGCCGGAGCGGATCCCGCCGGTCGAACCGGACGGATCGTGGAGCCGCCGCTGGGAGGCCGCGGTCGGGGTGGCACTGGCCCACCTGCTGGTGGCCTCCGAGGGCCGGCCGGTGGTCCTCCCCGCAGGCCCCGTCGCGGAGCTGCTCGGCGACGCCGTCGCCAGGGCCCTGGCGGCCGGGCCCCCGGCCCTCTCCGTGGCCCTCGCCGGGCCGGGGGTCACGCCACCCGGGCCGGCCGCCGCGGACATCCTGCTCGTCCCGCGCCACCCGCTGACCGGGGAGCCGTGGCGGCCCCCGTCCGGGGCGGCGGAGGTCGTACCGCTGGACACGGGAGTCTGGGCGTACCTCGCCCTCCCCGGGGAAACCTCGCCGATGCCGGCGACCGGCACGCTGCCGGAGGGCGTCCTGCGGGACGACTACCCGCTGCCGCCCCTCCCGTGGCGCCGCTTCGAGGTCCACCACAAGGCCGTCACGGGCACCCTCGTCCAACTGCCCGCCGTCCGCCGCCCCTGGCTCCGCGCCTACTACGACCGTCACCGCGGCCCGTACTAGTCCCCCGGTTCAGACCGGCACCCCAGGCCCGGACGGGGCCGGGTGTGTGGCGGGGCGTCCCCGCAGGGCGTCGAACACAACCACGCTCAGCCCACCGACCCCTCGCCACGTTCGACGCCCGAGGAGACGCCCCGGGGCGGCCCGGCCACGGCCGGGCCGCCCCGCGCGCACCCGGCCCGACCCGAACGGAAGGGCCCTAAGGACCCGCGTCCGTGCCCGCGTCCGGCGGGTTGGTGGTCGGAGCTGCGGCCGGGCGCAGCAAGTACCCGGCCTGGAAGCGGGACTTGGCCCCGACCGCCCGCATGATCTCCGCGATGTGCCGCTGACAGGTCCGCTCCGACATGCCCAGCCGCCGCGCGATCACCTTGTCCTCCAGCCCCTCCGAGAGCAGCCGTACGATCGTCTGCCGCAGCTCGTCCGACAGGGACCGGGCCGCCTCCGGGCTCACCGAGGTCGGGAACGGTTCCGCGCCCAGCCAGGAGCGCTCGAAGGCCGCCGTCATGAAGTGCACGACGTTCGGCTCGCGTACCACCAGCGCCGCCCCGCTGCGGTCCGGCACCGCCATCAGGCCCGTGTGGTCGTCGAAGACCAGCATCCGCATCAGCCCGTCGCCCAGCGTCCGTACCTGCGCCCCCAGGGCCGTCACCCGCTCCACGTACGCCGCCGTGGGCCGCGAGTAGCGCGCCGTGTGCTGGTAGATCGTCCGCATCCGGACCCCGCGCGAGAGGAGGGACTCGTCCCGCCCGATCGCCTCCTCCAGGGTCTCTCGCGGCCTGCCCCCGCCCGGCTGCGAGGTCAGCAGTTCCCGCTCGCAGGCCGCGACCAGCTCGATGATCAGCCCCCGTACCGCCCCGAGGTCGGTGACCAGCTCCAGGCGCCCCGAGGCGCTCAGGTCCCGGTGCGCGGTCCCGGCCTCGTACGCCGGCACCAGCGCCTCCAGCCGCCCGCGCAGCCGGTCCATCTCGTCGTGGGTCTCCCGTACGAGCAGGGCCAGCGGGGCCAGCGCCCGGGCCGCGGCCGCCCGGGGCGCCACCGCGCTCCAGCGCTCGGGGCCGCCGCCCGGGGCCCGCTGGAGCAGGTGCGCGGCGGCCAGCTCGGTGATCGCGGTGGCGGCGCGAACGCCGAGTGCCTGGGCGGCCTCCCCGGCGTCGAAGGCGTTCCGCTCGACCGCGAACGCGTACAGGCGCCGGGCGGCGGGGCTCAGTTCCCCCGCTTCCGCCGCCTCCCCCGCTTCTCCGGCTGCATCGGTTGGCATATGCGTATTCGTCCCTGAATGAAGCGATCTGTAAACCCCTCGTGTTCCCGCAAGGCGGCAAGACGACCCCTGCCCCGCGGCATTCGGCATATGCCGAAGAGGCACAGTGTCAGCACGGCGTGAGGGGGGAGCGCGGTATGCGGCAGCGACGCGGTCACCAGTGGGCCGACGGAGGGCGGGAGCCCGTGGCTGTCCTGCTGAGCCCGCGACCTGCCGTGGTGGCGGCCGCCCGCCCGGGGGCACTCCCCCAGCCTCCGGCCGGGGGTACCCCCACCCAGCGGTAGCTGGGGGAGGGTGCGCACACCGTGGTGGTCGCGCCGGATCCATCGGTGCCATCCGACCGTGAGGGGGCGGAGCGGCGGGTACGGACGGACTGGCGCGACCACCGCCACCTCATCGGGGCCTTAGGGCGCATGGAGGCGGTCCGCCGCGGCCGCGCCGCCGTGTTCGGCTTCGACGCCGCCGGGGCCCTCGCGGCAGCCCGCGCCAACGAGGAACTCGGACTGCCCGGCACCCCCACCGCGGCCGTCACCGCGCTCATGGACAAGGCCGCCCTGCGCGCCCGCTCCAACACCCTGCACCCCGCCCGGCCGGTGTCCTTCGCCCGCTGCGGCCGCGCCGAGACGCTCCCCTTCATCACCACCCTGATCGGCTACCCGTGCGTGATCAAGCCCCGCGCGGGCGCCGACGGCGAGGGGATCCGGCTCGTCTACGACGAGGCCGAGGCCCGGGCCGCCGCCCGCGGCTACCCCGAGGTCACCGACCTGCTCGTCGAGGAGTACCTCGAAGGCCCGGAGCTCACCGTCGAAGCCCTCTCCCGCGCGGGCCGCCACCGCATCCTCGGCTGGGCCCGCCGCCGCACAGACCCGGGCCCCTTCCTCGCCGCCGCCGGCCACGACCTGCCCGTCGCCCTGGACCCGCGCACCGCGGAAGCCGTACGGGCCCTCGTGCGCGGCGTCCTCGACCTCGCCGGCCACCGCCACGGCCCGTCCCACACCGAGGTCATCCTCACCTCGCACGGCCCCCGCCTCGTCGAGGCCCACGCTCCCCCAGCCACCGCTGGGAGGGACCCCCAGCCCCGGCGGCGAGGAGTTCAGCCGGCTGCTCCGGCTCGCGAACGGCACCGACGTCCTCGGCCTCGCCCTCGCCTCCGGACTGGGCCTGCCCGACCCGGCGCGCAGCCCGCGCGCCACCCACGCCGGACTCCGGTACGTGGACTTCCCGCCCGGCCCGCTCCCGGGCGGCGTCCGCCCCCGGCTCTCCGCCGCCCGCTCCGTGCCGGGGGTGGTCCGGGTGCAGCTGGAGATCCCGCCGGGCGCCGTGGTCCGGCGCGCCCCGACGGGCGCGCTGCACCACGCGTACGTCCTCGCGACCGCCCCGACGCCGGGCGGCCTGGCCCGCGTACTCGACCGGGCGGTCACGCTCCTCGGGCAGAACCCGCCGCAGGGCCGGCCGCAGAACCCACCGCAGCGGCGGACGCGTCAGCCGGACGCCGGCTTCGCGTAGTCCGTGTAGCCGGTCCAGTCCAGCGCGACGCAGGGCTCGTCACCCAGGACCCAGGCATCGTGCCCGGGTGCGATCTGGATGAAGTCGCCCGGACCGACTTCGGCGCTCTCCCCGTCGTCCATGACGACCTTCATGCGGCCGCTCGCGATGTACCCGGTGTGGGCGGACTGGCAGCTGTCCGTGCCGGCGATCGGCTTGACGTGCAGCGACCAGCGCCAGCCCGGCTCGAAGACGGCGCGACCGACCGCCCCGCCCTCGGTGTTGAAGAGGTCCAGCCTGCCCGTACCGGCTTCGAACGGCCGGGTCTCGTCCGGCTTGTCGAAGTTCCTGTGCAGCAGTCCGCCCATGGTCCATCGCCTCCGGGAGAGAGGTGAACACCCCGAGTCCATTCCTCACGGTACGCCCGGGGGCCCGGGCCCGCTCATCCCCTCAGCGACCGCCCGAAGCCGGAGGCCAGCGGCATCCGCAGGCCCAGCGGGGGCGGGGCGGCGAGGGCGTCCGTGACGGGGCGCGAGTACCGGCCCGAACCGAGGGCGCCCAGGACGAAGTCCACGGCCAGCGCCACCACTTCCGCCTGGTGCTCGCGCAGCCCGTGCCCGTCCGAATGCACTTCGAACCGGCAGGTAGAACGATTCGCCTTCTTCGCCCGCGCCGCCAGCCGGAAGGAGCTCTCCGGGTCGCTGCGCGCGTCGTTGGTGCCGTGGACGATCAACACCTGTCGGCCGGACAGCTGTTTCACCGGTTCAGGGGAGTCCGCGGCGGCGGCTTCCCCTAAGGAAGGGGCCATCGCCAGAACGGAGTTGACGGCCTCGTGTCCCGCCGCCCGCAGTGCGGCCAGGCCACCCACGTCGTACCCGGCCAGGCACACCGGCACGTCTCCGTACCGTCGCCCCACCTCGTCCGCGGCCCACCGCGCCTGCTCCTCCCGGGCGGCTCCGCCGCCGTGCACCACGGTGTGTGCCACCAGCCCGTCCGCCGCTCCCGCCCGGCCCAGCGCCCGCGCGAGCGGGCGCATCGGACCGGGGGAGAATCTGGACGCCCCGGGAAGCAGGAGCACCACACCACTGACCGTCGATACCGAGCCGTTCGCGCCGGCCGCCCGCCCCAGACGGGCCCCGCGCGCCGGCGGCGCATGCTGTGCCATGGCGGAACATTCTCAGACCCCGAGGTGTACGCCATCCGTCCGCACGGTCACTGTTACATATCGGCGGCCCCCGTCGGCACCCCGCTCTACGCGCGTAGGAGCTAGAGTGCCCAGATGACGAGCGAGACCCCTACCCTGCCGACCCCGGATCAGATCCGCCGCTCCCCGAAGGTGCTCCTCCACGACCACCTCGACGGTGGGCTGCGCCCCGGGACCATCATCGAGCTGGCCCGCGAGGTCGGTTACGAGAACCTCCCCGAGACCGACGCCGACAAGCTCGGCATCTGGTTCCGCGAAGCCGCCGACTCCGGCTCCCTGCCGCGCTACCTGGAGACGTTCGCGCACACCTGCGCGGTCATGCAGACCAAGGCGGCCCTGTACCGGGTCGCCGCGGAATGCGCCGAGGACCTGGCCGAGGACGGCGTCGTGTACGCCGAGATCCGTTACGCCCCCGAACAGCACCTGGAGAAGGGGCTGACCCTCGAAGAGGTCGTGGAGGTCGTGAACGAGGGCTTCCGCGAGGGCGAGCGCCGCGCGAAGGCCAACGGCCACCGCATCCGCGTCGGCGCCCTGCTGACCGCGATGCGCCACGCCGCCCGCGCGCTGGAGATCGCGGAGCTGGCCAACCGCTACCGCGACAACGGTGTGGTCGGCTTCGACATCGCCGGCGCCGAGGCCGGGTTCCCTCCCACCCGCCACCTCGACGCCTTCGAGTACCTCAAGCGCGAGAACAACCACTTCACCATCCACGCGGGCGAGGCCTTCGGCCTCCCGTCGATCTGGCAGGCCCTGCAGTGGTGCGGCGCCGACCGCCTCGGTCACGGCGTGCGGATCATCGACGACATCGAGGTCGCCGACGACGGTTCCGTGACCCTGGGCCGGCTGGCCTCGTACGTCCGGGACAAGCGCATCCCCCTGGAGATGTGCCCGACGTCGAACCTGCAGACGGCCGCGGCCCCCTCGTACGCCGAGCACCCGATCGGTCTGCTGCGGAAGCTGCACTTCAGGCTCACGGTCAACACCGACAACCGCCTGATGAGCGGCACCAGCATGAGCCGCGAGTTCGAGCACCTGGTCGACACCTTCGGCTATTCGCTGGACGACATGCAGTGGTTCACCGTCAATGCGATGAAGTCCGCGTTCATTCCTTTCGATGAACGACTCGCCATGATCAACGAGGTGATCAAGCCGGGTTACGCGGAGCTGAAGTCCGAGTGGCTCTTCCAGCAGACCGCCTCCACCAGCGGTTCCGTCACGGCGTAGGCCATGGCGTGACGTACTGAAAGCGCCCGGGAGGGGCAATTCCCGGGCGCTTTCTCGTATTTAAGGATGTTTGCGGGCGGGGGTTTGAAGTGACTAGTTTGCGGAGCCGCTCAATTCCCCGTCGCAAGGACGATTTTTCATGAAGCAGTCAGCTGCCAAGACCCTCGGTGTCGCCGCTCTCGGTGCCGCCTTCGCCGCCGTCGCCGCCGGTACCGCCTCGGCCGTAGTGCCGGCCGTCGGCCTCACCGACACGCTGGGCACCGCCACCACCGCTGTCCAGGGCCTCACCAGCCAGCAGCACATGGGCGCCGAGGATGGCCAGCAGTCGAGCGACCCGGGCGCCGCGCTCGGCCCGGTGACCGAACTGGTCGGCGGCCTGCCGCTCAACGGCCTCGGCGGCTGAATCCGTACGCGCGAACACGTGGCGCACACCCCTTCGAGCGGGTGGGCGCCACGTCGCGTCGTATGCCACGATCATCGCCAACTGCCCACCGACGCACGCGGTATTGAGGTCTCGGTCATGCGCAAGAAGGCACGAGCGACGATGGTCGCGCTGGTCCCCGCCCTGCTGTTCGCGGCGGTGGGGTGCAGCAGCGAGGACACCCCCGCCACCGGCAAGGGCCCGGACCCGAAGGGGTCCTCCGGCACGCCCGCCGCCTCGGCCGCCGCCGGAGCGCCCGCCCCGCCCGGATCGGCCGCGCCGAAGACCGGCGGGAGCAGGCTTGAGCGGTCCGCGCTGGAGCCGGGCGACCTGGCCGGCTATCAGATCTCCGCCCAGGGCAAGAACCCGAACGCCCCCGACGGCCAGCCGCAGGCCGACAAGAAGGCCTGCCAGCCGCTCGCCGACATCATGGGCGACGCACCGGACCCGGCCGCACGCGCGACCGTCAACCGGGGCATCGGCTCCCAGAAGCAGGTCGGACTCGCCGTCTCCGCCTCCGTCAGCTCCTACGCCGAGGGCGACGCGAAGGCACTGATCGCCCGGCTCAAGGCCGCCGTGGCCGCTTGCGGTACGGGCTTCTCCGCCACCGTCGAGAAGCAGAGCGCCGGCTACCGCGACGTACGGGCCGCCGACTACCGCACGACCGGTGACGAGAGCGTCAGCTGGACCACGACCGCGGCCGGCCAGGGCGTCTCGGCGCAGGTCCACCTGGTCGTCGTGCGCGAGGGCGACACCATCGTGCGGCTGATGGCCCTCAACGTGGCGTCGGCCCAGCAGCAGGCGCGGGTGCCGCAGGAAGTGGCCGACAAGCAGCTGGAAAAGGTCGAGCGGGCCGCCTGACCCGCTCCCCCCGTGCCCGGCTCGTCACCAGGCGGTGGACGCGGACTTCTCGTTCGGCAGGAGCAGCCACAGCGCCAGGTAGACCAGGAACTGCGGGCCGGGCAGCAGGCACGAGGCGACGAATATGACCCGCATCGTGTTGGCCGACATTCCGAAGCGGCGCGCCAGTCCTGCGCACACTCCGCCGATCATTCGGCCGTCACGGGGGCGGACAAGGGCGCTCATGGGTTCTCCTTCGTCGGTTTCGCGTTCTTGCGATGTCTCAATATTCGCGCGGAACCGTCGACAGGACGTCGGTCCAGGGGCCGAGCCCGACCCTGGTAATTTTCGGGGTCGCCCCCTGATAAACGGCGTGTGAGCGGCGCAGCCGGGCCCGCAGCGCCGGTACGACGGCCACGTGCGCGAGCAGGACGCCGAGGGTGTTCAGCAGGACCGAGTCCACGTCGACCACCTGTCCGGGGACGGCGGTCTGGAGCATCTCGATGCTCACGGAGACCAGCGCGCCCGCGGCGGCGGTCCGGGCCAGAGAGGACCACGCGGACAGCGCCGACGGCGCGAGCTGCCCGCTGACCAGCGGCAACAGCACCCCGAGCGGGGCCAGCAGAGCCAGTCCCTCCCCGAGCCGCCGGAGCCCTTCGAGGGGGCCGGCGGCGAAGTCCGCCCCGATCCCCTCCAGCGGGGTCAGATTGGGGGCCGCGGCCCACGGCACGTCGAGCGGGCGGAGGGTCAGCCAGCCGACGACCAGGAGATGAGCGGCCAGCAGGACCCCGGCCAGGATCCGGAGCCGGAAGGGGACGGCGGGGGCGGTGCCGGTGCTTTCGCCGGCCTCATTGCGCTGCACACCTGCGAGGACGCACCATCCGGCGGCGCCGGTTCCGCCGGTCGGGCGGGCTCGATGAGGAACGTATGAGAATCCGATCGGATGAAATCACCGCGACCGGCGACGAGTCACCTCCACGGGTCACCGGAGATCACCCACAGTGATCGCGACACTCCTGGAAGGGGAAATCCATGCTGCGAGATCGCAGAGCCGTCCGCGCGATGGTGGCCACGGTCAGTACGCAGGTCCTGGTCGCGGCCCTGTTCGGGCTTGGCGCGACCGAGGCCGCCGCCGCGACGCCCACGTGCTTCGACGCGGCCGCCACGACCACGGTCGGCACGCCCGGTGACGACGTGATCATCGGCACGCCCGGAGTCGATGTCATCGACGGCGGTGGCGGCAACGACACCATCTGCGGCCTCGGCGGGAACGACGTCCTGATCGGCGGCGCCGGCCGCGACCGGCTCTCCGGCGGAGCCGGGGACGACCAGCTCGACGGCGGAGCCGACGAAGACGGCCTCGTCGGTGACGAATGGGCCCTCACCGGGGACGTCACCAGCGCCACGGGCCGCGACCGGCTGTCCGGCGGCGCCTCCTTCGACGCCCTCTGGGGTGACCACGTGGCCGTTCAGGGCACCGCCCGGGGCGCGTCGTCCGACGTGCTCCTCGGCGGGGACGAGGGCGACCAGCTCGTCGGTGACAGCTCGGGCGACTACGCGGTCGGCGGCGCCGCCGACCGCATCGACGGCGGCGGCGGCAGTGACGCGATCACCGGAGACTCGTTCGGCTTCTTCGGGGCATCGGGCGCCGGGGACGACGTCCTGCTCGAAGGGCCGGGCGACTTCGGCTGCGTGGTGGGCGACAGCGAGTCCCTGGGGAACGTGAGCGGCACGGGCGGCGACGACATCATCAGCCTGGGCGACGACGGTGGTTTCTGCGCCACCGGCGACCACGGCTCGTACCAGGGCAGCGCGACCGGATCCGGGAACGACGTGATCACGGGTGGTACCGGGGTGCTGGAGATCAACGAGGAACTCATCGGGGACAGCTTCTTCATCGACCCGGCGGGCGCGACCGCGGGCAACGACGTGATCGACGGTCGCAACGGCAACGACAACATCTACGGCGACAACTTCACCTTCCCGACCGGGAGCGTGGGCCCCGGCGGCCGGGACAGGATCCTCGGCGGATCAGGTGACGACCGCCTCCGCGGCGGACCGGCCGACGACACCCTCCTCGGCGGGGCCGGCACCGACGACTGCGACGGCGAAGCCGGCACGGACATCGAGGTCGGCTGCGAGGCCGCGGCAGCAGCCGCCGGGACCTCAGCCGACCGAGAGCAGCACGATCAGCAGCAGCGCACCGGCCACGGCTGGCGCGAGGATCTCGTACGACCACTGCACCCGAACGGAGCCCTGCGCGCCGGCCCGCGAGGCACCGCGCTCCGCCAGCTCCCGTAGCTCGTCCACGACCTGGTCGGCCTTGGCCCGCGGCGGGGCGCCGGGGGTGGCGGCGGCGCCCTCGTCGGGGGCGCTCAGTCCGCGCCCGGTGAGCCCGCCGCGGCGGTTGAACTGCCGGTTCGCCCGCTTCCGCTCCCGCAGCGAGACGGGCACGGACCAGAGCTGGTACTTCGACCCCTCGGCCAGCACTTCCGCCGAGTATCCGGCGCGCACGGCGTCCACGGCCGCCCAGGGCAGTTCGATGATCCGGAAGGGGTTCCGTACGCGCATCCGGTCGTCATTGGCGAAGACGGCCGGGCGGATGGTGAACGCCACGATCAGCGGTACGACGAGCAGCGCGACCGCCAGCGCGATCCACGGGGTGTTGCCCGCACCCCGCACCACCGCGTCCCCGCACAGCCACGCGGTCAGGGCCAGCAGCAGCACCCCGGTGACCACGGACATGGAGGAGCGGTAGACCCGGTCGTCGTACACCGGTTCATCAGGAGGCTGCTGGCTGCTCATGCGGTCGATTCTGCCCCACGCCGTCTCAGCTGACGAGATCGGCGTAGACGATGATGTTGTCGGGCCGATGGCCGTCGGTGATTTCGCCGCCGCAGGTGATCACGCGCAGCTCGGGGCGGGTGGTATTGCCGTAGACCTTGGCGGTGGGGAAGCTCTTCTTGTCGACCTGCTCCAGTTCGCGCACCCGGAAGACGGCGGTGCTGCCGTCCGCGCGGGACACGGTGATCTCGTCACCCGTGTGCACCTTGGAGACGTCCTTGAGCACGGCGGGGCCTCGCGCCGTGTCGAAGTGGCCGATCAGGACGGCGGGGCCGGTCTGGCCGGGGGTGACGCCCTTCGTGTACCAGCCGATCTTGTCCCCGTCGGCCACGGAGGGGACCTCCACGGTGCCGTCGCCGGCCAGCCCGAGCTTCAGCACGGGCGACGCGTCGACACCGGCCGCGGGGATCCGTACGCGTACGGGCTCCGAGGCGGGCAGCGGGGCGGCGTGCGCCGCGCCGGGCGCCGGGGGCGCGGTGGTCGGCGTGACGGCGGGAGGCGCGGCCGCCGGGTCCGCGGGCGGGGTGGGGGAGGCCGCGGCGCCGCACCCGGTGGTCAGGGCGGCCGCGAGGAGGACGGCGGCGAGCAGGGGGCGTACGCGGTGGGACATGGGGTGCTCCGGGAAGCGGGCCGGGCGGGCCACCGTGGAGGTGGCCCGCCCGGGGGAGGGACGGAAGCGGACGGCGGCCGGGCCGGGGCCCGGCGCGGTGACCGTGCCGGGTCAGCCGTGGTTGCGGCGGCCGCGGTGCATGAGGGTGGCGCCGATCGCGGCGAGGATGGCGATGAGGCCGGCGCCGGCGGCCGCGCTGGTGGTGTTGTCGGTGTCCGCGACGGTCTCGACGGGGAGTTCGGCGCCGGCGGCCACCGGGCCCTGCGGGACGACGGTGGTCTGACCCGTGGTCTGGGCCTTCTTCTCACCCGAGGCGGAGGGGGTGGTGGAGGGCTTCGGCGCCGGCTTGCCGGACCCCGCCTCCGTGACCTTGTAGTCGAGCTTGCAGCCCTTGGGGAGCGCGGGGAAGGAGGCCGTGAGGACCGGGACGTTCGCGCCGCCCTGGTTCTTCCACTCGAAGACCGGCTTGGCGCCGCTCGGGTTCGCGATGCGCAGGTAGTAGTCGTCCGTGCCCTTGGGGTGCGTGCGGTCCAGCGTGCGCGACCAGCCGCTGGCCGGCTCAGTGTGGACGAACGCCTTCGGGCCCTTCGGGGACATGGTCAGGTCGGCGTACACGTTGGCGCCCATCTGGACCTTCTTGACCTCCGAGACGCAGGTGGCGGGGGCCGTCTCGCCCTTCGGCAGGGCGTAGGACTTGGTGACGCCGTTCTTGGTGACCGTCAGGACGGGGTTGGCCGTCGTGGCCTTCGTCAGCTTCAGGGACAGGCCGTTGACCGTGGCGGTGGTCGCCTCGCGGTTCAGCAGGCCCATGACGCGGGTCATGTACGCGTCGCCGGGCTTCCAGTCGGTGCCGACGGCGCGGATCCAGGCCTCGGGGCCCTCGGCCTTGTTGCGCAGCACCGCGACCAGGCCCTCTCCGATGTAGACCGGGCTGCCCGCGTAACGGCTGTTGTCCGTGGTGGTCGCGGAGGCCGCGGCCGGAGTCTCGGCGGTGGCGGCGAACGCGGTGCCGGCGACGGGCGCGAGGAGCGCTCCGGTGACGACGGCCGTGACGAGCGAGGTGCGGAGGGCGAGGGCGGAACGCATAACGACTCCTGAAGCATGGTGAGGAAAGTGGAGGAGAGTCGCATGCCGCGTTGCGTCTGTTCGGTCTGGTTCACCGGGTCAGGTGTGGCGGGCTGCTGAAGAAGAATTTACGGATCTTGTGCGGTCGGATGATCTGCTTCCTGTCATCGCCGCGTAACAGCAACCGAGGGGCCCGATTCCGGTCGAAATCGGGGGAGGGGGGTGACAGGCCGCTACGCGCGTAGATATGCTCATGTGGTGACCATGCCCACCACCCTCACCGCATTCGCTGACGTGACGACGTCCGACAGCGCGCTGCGCCGCTTCCTGCACGGGCTGCCCGGCGTAGACGCCGTCGGCCTGGAGGCCCGCGCGGCCGCCCTCGGCACCCGTTCGATCAAGACGACGGCCAAGGCGTACGCCATCGACCTGGCCATCTCGATGATCGACCTGACGACGCTGGAAGGCGCGGACACCCCGGGCAAGGTCCGGGCGCTCTCCGCCAAGGCCGTCAATCCCGATCCGACCGACCGCACGACCCCGATGACGGCCGCCGTCTGTGTCTATCCCGACATGGTGGCCACCGCGAAGGCCGCCCTGAACGGCGCCGACGTCAAGATCGCCTCCGTCGCGACCGCCTTCCCGGCCGGCCGCGCCGCGCTGCCCGTCAAGCTCGCGGACACCCGTGACGCCGTCGCCGCCGGCGCCGACGAGATCGACATGGTCATCGACCGTGGCGCCTTCCTCGCCGGTCGCTACCTGGAGACGTACGAGCTGATCAAGGCCATCAAGGAGGTCTGCGTCCGCGAGGACGGCAGCGCCGCCCGGCTGAAGGTCATCTTCGAGACCGGCGAGCTGTCGACCTACGACAACATCCGCCGAGCCTCCTGGATCGGCATGCTCGCGGGCGCCGACTTCATCAAGACGTCGACCGGCAAGGTGGGGGTCAACGCCACCCCCGCGAACACGCTGCTCATGCTCGAAGCCGTCCGCGACTTCAAGGCGCAGACTGGAATCCAGATCGGCGTGAAGCCGGCCGGCGGCATCCGGACCACCAAGGACGCGATCAAGTTCCTGGTCCTGGTCAACGAGACCGTGGGCGAGGACTGGCTGAGCAACCACTGGTTCCGCTTCGGCGCGTCCAGCCTGCTCAACGACCTGTTGATGCAGCGCCAGAAGCTGAGCACCGGCCGTTACTCCGGTCCCGACTACGTGACGGTGGACTGATCACCATGGCATCCGCATTCGAATACGCACCGGCTCCCGAGTCCCGCTCGGTCGTCGACATCGCCCCCTCCTACGGGCTCTTCATCGACGGCGAGTTCACCGACGCCGCCGACGGCAAGGTGTTCAAGACCGTCTCCCCGTCGTCCGAGGAGGTCCTCGCCGAGGTCGCCCAGGCGGGCGCCGCCGACGTGGACCGTGCCGTCAAGGCCGCCCGCAAGGCCTTCGAGAAGTGGTCCGCGCTGCCCGGCTCCGAGCGCGCCAAGTACCTCTTCCGCATCGCCCGGATCATCCAGGAGCGCAGCCGCGAGCTGGCCGTCCTGGAGACCTTGGACAACGGCAAGCCGATCAAGGAGACCCGCGACGCGGACCTCCCGCTGGTCGCCGCGCACTTCTTCTACTACGCGGGCTGGGCCGACAAGCTCGACCACGCCGGCTACGGCGCCAACCCGCGCCCCCTCGGCGTCGCGGGCCAGGTCATCCCCTGGAACTTCCCCCTCCTGATGCTCGCGTGGAAGATCGCCCCGGCGCTCGCCACCGGCAACACGGTCGTCCTGAAGCCGGCGGAGACCACTCCCCTCTCCGCCCTCTTCTTCGCGGACATCTGCCGCCAGGCGGGCCTGCCCAAGGGCGTCGTCAACATCCTCACCGGGTACGGCGACGCGGGCGCGGCCCTCGTCGAGCACCCCGACGTCAACAAGGTCGCCTTCACCGGCTCGACGGCCGTGGGCAAGAAGATCGCCCGCCACGTCGCCGGCACCGACAAGAAGGTCACCCTGGAGCTGGGCGGCAAGGGCGCCAACATCGTCTTCGACGACGCCCCCATCGACCAGGCCGTCGAGGGCATCGTCAACGGCATCTTCTTCAACCAGGGCCAGGTCTGCTGCGCCGGATCGCGCCTCCTCGTCCAGGAGTCGATCCACGACGAGCTGCTGGACTCCCTCAAGCGCCGCCTCTCCACCCTCCGCCTCGGCGACCCGCTCGACAAGAACACCGACATCGGCGCGATCAACTCCGCCGAGCAGCTCGCCCGGATCACCGCGCTCGCGGAGACCGGCGAGGCCGAGGGCGCCGAGCGCTGGTCCCCGGCGTGCGAGTTGCCGTCCGCCGGCTACTGGTTCGCCCCGACGCTCTTCACGAACGTCACCCAGGCGCACACCGTCGCCCGCGACGAGATCTTCGGCCCGGTGCTGTCCGTGCTGACCTTCCGTACGCCCGACGAGGCCGTCGCCAAGGCCAACAACAGCCAGTACGGCCTGTCCGCCGGCATCTGGACGGAGAAGGGCTCGCGGATCCTCGCGGTCGCGGGCAAGCTCCGCGCGGGTGTCGTCTGGGCCAACACGTTCAACAAGTTCGACCCGACCTCGCCCTTCGGCGGCTACAAGGAGTCGGGCTTCGGCCGCGAGGGCGGTCGCCACGGCCTGGAGGGCTACCTCGATGTCTGAGCAGCAGACGCGCCTGAACGTCTTCAAGACCTACAAGCTGTACGTCGGGGGCAAGTTCCCCCGCTCCGAGAGCGGCCGGGTGTACGAGGTGACCGACTCCAAGGGCAACTGGCTGGCCAACGCCCCGCTGTCGTCCCGCAAGGACGCGCGTGACGCGGTCGTCGCGGCCCGCAAGGCCTTCGGCGGCTGGGCCGGCGCGACCGCGTACAACCGCGGGCAGATCCTCTACCGCATCGCCGAGATGCTGGAGGGCCGCCGCGAGCAGTTCGTGCGCGAGGTCGGCGAGGCGGAGGGCCTGTCCAAGTCCAAGGCGGGCGCCGTCGTGGACGCGGCCATCGACCGCTGGGTCTGGTACGCGGGCTGGACCGACAAGATCGGCCAGATCGTGGGCGGGGCCAACCCGGTCGCGGGCCCCTTCTTCAACCTCTCCACCCCCGAGCCGACCGGTGTCGTCACGGTCGTCGCCCCGCAGGCCTCGTCCTTCCTGGGCCTGATCTCGGTGATCGCCCCGGTGATCGCGACCGGCAACACCGTCGTGGTCATCGCGAGCGAGAAGTCCCCGCTCCCCGCCCTCTCCCTGGGCGAGGTGCTGGCCACCTCCGACCTGCCGGGCGGCGTGGTCAACGTCCTGTCCGGCAAGGCCGCCGAGATGGGCCCGCACCTGGCGTCCCACCAGGACGTCAACGCGATCGACCTGGCGGGCGCCGACCCGGCGCTGGCCAAGGAGCTGGAGATCGCCGCGGCGGACAACCTCAAGCGCGTCCTGCGTCCACAGCCTGTGGACGACTGGAGCGCCGACCCGGGCACGGCGCGCATGACGGCCTTCCTGGAGACCAAGACGGTCTGGCACCCCACGGGCTCGCTGGGCTCCGGCGGGTCCTCGTACTAGGACCCGCCCCCCGAAACCGGCCCCGGCAGCAATCCCCCGTGCTGTCGGGGCCTTTCCGTACCTACGCCTGGGGGAGCACCGGCCCGAGCAGCGAGGACACCGCGGCGGTCGGCAGCTCGCCGACCGAGGAGCCGCGCGTCAGGCTGCCCGTGACCATGCCCGTACCGACGGACGGGAAGTCCGCGACCTTGGTGGCGACCCCGTTGTCGAGCGGGTCCACGCCGGTCTGCGCGAGCGGGTTCACCTTGAGGTTCGCGACCGGGTTCGCCACCCCGGCCAGGGCGGCCGGCACGTCGAGCTCACCGGCCTGCGCACCCCCCGCGGCCATCGCCAGGGCCGCGCCGGCCATCGAGACCGTCAGCCCGGCGCTGCGGAGCCGGTTCGGTACGGAAGGGGCTGCGTGACGTGCCATGGGAATCCCGCCCTGAGGTGCCTGGAGTGGTAGTCGCGTGCGCACGCAGCGTAGTCGAGGTGTGATACTCGATACCAACTGGTCGCCGGAGGGATCCCCTACCCGGGGGAATGGTTCAGACTGGTGTCCCGTGAGCTGTTCTTCTCCTTCGCCGACGCGTGTCGTCCTGCTGACCGGGCCCTCGGGCTCCGGCAAGTCCTCGCTGGCCGCCCGCTCGGGCCTGCCCGTGCTGCGCCTGGACGACTTCTACAAGGAGGGTGACGACCCGACCCTGCCGCTGGTCGAGGGCAGCTCCGACATCGACTGGGACTCCCCGTTGTCGTGGGACGCGGAGGTCGCCGTCGCGGCCGTCGCCGAGCTGTGCCGCACCGGCCGTACCGAGGTCCCGGTGTACGACATCGCGACCAGCTCCCGCACCGGCAGCGACACGCTGGACATCTCGCGGACCCCGCTGTTCATCGCCGAGGGGATCTTCGCGGCCGACATCGTGGCCCGCTGCCAGGAGCTCGGCCTGCTCGCCGACGCGATCTGCCTGCGCGGACGCCCGTCCACCACCTTCCGGCGCCGCCTCGCCCGCGATCTGCGCGAGGGGCGCAAGTCCGTCCTCTTCCTGCTGCGCCGGGGCCTGCGCCTGATGCGGGCCGAGCGCGGCATCGTCGCCCGGCACGTCGCGCTGGGCGCGCACGCCTGCGGCCGCGACGAGGCCCTGGGCCGCCTCGCGGCGGCGGCCGCCGGCCGCCACCGCTCGGCCAGCGCGGCCGCCGCCTAGTTGACGCAGCCGGGGACGGGCTGGGGTCCGGCGCAGTTGTTGCTGACCCCGTCGACGGTGTTGTTGACGATCGGGGACCGGTTGACCGTCACGGGGATCCGGTTGTAGATGCCACCGCCTTCGCCGCCTCCGTCCGCGTTGTTGAAGCTGATCGTGGAGCGGTTCAGCCGCAGGATGCCGCCGTCGTTGTTGATACCGCCGCCCTGCCCGCCGGGCGCGCTGTTCTGGGTCACCGTGGAACCGTTCAGGGTTGCCGGGCCGGAGTTCACGAGGAGGAGTCCGCCACCGAATTGACCGGTGTTGAGGCTGACCGTCGAATTGTTCAGCCGGAGCGTGCCCCAGTTCATGATGCCGCCGCCGAAGCCGGCGAGGCCGTTCGAGTTCGGGACGCCGGCGGTGTTTGCGGTCACCGTCGACTGGTTCAGCGACAGACTGGCGCCGGGGGCGTTGTGGATGCCGCCGCCTTGGCCGGTGCCGCCGCCGGTGAAGTTCGCCGTGTTCCCGCTGACGGTGACGCGGTTGAGTGACAGCGTGCCGCTGTTGAAGATGCCGCCGCCGTTGCTCGCGGAGCCGCCGCTGACGGTCAGCCTGTTCACCGACACCGTGACGCCCGCGGTGACAGTCAGCGTGGTGCCGGTGCCGCCGCCGCCCAGCGTGGCACCCGTCGTCCCCGCCAGGGTCAGGCTCTTGTCGACGGTGAAGTTGCCCGTGCAGGTCCCCGACACCTGGAGCGCCGTTCCCGGGGTGGCTGCGTCGATCGCGTCCTGCAGGTTGTCGGTCGGGCAGTTCACCACCGTCGCGGCGGCCGCTTCCGGTACCGCCCCGAGCAGGGCGACCGTACCCGCCGCCACCGCCACCGCAGCCATCCGGACCTTTGTCCTGAACATGCACGTCCTCCAGTTCTCCGAGACTTCCGAAGAACGGGTGCCCCCGCCGGGCGGGAACCGGACAGGCCGCCGGGGGAGTCCCCCGTACGGCTCGAGACAATGACCGTGACGGCCCAGCCCACAGACGACGGCCCGCGCACACATGAAAGCGCGGGATCAGTCGGACCCCCGGCCGACCGATCCCGCGCTTTCCCCCCATGGCCACCGTCCCACCCCCGCAGGACGGCCCCCCGGCCGTTGGTCTTGGTCAGGCGACGAGCTCCTCGAAGGACTCCGCCTCGTCGGCGCCGAAGCTCAGCGCCTCGTCCTCGCGCAGGCGCCGCAGCGAGCGCCAGATGCTGGACTTCACCGTGCCGACGCTGATCCCGAGGATCTCCGCGATCTCCGGGTCCGTGCGGCCCTCGTAGTAGCGCAGCACCAGCATCGTGCGCTGCGGCTCCGGGATCCGGGCCAGCGCCTGCCACAGCACCGCACGCAGTTCCGTACCGCGCATCGCGTCCGTGTCGGAGGCCGTCTCCGGCAGCTCCTCCGTCGGGTACTCGTTCAGCTTCCGCCGACGCCACGCGCTGATGTGCAGGTTCGTCATGGTCCGCCGCAGGTAACCGCCGACGGCCGCCTTGTCGCTGATCCGGTCCCAGGCGCGGTACGTGGAGAACAGCGCGCTCTGCAGCAGGTCCTCGGCCTCGTGGCGGTCGCCGGTGAGGTGGAAGGCCGTCGCGTACAGGGCGGCCCGCCGCTCCTGGACGTACGCCGTGAACTCGGCCTCGGACTCCGAGGACGGGGTGCGCTGTGCGGGAACCGCCTGGTACTTCTGAGCGTCAATGGCTACGACGTGCGCCGGCCGGGGACGGGTGGCCGTCACCGTACGGACACCCACCCGGCGGTTCACATCGTGCAGCCGCGTGACAACCGCGCTGGTGGTGGTGCTGTGCAGCGTGTTCATCTCGCGCCCCCCGTCGTGGAGTGTCTGCTTCGGTCCGTTGTGCGTTGGTAGAAGACTGCCCCGCCGACTTAACCGGGGTGTCCGTCGACTGTCACAGCCCTGTCACAGCGGCCTCCGGGCGGCCTGTCGGCGAGGCCCGGGGGGTCTTCGTGAGATCGCGTTCTCCCGACGGTCGAACTCCCGACGGCCGATGGGACAGAATGAGCCCGTGCCTTTCCTGTTGCTGATCGAGGACGACGACGCCATCCGCACGGCCCTCGAACTCTCCCTGTCTCGCCAGGGCCACCGTGTGGCCACCGCGGCGACGGGCGAGGACGGCCTGAAACTGCTGCGCGAGCAGCGGCCGGATCTGATCGTGCTGGACGTCATGCTGCCCGGGATCGACGGCTTCGAGGTGTGCCGGCGGATCCGGCGCACCGACCAGCTGCCGATCATCCTGCTCACCGCGCGCAGCGACGACATCGACGTGGTCGTCGGGCTGGAGTCCGGAGCCGACGACTACGTCGTCAAGCCCGTCCAGGGCCGGGTCCTCGACGCCCGCATCCGGGCCGTGCTGCGCCGCGGCGAGCGCGAGTCCAGCGACTCGGCGAGCTTCGGCTCCCTCGTCATCGACCGCGCCGCCATGACGGTGACGAAGAACGGCGAGGACCTCCAGCTCACCCCGACCGAACTGCGGCTGCTCCTGGAACTGAGCCGGCGGCCCGGCCAGGCACTGTCGCGCCAGCAGCTGCTCCGCCTCGTCTGGGAGCACGACTACCTCGGCGACTCGCGGCTCGTCGACGCCTGCGTGCAGCGGCTGCGCGCCAAGGTCGAGGACGTGCCGTCCTCGCCCACCCTGATCCGTACCGTCCGGGGCGTCGGCTACCGCCTGGACTCCCCGCAGTGATCCGCGCGCTGCTCGCGGGCCGGCGCTGGACCAGCCTGCGGCTGCGGCTCCTCATCGTCTTCGCGCTGGTCGCGCTGACGGCCGCGGTCTCCGCCTCCGGGATCGCGTACTGGCTCAACCGCGAGGCGGTCCTCACCCGCACCCAGGACGCCGCCCTCGGCGACTTCCGGCAGGAGATGCAGAACCGTGCCGCCGCACTGCCCGCCGACCCCACGGCGGACGAACTGCAGCGCACCGCGGAGCTGATGGCCGGCAGCAGCCCCGGCTACAGCGTGCTCCTGGTGCACGAGACCAAGGACGGGCGCGAGGTGATCGGCACGGCCGGCCCCGACGCCTTCGGACTGGCCGACGTACCGAAGTCGCTCCAGCACGCGGTGAACGACCGTCAGAAGACCACCGCCGCGAACGACTCCGAGTACCACATGTACTGGCAGCGCACGAAGCCGCAGGGCAACCCGTACCTGGTCGGCGGGACGCGCATCGTGGGCGGCGGGCCGACCGGCTACATGTACAAGTCGCTCGCCCAGGAGCGGGACGACCTCAACGCGCTCGCCTGGTCCCTGACGATCGCGACCGGCCTCGCCCTGCTCGGCTCGGCGCTGCTCGCACAGGCCGCGGCCCGTACCGTGCTCAAGCCCGTACAGCGGCTCGGCGACGCGGCGCGGCGGCTCGGCGAGGGCGAGCTGGACCACCGGCTCGACGTACGGGGCACGGACGAACTCGCCGACCTCTCCCGCACCTTCAACAAGACGGCCGAGGCGCTGGAGAAGAAGGTCGCCGACATGAGCGCGCGGGAGGAGTCGAGCCGGCGCTTCGTCGCGGACATGTCCCACGAACTGCGCACGCCGCTGACCGCGTTGACGGCGGTGGCCGAGGTGCTGGAGGAAGAGGTCGAGACCCTCGATCCGATGATCGCGCCGGCGGTGGCGCTGGTCGTCAGCGAGACGCGCCGCCTCAACGACCTGGTGGAGAACCTGATGGAGGTCACCCGCTTCGACGCGGGAACGGCGAAGCTGGTGCTGGACGACGTCAACGTCGCCGACCAGGTCACGGCCTGCATCGACGCACGGGCCTGGCTCGACGCGGTCGACCTCGACGCCGAACGCGACATCGTGGCGCGGCTCGACCCGCGCCGCCTCGACGTGATCCTCGCCAACCTGATCGGCAACGCGCTCAAGCACGGCGGCTCGCCGGTGCGGGTGTCGATGTCCGTGGAGGGGGAGTGGCTGGTGATCGCGGTCCAGGACAACGGTCCGGGCATCCCGGAGGACGTCCTGCCGCACGTCTTCGACCGCTTCTACAAGGCGAGCGCGTCCCGGCCGAAGTCGGACGGCAGCGGGCTCGGCCTGTCCATCGCCATGGAGAACGCGCACATTCACGGCGGCGACATCACCGCCGCCAACGGGGCCGGGGGCGGGGCGCTGTTCACGCTGCGACTTCCCGTGGACGTGGGGAAGGTGCTCTCGGGTGAGCAGGATGCGTAGGTCTCTCCGGGCTCTGCCGGTGGCCGTCACGGCGCTGCTCCTCGCCGCAGCCACGACGGGGTGCGGGATCCGGGCGACGACCGTGCCGGTGGACGTCGGCGCGGCCCCGTCGCGGGTCTCGTGCGACACGCCGGCGCAGCAGAGCGCGCAGGGCGGGGTACAGGGCTTCCGGGCCACGGTGGAACTGGTCTGCGGATCGCAGCTGGTCGGCGTGGAACGGGTGGTCCCGGTGCCGGAGAAGCGGGGGGCCCTGAAGGACCCCGTGGCCCTCGTCGCGCAGGCGCTGCTGGAGGCGATGGCGAAGCCGCCGTCCGCGCAGGAACGGGACGCCGGCTTCACGACCGGGGTCCCGGCGGAACTGACGGCCACCCCGCCGAGGCCGGGGGACCCGGCGGGCACGGTACGGCTGAGCCGCAAGCCGGAGGACCTGCCGCCGGTGGCGCTGTCCCAGCTGGTGTGCACGTTCGCGGGCCACGAGGAGATCTCGGCGGGGCCGGGGCCGGTGACGCTGGGTGGGCCGGACGCGGATCCGCCGCGGGCGTGGGAGTGCACGGAGGCGGTCCGCTCCCGCCCGGAGTCGGTCCCGACCCTGGGCGAACTCGTCCGCCCGACCGCCACGCCGGGGGCTACGCCGCGCTGATGGGGGGCGGGGTGTACGTGGCTTGTGGCGCGGGCCCGCTATCTCCCCCTCGACCCCCGGGCGCGGTCGGCGGCTGCCCACCCGCCCCCGGGCGCGGGCCCGCCGGTACGCCGTCCCACGGCGCGGCGCGCGCCTGAACCCGTCGGGCGCACCGGGGCAGGGGGCTACACAGGGGAGGACGGGAACAGCCGGCCGGACCGGGAAACCGGACCTCGGCCAGGCGGAATCAGAGAAGGGTTGGGGATTTCCCGTCAGTCTCATCGTCCTTCCGTGTCGTGACGGCCTGTCAAGGGCGCTCCTTCGTCGCGTCGCTTCGCGATTTCGCTGCGCTCAACCCTTGACAGACCGTCCCGCCACGGAAAAACGAAGACTGCCGGGAAACCCCCAAAAGAACGGGCCGGGGGACAAAGGAAAGGGGCGGGGCGGTCAGGAAGGTCCGACCCCGCTTCGGTAGGAGGCGCGCCCGAGCCCGGGCCCTCCCGGGCCTCCATCGGGACTGGTCAGGCGGCCAGCCATCGCCGAACAGCGACCACAAGCCCATCGGGGGGGCAGTAGGCGCCTCAAATCGCTACGCGCTTCTCAATGACGGCGTCTGCGACGGTCTGTGGCTGGTCATAAGCCGCCACGGATCGCTACGTGCTCCTCGACGACGGCGACTGGCGGCCGTCTGGGGCTGATGAGGGGCGAAAAAGGCTGACGGGAGGCCTGGAGGGGCCGTTCGTCGGCCCAGCCGAGCTGGATTCACGTCAGGACGAAGACGTCACCACAAACCCACGCGCAAAACATGTCAATTGGGGCAAATGGATGGCTGTTTTCGTCGGGTCCTTCGCCTGACCGCAGCACAGCTCGATATGACCGTCATTTGGGGTCGTTCCCGCCCCGGACGGCGGTCAGACGCCGTCATCGAGAAGCGCGTAGCGATCTGACGCGTCTATGACCAGCCCAAGACTGCTGCAGTCGCTGTCGTGGAGGAGCGCGTAGCGATTGGTGGCGCCTGTCGGGGGCTGGGGTGCTTGTGGTCGCTGTTTGGCGATGGCTGGCCGTCTGCCCGGTTCGGTGAGCGGCCTGGTAGGGCCCGGGCTCGCGCCCGCCCCCTACCGGAGCAGGGTCGGACGTCCCTGACTGCCCCGCCCTTTTCCTTTCTCCTCCCGGCCCGTTCTTTTGGGGGTTTCCCGGCAGTCTTCGTTTTTCCGGGGCGGGGCGGTCTGTCAAGGGTGGCCGAAGGCCATCGCGAAGCGACGCGACGACGAAGGAGGAGCGCCCTTGACAGGCCGTCACGACGCGGAAGGACGATGAGACTGACGGGAAACCCCCAAGCCTTCTCTGATTCCGGTCAGTGCAGGTCCCGCCAACCCCCGACCCCGCCGACAGGACAGTCCGCCCTCGCCCCCACCGCCGCGAGCGGCGCCCGCAGGGGGAGGAGTTCCGCCCCCGCGTGAACCCGTCCCCCGGGCCCGCACCCGGGGGCGGGTGGGCAGCCGCCGACCGCGCCCGGGGGTCGAGGGGGAGATGGCGGGCCCGCGCCCCAAGCCCCGTACCGCACCCCCCCCATACGCCAACGGCCCCCCGAGCCATGGGCTCAGGGGGCCGAGGGGCCGTGCATACGGGGGCCGCGTCAGATGCCGGCGGCTGCGGCCAGGTCCTTTTTGATGGCGTCCAGGATCTCCTGGCCCCGCGCGCGGGACGAGGCGAGGTCGGAGGCCTCGGGGACCGGGACCACCACCTCCAGGTAGCACTTCAGCTTCGGCTCCGTGCCCGACGGGCGGACGATCACCCGGGCCTTGTAGTCGCCGTCGAGGTAGTAGCGCAGGCCGTCCGTCGGCGGGAGCGCGGCCGAGCCGACCGCGAGGTCCTCCGCCGAGACCACCCGCAGCCCCGCCAGGGACGTCGGCGGCTCCGCGCGCAGCGCCGCCATCGCCGAGGCGATGACCGACAGGTCCGAGACGCGGACCGACAGCTGGTCCGTGGCGTGCAGCCCGTGGGCCATCGCCAGGTCGTCCAGCAGGTCGGTCAGGGTGCGGCCCTGCTCCTTGAGCTCCGAGGCGAGTTCGGCGACCAGCAGCGCGGCGGTGATGCCGTCCTTGTCCCGGACGCCGTCGGGGTCCACGCAGTAGCCGAGCGCCTCCTCGTACCCGTAGCGCAGGCCCTCCACGCGGGAGATCCACTTGAAGCCCGTGAGGGTCTCCTCGTACGGCAGGCCCGCCGCCTCCGCGATCCGGCCGAGCAGGCTGGACGAGACGATGGACTCCGCGAACGTGCCCTGCGCGCCCTTGTGGACCAGGTGCGCCGCCAGCAGCGCGCCGACCTCGTCGCCGCGCAGCATCCGCCAGCCGCCGTTGTCGGGAACCGCCACCGCGCAGCGGTCCGCGTCCGGGTCGTTGGCGATCACGATGTCCGGGTTCACCTCGGCGGCCTTCGCGAAGGACAGGTCCATCGCGCCCGGCTCCTCCGGGTTGGGGAAGGCGACCGTGGGGAAGGCCGGGTCCGGCTCCGCCTGCTCCGCGACCAGGACCGGCGTCGGGAAGCCGGCCCGGGCGAAGGCCGCCATCACGACCTCCTTGCCGACGCCGTGCATGGCCGTGTAGACGGTCCGCACTCCGCGCGGGGACCCGGGGGTCAGGACGGAGTCCGTGCGGGCCAGGTAGGCCTCCAGGACCTCTTCGTCGAGCTGCAGCCAGCCGTCCTTGGGACGCGGGACCGAGTCGAGCGTGGTGACGCGGGCGATGTGCCCCGCGATCTCCGCGTCCGCCGGGGAGACGATCTGCGAGCCGTCGCCGAGGTAGACCTTGTAGCCGTTGTCCCGGGGCGGGTTGTGGCTCGCGGTCACCTCGACGCCGGCGACGGCGCCCAGGTGCCTTATGGCGTACGCGAGGACGGGCGTCGGCAGCGGTCGGGGCAGGACGGCCGCGCGCAGCCCGGCGCCGGTCATCACGGCCGCCGTGTCGCGCGCGAAGTCCTCGGACTTGTAGCGGGCGTCGTAGCCGACGACGACCAGGCCACCGTCGTGGCCCTGGGCCTTCAGGTAGGCCGCGAGGCCCGCCGCGGCCCGGATGACCACGGAGCGGTTCATCCGCATCGGGCCCGCGCCGATCTCACCGCGCAGTCCGGCCGTGCCGAACTGCAGGGTGCCGGAGAACCGGTCCGCGAGCTCGGTCGTGTCGCCGGCCTCGATGAGCGCGGCGAGCTCGGCCGCCGTCTCCGCGTCGGGGTCCTCCGCCAGCCAGGCCTGGGCCCGGGTGATCAGATCGTCCTGTGCCTGTTCCTGCACTGCTTCCGCCTTACCTCTCGTGGCCTCGTACGTCGATCAGATGCGGGCGAGGACCTGCGTCAGCAGCGTGCCCATGCGGGCGGCCGAGTCGCGGCCCGCCTGGAGGACCTCTTCGTGGTTCAGCGGCTCGCCGGACAGGCCCGCCGCCAGGTTGGTGACCAGGGAGATGCCGAGCACCTCGGCGCCGGCCTCACGGGCGGCGATGGCCTCCAGCACGGTGGACATGCCGACCAGGTCGGCGCCCATGACGCGGATCATGTTGATCTCGGCCGGGGTCTCGTAGTGCGGGCCGGGGAACTGCACGTAGACGCCCTCTTCGAGGGTCTCGTCGATGTCCTTGCACATCGCGCGCAGGCGCGGCGAGTACAGGTCGGTGAGGTCCACGAAGTTCGCGCCGACGATCGGCGAGGTGGCCGTCAGGTTGAGGTGGTCGCTGATCAGGACCGGCTGGCCGGGCTTCATGCCCTCGCGCAGACCGCCACAGCCGTTGGTCAGGACGATCGTCTTGCAGCCGGCCGCGACGGCCGTGCGCACGCCGTGGGCGACGGCGGCGACGCCGCGGCCCTCGTAGTAGTGGGTCCGGCCGAGGAAGAGCAGCGCGCGCTTGTCGCCGATCTTGTACGAGCGGATCTTGCCGCCGTGGCCCTCGACGGCCGGCGGCGGGAAGCCGGGCAGCTCGGTGACGGAGAACTCGGCCTCGGGCGCGCCCAGCGCCTCGGCGGCGGGGGCCCAGCCGGAGCCCATCACGAGGGCGACATCGTGGGATTCGACGCCGGTGAGCTCGCGCAGGCGGGCGGCGGCGGCGTCGGCGGCGGCGAAGGGGTCGGTAACAGATGCGTTCACGCGGATGAGCGTAGCCGCTCCTGGCCTACGCGCGTAGATGGCACAGCTCACGGTGTTCGGATCGTTGCCTTGTCGTTTCCGCCGAATCGTCCCCGGGGCGCCGGGGAACCGTGCGGCGCCGTTGCCGGGGCTTCGCCCCGGACCTCAGCAGGGCCGCTTGCGCAGTTCCATCACGTAGTCGTGCGGGGCACCCGCGGACTCGGCCGCATCGGCGATCTCACCCAAGTAGCGGGCGGAGGGCAGACCGCCCTCGTAGCCGTTGAGGACGTAGCACCAGGCCGCCTCCTCGCCGTCCAGCGTGTGGACGCGGATGCGCATGCGGCGGTAGATGTCGAGGCCCACGCCCTCCCAGCGGTCCAGCGAGTCCTCGTCCAGCGGGGCGATGTCGTACAGGGCGACGAAGACCTGGTGGCGCGGTGCTTCCACGATCGTGGCGAGTGCGCCCTCCCAGCCCATCTGCTCGCCGCCGAAGGTCAGCCGCCAATCGTTGATCCAGCCCGTGCCGCGCAGCGGCGAATGCGGGGCGCGGCGCGTCATCAGCCGCGGGTCGAGGTTGCCGGCGTACGCGGCGTAGAGCGACATGAGTCCGAGGGTACGGGAGGGGCGTCGGTCCACGCGTGCCCGGATGGCGGGACCGGGCGCGAAGCACCTTGATGCGTGCGGGACAATGGGGCACGGAATGCATCCCCCGGGGAGACCCCCCGGAACACCGGCCGGGGCGGCAGCCGGCCGGGTAGACGTGAGGCGGACTTTTCGTGACCCGGATCGTGATCATCGGCGGCGGACCCGGCGGGTATGAGGCAGCCCTTGTGGGGGCCCAGCTCGGCGCGGAGGTGACCGTCGTCGACTGCGACGGTCTGGGCGGCGCTTCGGTACTGACCGACTGCGTGCCCTCCAAGACGCTCATCGCGACTGCCGAGGTCATGACGACCTTCGACTCGTCGTACGAGGAGCTCGGCATCGTCGTCGCGGACGACACCCCGCACATCGAGCAGGCCGCGCGCGTCGTCGGCGTGGACCTCGGCAAGGTGAACCGGCGTGTCAAGCGCCTCGCGCTCGCCCAGTCCCACGACATCACCGCCTCCGTCACCCGGGCCGGCGCCCGCGTGGTCCGCGGCCGCGGCAAGCTCGGCGGCCCGCAGGGCATCGACGGCACGCGGGACGTCATCGTCACCACCGCCGACGGCACCGAGACGATCCTGACCGCCGACGCCGTGCTGATCGCGACCGGCGGGCACCCCCGCGAGATCCCCGACGCGATGCCCGACGGGGAGCGGATCCTGAACTGGACCCAGGTCTACGACCTGGAGGAGCTCCCCGAGGAGCTCATCGTCGTCGGCTCGGGTGTGACCGGCGCCGAGTTCGCCGGCGCGTACCAGGCCCTCGGCTCGCGGGTCACGCTCGTCTCCTCCCGCGACCGCGTGCTGCCGGGCGAGGACCCCGACGCGGCCGCCGTACTGGAGGACGTCTTCCGGCGCCGCGGCATGAACGTCGTCGGGCGCTCGCGCGCCGAATCCGCCAAGCGGGTGGGCGACCGCGTCGAGGTCACGCTCTCCGACGGCCGGGTGCTGACCGGTACGCACTGCCTGATGGCGGTCGGCGCGATCCCGAACACCAAGGACATGAACCTGGAGGAGTCCGGGGTCCGGCTCAAGGACTCCGGGCACATCTGGACCGACAAGGTGTCCCGCACCTCCTCGCCGGGCGTGTACGCGGCCGGAGACGTCACCGGCGTCTTCGCGCTGGCCTCCGTCGCCGCCATGCAGGGGCGCATCGCGATGTACCACTTCCTCGGCGACGCGGTGGCCCCGCTGAACCTCAAGACCGTCTCCTCGAACGTCTTCACCGACCCCGAGATCGCCACCGTCGGCTACACCCAGGCGGACGTGGACGCCGGCAAGATCGACGCCCGCGTGGTGAAGCTCCCGCTGCTGCGCAACCCGCGCGCCAAGATGCAGGGCATCCGGGACGGCTTCGTGAAGATGTTCTGCCGCCCGGGCACCGGCATCGTCGTCGGCGGTGTGGTCGTTTCCCCGCGTGCGAGCGAGCTGATCCACCCGATCTCGATCGCGGTCGACAACAACCTGACGGTCGAGCAGATCGCAAACGCGTTCACCGTGTACCCCTCGCTGTCGGGATCGATCGCGGAGGTGGCCCGCCAGCTGCACACGCGGAAGACGGACGGCGAGGCCTGATCCCCTCCAACCACCGCATACCGCAAGGGGTTTGAGGGCGGGGCGTAGTGATGTGGCCGGACGTTCACCCAAGTCTTGGACCGCGTATACCACTAGTCGCCCCGTCATATGGACAACTTCGGTATTCCGGCGCAAGGAGCTGAAAGTAGACGGTCGTTGGGGTTACTGTCAGTTTCGTGTTCGCTGCAGAACGTCGCCAATTGATCCTCGAAATGGTGCGGGCCAACGGAGCAGTGTCGCTCCGGGAGCTCGCCCGCGTCGTCCAGACCTCCGAAGTGACCGTACGGCGGGACGTGCGGGCACTGGAGGCAGAAGGACTCCTCGACCGCCGGCACGGCGGTGCGGTGCTGCCGGGCGGTTTCACCCGTGAATCCGGCTTCCCGCAAAAGTCCCATCTCGCGACGGCGGAGAAGACCGCCATCGCCGATGTCGCGGCCTCCCTCGTGGAAGAGGGAGAGGCCGTGGTCGTCGGCGCGGGCACCACGACCCAGGAGCTGGCCCGCCGGCTCGCCCGGGTGCCCGGACTGACCGTCGTCACCAACTCGCTGCTGGTCGCCCAGGCGTTGGCCCATGCCAACCGGGTGGAGGTCGTCATGACCGGCGGCACCCTGCGCGGCTCCAACTACGCCCTCGTGGGCAGCGGCGCCGAACAGTCCCTCCAGGGGCTCCGCGTCTCCCGCGCCTTCCTCTCGGGCAGCGGCCTGACCGCCGAGCGCGGCTTGTCGACGTCCAACATGCTCAGCGCGAGCGTGGACCGGGCCCTCGTCCAGGCCGCGGCCGAGGTCGTCGTCCTCGCGGACCACACGAAGCTCGGCACGGACACCATGTTCCAGACCGTGCCGACCGATGTGATGACCCGCCTGGTGACGGACGAGCCACCGCCGCACGACGACCGGGCCGCCACGGAGTTGCAGGCGCTGGCCGACCAGGGCGTGCAGATCACCGTGGCCGGTGGCGGCGTGGCCTCCGGGGGTGCCGGCGACGGCATGCCGGGGCGCCGGCCGCGCCGGGAGTCCCCGCTGCCGGTGCAGAGGCGCGGCGGGCCGTCCGCGCAGCTGCGCAGCGCGCCTGCGGCGCTGCTGGAGCAGCAGGCGGGCGAGCGGGCGCGGGTCGCGGACATGCGGCGCCGTTAGCGCGTGCGGGCGGGCTGCTGGGGGCTCTGCCCCCGGACGCCCGCGCCTCGGACGCCGGCGGGGCCGGAGCGCGGCCCCGGCGGATATTGCCGCCCGTCGTGGGCCTTCGGGTGGGTAGGGTCGGCCTTCGATGCGGCCGGGGAGGATCCGGACGCCGACCGCCGGAGCAGTGAGGTACGTCCAGGGTGAGCGACAAGGAGACGTACTACCTGTTCGCCGGGGCGGGCCCTGCCGGGGACGCGGGGGCGGAACCGTTCTGGGAGACCGATGTCGAGGGGTTGTGGCTCCGCCTCACGGCAGATCTGACGGCGCTCTACGGCGAGCCCCATGAGGTGACCCGGAGCTCCTTCCAGCTCTACAGCCACTTCCGGTCGGAAGGCGAGTTCTTCGCCCAGCTCATCGTGGACTGGTCGACGAGCGATTGGCCCCGCACCATGGTTCCGGCATCCATTCGGATCGCTCACGCGGAGGACACGGCGGCGTTCTCGCACGCCCTGTACGACCGTCTCGACCGGCTGGGCTACTGCCTGGCGCTCGAAGAGAACGACACCGCGTACATCCGGTGCAACTTCACCAGCCCCTCGGAGTTCTAGCCGTTCTGGCCCGGTACCGAAGACGAAGACGGCCCGTGCACCCCTTCCGGGGCGTACGGGCCGTCTTCGTGTCTCGGCTGTCGCGGGATCAGTCCTTGATCTCGCAGATGGTGGCGCCGGAGGTGAGGGAGGCGCCGACTTCGGCGGTGAGGCCGACGATGGTGCCGGAGCGGTGTGCGTTGAGCGGCTGTTCCATCTTCATGGCTTCGAGGACGACGATGAGCTCGCCTTCCTCGACGCGCTGGCCTTCCTCGACCGCGACCTTGACGATCGTGCCCTGCATCGGGGACGCGAGGGTGTCGCCGGAGGCGGCCGGACCGGACTTCTTGGCCGCGCGGCGCTTGGGCTTCGCGCCGCCTGCGGCGGCGGTGCGGGCCAGGGTCATGCCGAGGGACGAGGGGAGGGAGACCTCCAGGCGCTTGCCGCCGACCTCGACGACCACCGTCTCGCGGCCCGGCTCGTCCTCGATGTCGTCCACGGCCGGGGCCACGAACGCGGGGATTTCGTTGACGAACTCGGTCTCGATCCACCGGGTGTGGACCGTGAAGGGGCCCTCGGCGGGTGCGAACGCGGGGTCGGTGACGACGGCGCGGTGGAAGGGGATGGCGGTGGCCATGCCTTCGATCTCGAACTCGGCGAGGGCGCGGGCGGCGCGCTGGAGGGCCTGTTCGCGGGTGGCGCCGGTGATGATCAGCTTCGCGAGGAGGGAGTCCCAGGCGGGGCCGATGACGGAGCCGGTCTCGACGCCCGCGTCGAGGCGGACGCCGGGGCCGGAGGGGCCGTTGAACTTGGTGACGGTGCCGGGGGCGGGCAGGAAGCCGCGGCCGGGGTCTTCGCCGTTGATGCGGAACTCGATGGAGTGGCCGCGCAGGACGGGGTCGCCGTAGCCGAGTTCCTCGCCGTCGGCGATGCGGAACATTTCGCGGACCAGGTCGATGCCGGCGACTTCTTCGGTGACCGGGTGTTCGACCTGGAGGCGGGTGTTGACCTCGAGGAAGGAGATGAGGCCGTCGGCGGAGACGAGGAACTCGACGGTGCCGGCGCCGACGTAGCCGGCTTCCTTCAGGATGGCCTTGGACGCGGCGTACAGCTCGGCGTTCTGGGCCTCGCTCAGGTACGGGGCGGGGGCCTCTTCGACCAGCTTCTGGTGGCGGCGCTGCAGCGAGCAGTCACGCGTGGAGACGACGACCACGTTGCCGTGGGAGTCGGCCAGGCACTGGGTTTCGACGTGGCGGGGCTTGTCGAGGTACTGCTCGACGAAGCATTCGCCGCGGCCGAAGGCTGCGACGGCCTCGCGGACGGCGGAGTCGTAGAGCTCGGGTACTTCTTCGAGGGTGCGGGCGACCTTGAGGCCGCGGCCGCCGCCGCCGAAGGCCGCCTTGATGGCGATGGGCAGGCCGTGTTCCTTGGCGAACGTGACGACCTCGTCGGCCCCGGAGACGGGGTCGGGGGTGCCGGCGACCAGGGGTGCGCCGGCGCGCAGCGCGATGTGGCGGGCGGCGACCTTGTCGCCGAGGTCGCGGATGGCCTGTGGGGGCGGGCCGATCCAGGTCAGGCCGGCGTCGATGACGGCCTGGGCGAATTCGGCGTTCTCCGACAGGAATCCGTATCCGGGGTGGATGGCGTCCGCACCGGAGTCGGCGGCGGCCTGGAGGACCTTGGAGATGTCCAGGTAGCTCGCGGCCGGGGTGTCACCGCCCAATGCGAACGCTTCGTCGGCCGCGCGGACGTGCAGAGCGTCCCGGTCCGGATCGGCGTAGACGGCTACGCTCGCGATCCCGGCGTCCCGGCAGGCCCGAGCAACGCGGACAGCGATTTCGCCACGGTTGGCGATGAGCACCTTGCGCACGATGGCTCCCTCCTTGAAACAAGCTGAGTTTAGGGACAGCCCACACGGCCTTTCGACCCTTCCCCAGTGGTGAGCTTGCCCACACAGAGTGTGAGGCGAGGCCCGTTCTCCTGGGGAACCCTTATGGCGCCCCAGGTCAGGGGGATCCCCGACTGCACAGTAACCCCGTCATGTAGCCAAGGTCTCTGTCATGCCGGTCAGCCGCCCCGGGTGATTCTTTGTCGAGTCCCTACGAACGGCCCACGTTTTCTTTGCTTGATCGCCGCGACGGGGCCCTCGCGTAACGAAGCGGCCCGAACCCCTTGTCCGCACGTTTACCCGTTAGTAGCCTCCAGGCGTCGAACAGGCTTGTGACGCGTGGAGGGTGGGGACGTCGTGCTGCGCAGACTCGTGGCCGGACTGGCCGCGATCGTACTGGTCGCGGAAGCGGCGGTGCTCGTGCTCGTCCACATCGTGTTGGGCAAGACCACCGCAAACCAGGCGATGTCCATCGCGGGCAGCGATCCGGATGTCATGTCCAAGGCAACCTATGCGCTGGGCGCGGGCATGGGCGCCTTCCTCCTGGCGTGCGCCGTGATCACCGCCGTCGCCGCGATCCGCGACCGGGCCCCCGGCCGCTTCGCCCGCTTCGTGCTCGTCAGCGCCGCCGTCACGCACGGAGTGCTTGGCGTCCTCACCGTCGTCCTGGTCGGCTGGGCCGCCTTCGCGACGATGATGCTGATCCTGTGCCTGCTGGTGCTGACCCTGACCCTCTACGAGGACGGGCGGCGACCGGAGCCCGAGGTCGAGGACGCGAAGCCGGGCGAGCCCGGGCCGCACGGGGAACTCGGAGGGCTCAGGCCCACAAGTCCGTGATGGACACGTCCAGTTCGCCCAGCAGCGAGCGCAGCATCGGCATCGACAGCCCGATCACGTTGCCGTGGTCCCCGTCGATCCCCTCGATGAACGGCGCCGACAGCCCGTCCAGGGTGAACGCCCCCGCCACGTGCAGCGGCTCGCCGCTCGCCACGTACGCCGCGACCTCCGCGTCCGTCGGCTCGCCGAAGTGGACCGTCGTGGAAGCCGTCGCCGAGACCTGACGGCCGCTCGCCGTGTCGATCACGCAGTGCCCGGTGCGCAGTACGCCGGACCGCCCGCGCATCGACTTCCAGCGGGCGGTGGCCTCGTCGGCGTCCGCCGGCTTGCCCAGCGCCTCGCCGTCCAGCTCCAGCACCGAGTCGCAGCCGATCACCAGCGCGCCCGCGGCCTCGTCCAGGCCCGCCACGACCGCCGCCTTCGCCTCGGCCAGCGCGAGCGCCAGCGCGGCGGGCTCGTCGTGGTTCAGGGTGTCCTCGTCGAAGCCGCTGACGATCACGTGCGGGGCGAGCCCCGCCTGCCGCAGCAGGTTCAGCCGGGCGGGGGAGGCGGAGGCGAGCACGAGCTTGCGCGGGGAAGGCGTCGTCGTCATGCCCGCCATCGTAGGCGGCCCGGCGAGGGCCCCGGCAACGGCCTGGGAGACCCCCAGGAGGCCCGCCGGGGAGCCCTCGGGCGAAGCCGCCTAGAAGGGCCCCACGCCCAGCAGGTAGACCGCCACCAGCATGGCGAGGACGAGCACCACGGTCAGCCGCCGGACCATCGCCTGCGCGTCGCGCATGTCCTTGGGCGGCTCGTTCTTAGGGTCGGACCAGAGCATGCACCGATCCTGTCCCGGAGACGGCTGTGGCGCCTGAGTACTCGTACTCAGGCGCCACCGTCCGTTCGCACCACGTTCGGCGACGGGCCGGACGGGTGGAGGGGTTGGCCGGGATGACCGGGTTAACCGGGCCAGTACGTACGGCCCCACGCGCGCGGCCCCGGCCGCGGCACGCGGCGGCGAGCCACCCGGGCCGGCCGCGACCACTCGTCCGGCTCGCGCGGCGCGCCCGACGGCGCCGAAGCCAGCGCCGCCGCGCGCGCTTGGACCACCGCCAGTGCGGCGGCCAGCTCCTCGGGGGTCGGGTTCCCCTTGACGACCTTGATCATCACTGGATGTGCCTCCCGGTCCTAGAGGGGGATGTTTCCGTGCTTCTTGGGCGGCAGCGACTCCCGCTTGGTGCGCAGCTGCCGCAGTCCCTTCACCACGTGCGCCCGGGTCTCGGACGGCATGGTCACCGCGTCGACGTAACCGCGCTCGGCCGCCGTGTACGGGTTCAGCAGCGTGTCCTCGTACTCGGCGATCAGCCGCGCCCGGGTCGCGTCCGCGTCGCCGTTGGCCTCCGCCTCGGCGATGTCGCGCCGGTGCAGGATGTTCACCGCGCCCTGCGCGCCCATGACGGCGATCTGCGCGGTCGGCCAGGCCAGGTTGAGGTCCGCACCGAGGTGCTTCGAGCCCATGACGTCGTAGGCGCCGCCGAAGGCCTTGCGGGTGATGACGGTGATCAGGGGGACGGTGGCCTCGGCGTAGGCGTAGATCAGCTTCGCGCCGCGCCGGATGATTCCGTTGTACTCCTGGTCCGTGCCCGGGAGGAAGCCCGGTACGTCGACGAACGTCAGCACCGGGATGTTGAAGGCGTCGCAGGTCCGCACGAAGCGCGCGGCCTTCTCGGAGGCGTTGATGTCCAGGCATCCGGCGAACTGCATCGGCTGGTTGGCGACGATACCCACCGGGTGGCCCTCGACCCGGCCGAAGCCGGTGAGGATGTTCGGCGCGAAGAGCGACTGGGTCTCCAGGAACTCCGCGTCGTCCAGCACGTGCTCGATAACAGTGTGCATGTCGTACGGCTGGTTCGCACTGTCGGGGATCAGCACGTCGAGCTCGCGGTCGAGGTCCGCGACCTCGGTGTCCGCCTCCTCGGGGAAGGCGGGCGGCTCGGAGAGGTTGTTCGACGGCAGGTACGCGAGGAGGGACTTCACGTACTCGACGGCGTCCTTCTCGTCGCCCGCCATGTGGTGGGCGACGCCGGACGTGCTGTTGTGGGTGCGGGCCCCGCCGAGCTCCTCGAAGCCGACGTCCTCGCCGGTGACCGTCTTGATGACGTCCGGACCGGTGATGAACATGTGCGAGGTCTGGTCGACCATGACCGTGAAGTCGGTGATGGCGGGGGAGTACACGGCGCCGCCGGCGCAGGGCCCGACGACCAGGCTGATCTGCGGGATCACGCCGGAGGCGTGCACGTTGCGGCGGAAGATCTCGCCGTACATGCCGAGCGCGCTGACGCCCTCCTGGATGCGGGCGCCGCCGGAGTCGTTGATGCCGACGAGCGGGCAGCCGGTCTTCAGGGCGAAGTCCATGACCTTCATGATCTTCTGCCCGTAGACCTCGCCGAGGGCCCCGCCGAAGACGGTGAAGTCTTGCGAGAACACGGCCACCGGGCGGCCGTCGACCGTGCCGTAGCCGGTGACGACGCCGTCGCCGTAGGGCCGGGTCTTCTCCAGCCCGAAGTTGGTGGAGCGGTGCCGGGCGAGCTCGTCCAGCTCGACGAAGGATCCCTCGTCCAGCAGCAGGGCCACCCGCTCACGAGCCGTCAGCTTGCCCTTGGCGTGCTGCTTTTCCACGGCACGGGCGGAACCGGCGTGGGTGGCTTCGTCGATGCGGCGCTGCAGATCCGCGATCTTGCCCGCGGTGGTGTGCATGTCGATCGGCTCTGACGGTTGTGACATCGGGGTCGCGGCTCCCTGCGTGGTGTCAACTGCCTGGTCAAGTTATTGACTACTGCTGGCTACTGGTGCGTAGCGTATCGGCGGGCATGGCGCTCGGCAGTGCGGCGTTTGACACACCTAATGTGGCTTGCATGACGCCATCAGATGCCTCAGCAGGTGCTTCCGCCGGTCGTTGGTCGAACCTTGACCGGCCGCCCCTGAACGCCGCGGCCCTCCAGCGCGCCGTGGTCACCGAGAGTGGACTGTGGACCTCCCTGGAGGTCGTCGCCGCCACCGGGTCCACCAATGCCGATCTCGCCGCGCGCGCCGCGAAGCTGCCCGAGGGGGCCGTGCTCGTCGCCGAGGAGCAGACCGCGGGGCGGGGGCGGCTGGATCGGAGCTGGGTCGCGCCGGCCCGGTCGGGGCTGTTCTTCTCCGTGCTGCTCAAGCCGGGCGACGCCGTGCCGCAGGAGCGGTGGGGGTGGCTGACCCTGCTCGCCGGGGTGGCCACCGCGACCGGGCTGTCCCGGGCGGCGGGCGTGGAGGCCGTCCTCAAGTGGCCCAACGACCTCCTCGTCAGCGTGGACGGGGAGGAGCGCAAGACCGCCGGGATCCTCGCCGAGCGGGTCGCCGACGGGGTCGTCGTCGGGATCGGGCTCAACGTGACCCTGACGGAGGACGAGCTGCCGGTGCCCGAAGCCGGCTCGCTGGCGCTGGCCAAGGCGACCGTCACCGACCGGGAGCCGCTGCTGAAGGCCGTACTGCGCTCCCTGGAGCAGTGGTACGGGAACTGGCGCGCGGCCGGCGGCGACCCCGCGGCCAGCGGGCTCCAGGAGACCTACGCGGCGGGCTGCGCGACCCTCGGCCGGCACGTCCGCGCGGAGCTCCCGGGCGGCCGCACCCTCACCGGAACGGCCGAAGCGGTGGACGCGGAGGGACGCCTGGTCATCCGTACCGCCGAGGACCGGCACGAGGCCGTCGGCGCGGGTGACGTGGTCCACCTGCGGTCCGTGCACTGACTGCACTGACCTCGGGGTTCTTCCGGATCGGGCCCGTCCCGCGCCCCGCGCGCGGGCGGGGCCGAATTCCGCGGGGAGCGGGGAGTGAGCTACGGCACACCTGCCGTATGGTTTAGGCGATCCCGGTACTCGTGGTGACCGGTGACCAACCGGTTCGGCAGGGCAGTGCGCACGGAATGGACAGGAGGCGGCCCTTGACCGTCGACGACTCTAAGTCCAGCGCGCCCGCCTCCGGGCCGACGGGCCCCGGCACCCCGATCGGGCGGGACCAGCACACCCCGCACCACGAGGTCGACCACACGGTCCAGCCGACGGCGGATCCGCTCGCCATCCGGCTGGAGCAGCTGATCCTCGGTGCCGAGCGCCGGTACACGCCCTTCCAGGCGGCCCGCAGCGCCGGCGTCTCGATGGAGCTGGCCTCCCGTTTCTGGCGGGCCATGGGCTTCGCCGACATCGGCCAGGCCAAGGCGCTGACGGAGGCGGACGTACTGGCGCTGCGCCGGCTCGCCGGTCTGGTGGAGGCCGGGCTGCTGAGCGAGCCGATGGCGGTGCAGGTGGCGCGGTCCACCGGGCAGACCACCGCCCGGCTGGCCGAGTGGCAGATCGACTCGTTCCTGGAGGGGCTGACGGAGCCGCCGGAGCCGGGGATGACCCGTACGGAGGTCACGTACCCGCTGGTCGAGCTGTTGCTGCCGGAGCTGGAGGAGTTCCTCGTCTACGTGTGGCGCCGCCAGCTGGCGGCGGCCACCGGGCGGGTGGTGCAGGTGGCGGACGACGAGGAGATGGTCGACCGGCGCCTCGCGGTGGGCTTCGCCGACCTGGTGGGCTTCACCCGCCTCACGCGGCGGCTGGAGGAGGAGGAGCTCGGCGAGCTGGTCGAGTCCTTCGAGACGACCTCGGCGGACCTGGTGGCCGCGCACGGCGGCCGGCTGATCAAGACGCTCGGCGACGAGGTCCTGTACTGCGCCGACGACGCGGCGACGGCGGCGGAGATCGCGCTGCGGCTGATCGAGACGATGGAGATCGATCCCCAGATGCCGGAGCTGCGGGTCGGGATCGCCTTCGGGACGGTGACCACCCGGATGGGCGACGTCTTCGGGACCACGGTGAACCTGGCGAGCCGGCTGACCTCGATAGCGCCGAAGGACGCGGTGCTGGTCGACGGGGCGATGGCCGAGGAGCTCGGCCGGACGGGCGCGGCGCCGGTGTCGGAGAAGGAGGCCGAGGCCGAGGAGGGCGGCGGCGCCTACCGCTTCGCGCTCCAGCCGATGTGGCAGCGCCCGGTGCGCGGCCTGGGCGTCGTGGAGCCCTGGTCGCTGACCCGCAGGAAGCCCAAGAACCCCGCCTGACCTGCCCCTGGGCCCGTAGGGCGTGCCCTTCGGATCAGGCCGGGCCCGGGAACCTTGACCCGTGGGCCGTCTCCCGCATTAGAGTGCGCCGATAACGCTCGTTAACCGGGAGGGTCGCAGGCATGTCTGAGCAGCGCTTCGGAGAGTTCGTCGCGGTACGTCGGGAAGGCGACGGGCACGTCGCGGAGCTGGCGATGGACCGCCCCAAGGCGATGAACGCGGTGTCGACGGAAATGGCCCGGTCCATCGGCGCGGCCTGCGCGGCGCTCGCGGCGGACCCGTCCGTGCGGGTCGTGGTGCTCACCTCCACCGCCGAGCGGGCGTTCTGCGTGGGCGCGGACCTCAAGGAGCGCAACTCGCTCTCGGACGCCGAGCTGGTGCGGCAGCGGCCGACCACGCGGGGCGCGTACGGGGGCGTGCTGGAGCTGCCGATGCCGACGATCGCGGCCGTGCACGGCTTCGCGCTGGGCGGCGGCTTCGAGCTGGCCCTGGCCTGCGATGTGATCGTCGCCGACGGGACGGCCGTGGTGGGCCTGCCCGAGGTGTCGGTGGGTGTGATCCCGGGCGGTGGCGGTACGCAGCTGCTGCCGCGCCGGGTGGGTGCGGCGCGGGCGGCCGAGCTGATCTTCACCGCGCGCCGGGTGGAGGCGGCGGAGGCGCTGTCCCTGGGCTTGGTGGACTCGGTGGTCGCGGCCGGGCAGGACACGGCCGAGGCGCTCGCCCTGGCCGCGCGGATGGCGGCGAACTCCCCGGTGGGGCTGCGGGCGGCCAAGCGGGCGCTGCGGCTGGGGCACGGGATGGACCTGGCGGCCGGCCTGGAGATCGAGGACGCGGCCTGGCGGACGGTGGCCTTCTCGGGCGACCGGGCGGAGGGCGTGGCGGCGTTCAATGAGAAGCGCAAGCCGAACTGGCCCGGTGAGTGACCGGCATCCCGCGGCGCGCTCACCGTTTGTGATCTTCCCGGCACCTAAAGTCGCGCCAATTGTCACTAAATCGGACAAAACTCCCTAATCTGTGGTGATGGGAGTCAACGGGCGGCTACGAGCCGTGGTGGGCCTCGCGCAGGCGATGGCCGCGGCCTCCACGCCGCGGGACAGCGTGCGGGCGGCCGCGCGGGGGGCGAGGGCGGCGCTGGACGGGTCGTTCGCCGCGATCTCCGCGTGGGAACGGGAGCGGGGGCGCCTGCGGGTGCTCGTGAACGAGGGGGAGCGGCGGGCGGGGGAGGAGGAGTTCCCCGAGGACGAGTCCTACCCCGTGCACGACTTCCCCGAGATCACCGAGTTCCTGCACGAGCGCTGGGCGGGCGGCGGTGGCCCCCACGCCTGGGTCGAGAGCGGCGTCGGCGACCGCCCGGGGCGGCGGGGCGAGGCCCTGCGCCGGCGGGGGCGCGGGACGTGCGTGGTCGCGCCGATCGTGCTCAGCGGGCGGGCCTGGGGCGAGCTGTACGTCGCCCGGGACGAGGGGCTGCCCGACTTCGACGAGGACGACGCGGAGTTCGCGACCGTGCTCGCGGCGGTGGTCGCGGCCGGGCTCGCCCAGAACGAGCGGCTGGAGGAGGCCCGGCGGCTCGCCTTCACCGACCCGCTGACCGGGCTCGCGAACCGGCGGGCCGTCGACATGCGGCTCGACGAGGCCCTGGAGGAGCACCGGCGCACAGGGGCCGTGGTCAGCCTCGTCGTGTGTGACCTGAACGGCCTGAAGAAGGTCAACGACACGCTGGGCCACGCCATGGGCGACCGGCTGCTGGAGAGGTTCGGGTCGGTGCTGAGCCTGTGCGGGGCGATACTGCCCGGCGCGCTGGTGGCGCGGCTCGGCGGCGACGAGTTCTGCCTGGTCGGGGTCGGGCCGAGCGCGGACGAGGTCGTACGGGTCACCGAGGAGCTGTGCACGCGGGCCGCCGAGCTGGAGCTGGGGGAGGGGGTCGCCTGCGGGGTGGCCTCCACGGGGGATCCGATCGGGCCGGTGAAGTCCTCCCGGCGGCTGTTCCGGCTGGCGGACGCCGCCCAGTACAAGGCGAAGGCCGCGCGCTCCCCGAAGCCGGTCGTCGCGGGGCGCGACACCGCGGTGGTCCGCCTTGCGGACGCCGCCGCGGAGGCCGACTCGGGCGAGCGTCGCCGCTTCCGGGGCCGGCCGTAGCCCTCCCGGGCCGCTGCCCTCCCGGGCCGGGTGGGGCCGCCGCACCTGGCGGGCCCTGACAGTGCGGCGGGCCGCCCTGCTGGGGCTCCGCCCCAGACCCCGCGCCTCAAACGCCGGCGAGGCTGGGTTTGCCTCCGGTGGCACCTCAAACGCCGGCGAGGCTGGACTTGCCTCCGGTCGCGCCTTGGACGCCCGCGTGGTTGGGGGTTGCCTCCGGCGGCGCCTCAAACGCCGGCGGGGCTGGAATTCGCTTCGCAGATCCGACCCCGCCGGGCGCAAATCCAGCCCCTCCGGCGTTTGAGGAGCGGGGTACGGGGCGGAGCCCCGGGCTTTGGGCCGCACGCGCGACCCGTCCGCCCATGGTCGTAAGGGGCCCTGGTGGAAGTCACTAGTGACATGAAGGGATTCAGTCCGTACGCTGCTGAATATGGATATGCACACTGTCGTGGTGGGGACGTCCGGGACCACCGCCGAGGACGTCATCGCCGTCGCCCGCGGCAACGCACGGGTCGAGCTGTCCGCGGAGGCGCTCGACGCCCTCGCCCGCGCCCGCGAGATCGTCGAGGGCCTCGCCGCCAAGCCCGAGCCCGTCTACGGCGTGTCCACCGGGTTCGGTGCACTCGCCTCCCGGCACATCAGCCCCGAGCTGCGCGCCCAGCTCCAGCGCAACATCGTCCGCTCGCACGCCGCCGGCATGGGCCCGCGCGTCGAGCGGGAGGTCGTCCGCGCGCTGATGTTCCTCCGGCTCAAGACCGTGGCCTCCGGCCACACCGGCGTGCGGCCCTCGGTCGCGCAGACCATGGCCGACCTGCTCAACGCGGGCATCACCCCCGTCGTCCACGAGTACGGCTCCCTCGGCTGTTCCGGCGACCTTGCGCCGCTCTCCCACTGCGCGCTCGCGCTCATGGGCGAGGGCGACGCAGAGGGCCCCGACGGCACCGTCCGCCCCGCCGGCGAGCTGCTCGCCGAGGCCGGCATCGAGCCCGTCGAGCTCCGCGAGAAGGAGGGTCTCGCCCTCCTCAACGGCACCGACGGCATGCTCGGCATGCTGGTCATGGCCCTCGCCGACCTCGCCAAGCTGTACACCTCCGCCGACATCACCGCCGCGCTGACGCTGGAGGCGCTGCTCGGCACCGAGAAGGTGCTCCAGCCCGAGCTGCACGCCATCCGCCCGCACCCGGGCCAGGGTGCCTCCGCCGCGAACATGGCCGCCGTCCTGAAGGGTTCCGGGCTCACCGGGCACTTCCAGGAGGAGTCCGCCCCGCGCGTGCAGGACGCCTACTCGGTGCGCTGCGCCCCGCAGGTCGCCGGCGCGGGCCGCGACACCATGGCGCACGCCGCCCTGGTGGCCTCCCGCGAGCTGGCCGCCGCCGTCGACAATCCGGTGGTGCTGCCCGACGGGCGCGTGGAGTCCAACGGAAACTTCCACGGCGCCCCGGTCGCGTACGTCCTGGACTTCCTGGCCATCGCCGCCGCGGACCTGGGCTCGATCGCCGAGCGCCGCACCGACCGGCTGCTCGACAAGAACCGCTCGCACGGCCTGCCGCCGTTCCTCGCGGACGACGCCGGCGTGGACTCCGGTCTGATGATCGCCCAGTACACGCAGGCCGCCCTGGTCAGCGAGATGAAGCGGCTCGCGGTGCCGGCCTCCGCCGACTCGATCCCCTCCTCCGCCATGCAGGAGGACCACGTCTCCATGGGGTGGTCGGCCGCGCGCAAGCTCCGTACCGCCGTCGACAATCTGACCCGGATCATCGCGATCGAGATGTACGCGGCCACCCGGGCCATCGAACTGCGCCACGGGCTCACCCCGGCCCCCGCCAGCCGGGCGGCCATCGCGGCCGCCCGTGCGGCGGGTGTGCAGGGCCCCGGGCCGGATCGTTTCCTCGCCCCTGACCTGGCCGCCGCCGACGCGTTCATCCGTACGGGTGCTCTCGTCGCCGCGGTGGAAACGGAGACGGGTCCGCTCGCCTGACGGCCTGCCGTACGTGACGGAGGGCCGCCCGGGATGTTTCCCGGGCGGCCCTTCGCGTGGTGCTCAGAGGGCGCTGCGGGAGCGGTGTACGGAGAAGGTGACGAAGCCGGCCCCGATGCCGAGGAAGAGCGTGCCGCCCAGCAGGTAGGGCGTGGTGTCGGCGGAACCGGTGTCGGCCAGCATGAGGGGCGCCGGCTGCGGGGGAGGCGTAGCGGAATCCCCGCGCGCCCCCTGGGCCGTCGGCGCGGCCGAGGGCGCGGTGTTGGCGGCGGCGGGGGAGCCGGAGCGGCCCGCCGCGGGCCCGGGTGCGGTGGCGCCCGCCGAGGGCACGAACCACAGGGCGGTGAGGAGGGTGGTCGCTCCGAGAGCGGTGAGCAGCGGACGGCGTGCGGACACGGTGCGATCCCCCTTGCGGCTGCAGCGAATTGGCCGTGTGCGGTGATGCTACGGAAAGGGGCGGGTCGTGGGAAAGTCGGGGGTTCCTCGGGCTTACTCTCCGTCGTATGAACCCTTCTGAGACATCACGTTATGTACGACTTCGGGTAGATCTGGTGCTGGAGGTGCCGGACGCCCAGGCACTCACCGGAGCCGCGCTCGCACACATCGAGGCCGACGAGTTCATGCCGGACGAGGAGCGCGGCCACGCCGAAGCCGCCGTCAGGGAGGACGAGTCGGAGGCCCTCGCCTACCTCGTCGACCCCACCGACCTGGTCGCGGAGATCCCCGGAGTGGAGCTCGCCCAGGCCTCCTGGAGCAGCGAGCCCGTCGAATACGACCCCGAGTCGATGGAGTGGGACATCGACGAGGAAGATGGGGACTTCGACGAAGAACCCGACAACGCCTGACCGTGTGGTTGCCCACATCCCAACGGAATGTGGAACCGATCCGCGGCGTTCACGCGTTGTCAGGACGAGGCAGGGGGTCATTCCCCCTGCCCGGCCAACCCCGGGACGGCAGCCCCGGGGCTTCCGGCAACGATGGAGTGGCGTGTGAGGACGGACAGCAAGCGGCGGAGAAGGTCCTTGATGGGCATATCCGCCGTGCTCGGTGGCGTACTGGTGCTTTCTGCGTGCAGCGGCGGAGGCGGTGACACGCCGAAGGCGAGCGAGAGCAGCAAGTCCCAGGCGGACGTCGACGCGGCGGCGGCCAAGGACGCGTCCAAGGCCAAGATAACGATCACGCCGAAGGACGGCGCCACCAACGTCGGCCTCAACGACGCCACCACCGTCGCCGTCAGCGACGGCACGCTGACCGCCGTCGAGCTGAAGACCTCCGAGGGCACGGCCGTTGCCGGCAAGATCGCCGGCGACGGCAAGAGCTGGAAGCCCGACACCGCGCTGAAGCGCTCCACGAAGTACGCCCTGTCGGCGACCGCGAAGGACGACGCGGGCCGCGAGGCGCACGAGAACGCCTCCTTCACCACCGTCTCCCCGGAGAACAGCTTCGTCGGCTCGTTCATACCGGACGAGGGCCAGACGGTCGGCGTGGGCATGCCGGTCTCGATCACCTTCAACAAGGCGATCAAGGACAAGAAGGCCGTCCAGGCGGCCATCACGGTCTCCTCCAGCAGCGGCCAGGAAGTCGTCGGCCACTGGTTCGGCGCCCAGCGCCTGGACTTCCGTCCGGAGCAGTACTGGCAGGCGAACTCCACCGTCACGCTGAAGCTCGCGCTCGAAGGCGTGCAGGGTGCTCCCGGCGTCCAGGGCGTCCAGAACAAGACCGTGACCTTCAAGATCGGCCGCAGCCAGGTCTCCACGGTCGACGCGAAGTCGAAGAAGATGACGGTCACCCGGGACGGCGCGGTCGTCAAGACCATCCCGATCTCGGCGGGCGCCCCGGAGAACCCGACGTACAACGGCCAGATGGTGATCTCCGAGAAGTTCAAGGAGACCCGGATGAACGGTGCCACCGTCGGCTTCACGGACGACGACGGCAAGGGCGAGTACGACATCAAGGACGTCCCGCACGCGATGCGCCTGTCGACCTCGGGCACCTTCATCCACGGCAACTACTGGGGTGCGGACTCCGTCTTCGGCAGCGCCAACACCAGCCACGGCTGTGTCGGCCTGAACGACGTCAAGGGCGCGAACGACCCGAACCAGCCGGCGGCCTGGTTCTACGACAACTCACTCATCGGCGACGTGGTCACCGTGGTCAACTCCCCGGACAAGACCATCACGCCCGACAACGGCCTCAACGGCTGGAACATGAGCTGGGCGGACTGGAAGGCCGGCGCGGCCGTCTGACGCTCGCACCGAGCCACTGCGGAAGGCGGGGAACCTCTCGGAGGTTCCCCGCCTTCGGCGTTGCGCCGCGGCACCGTGACGGTCACCGAAAACCCGAGCGGCGGGGCGGGGGCCCGTCTAGGGTCCGGTGCATGATGATCAGATCCCTCGCCGTGCCCCCGTCCGACGCCGACGTGGACGCCTGGACGGCGGTCCTCGCCGCCGCGCAGGGCGCCGACCTGCCGCAGCTGCCGCCGCCGTCCCGGGTGGAGGTCGCCGGGCGCCTGTGCGTCGCGCCGGCGCGCGGGCGCGCCGCGCTGTGGGCGGCCGACGAGGGCGCGGGCGTGGCGGGTCTGCTCCTGTTCACGGACGAGACCAACGCGCACACCGCGTTCCTGGACGTGCTGGCCGTACGCCCGGACGCGCGCCGCCGGGGCGTCGGCACGGCCCTGTGGCAGCGGGTCCGCGAGGAACTCCTCGCCCAGGGCCGGACGTCGGTCTCCACGCTCGTGGACCTGGGCAGCCCCGGGCAGGCGTTCGCCGAGTCCCTCGGGTTCGAGAACGTCCTGCCGATGGCCTGGTACGTACAGGACGTGCCCCGGCAGCAGCCGGACCCGGAACCCGCGCCCGGCTACGAACTCCTGACCTGGCACGGCCTGGTGCCCGAGGAATGGGCGCAGGCGGCCGCCGTGGCCCACGGGGCGATGGAGGACGCGCCGATGGGGGACGTCGACGAGCAGTTCGAGGCCTGGTCGGCCGGGCGGCTGCACGCCGCGTACCAGCTGATCCTCGACCGGGGCGGCGAGATCACCACGGTCGCCGCCGTGACCGCGCAGGGTGAGGTGGCGGCGTACACGGAGCTCGTCCTGCCCGATCCCGCCGGCCCGCGCGCTCTCCAGTACGACACGGTCGTCGTCCCCGCCCACCGGGGCCACGGCCTCGGCCTCGCGGTGAAGCGGGGCATGCTGGCGTCGGCCGCGCGGCGGTATCCGGCCCTGGCGCGGATCGCCACGACGGTGGCGGACGAGAACACCCCCATGCTCCGGGTGAACGAGGCCCTGGGCTACCGCCGCGAGCGCGGCACGGGGTACTTCCAGCTCAAGCTGTAGCGGCCGGGTCCCATGCCGCGGCCCCCTCCTCGGGGGTCGCGGGGTTCGCGGCGATCGCGGGGGCCTTGGCGGCTCCGGGAGCCTCGGGGGCCTCGGGGGCCGACCACGACGCCAGCAGCCGCAGTGCGTCCGCGGACGGGGAGCCCGGCGCCGCGTGGAAGGCCACCAGGTACTGCGCCGGATCGTCCGGCAGCCGCAGCGTCTGGAAGGACAGCTCCAACTCGCCCACCAGCGGATGCCGCAGCCGCTTCACCCCGTGCGTCTTGTCGGCCACCGTGTGCGCCGCCCACAGCCGCCGGAACTCCTCGTTCTTCACCGACAACTCCCCGACCAGCGCGGACAGCTGCTCGTCGTCCGGGTTCTCGCCGGCGTACATCCGCAGGTTGCTGACGACCTCGCACGCCCGGCACTCCCAGTCCACCAACAGCTCGGCCGTCGCCGGGTCCAGGAACACCAGCCGCACCAGGTTCCGCTCCTGCGCCGGCAGCTTCCCGAAGTCCCCGAAGACCGCCGCCGCCAGCCGGTTCCAGCCGATGACGTCCTGCCGGCGCCCCACCAGATAGGCCGGTACGCCCTCCATCGCGTCCAGCAGCGCCCGCAGCTCCGGCCGCGCCTGCTGGGGGCGGTGGCCCTGGCGGCGCCTGCGCGCCTTCGGGCGGGCCAGGTGGGTCAGGTGCGCCTGCTCGGTGCCGTCGAGGCGCAGGGCGCGCGCGATGGCGTCCAGCACCTCCGCGGACACGTTGTGCCCGGCGCCCTGCTCCAGCCGCGTGTAGTACGCGACGGAGACCCCGGCCAGCTGCGCCAGCTCCTCGCGGCGCAACCCGGGGACGCGCCGGTGGCGCCCGTAGTCGGGCAGGCCCACGTCCGAGGGGCGCAGCCGGGCCCGTCGGGAGCGGAGGAACTCGCCGAGCTCGGCACGCTGATCAAGCTGGTCCATACGCCCAGTATCACCGGGCGGACCGGTATGGCGCGGGGCTGAGCCTGACCCCGCCAGTGGTACGTACGCCAGTCCTAGGCAGGACAGGGGGCTGGGTGCCGGCCACGAGGCCGGGCAGTCTGGACCCCGTCACCACCCAGCGTCACCGCGCGTCATCGCCGAGGAGCACCCATGTCCGCCACGCCCGCCACGCCCGCCACGTCTGTCACCCGGGTCGCCGCCTACGCCGCCCCCGCTCCCAAGGCCCCGCTGGAGCGCACCACCGTTCCGCGCCGCCCCGTCGGCGAGCACGACGTCCTCATCGACATCAAGTACGCCGGCATCTGCCACTCCGACATCCACCAGGTGCGCGACGGCTGGGGCAAAGGCATCTACCCCATGGTCCCCGGCCACGAGATCGCCGGTGTCGTCACCGAAGTCGGTCCGGGCGTCACCAAATTCGCGGTCGGTGACCGCGTCGGCGTCGGCTGCTTCGTCGACTCCTGCCGTGAGTGCGAGTACTGCCTGCGCGGGGACGAGCAGTTCTGCGTCAAGGGCATGACCGGCACCTACAACGCCCTCGACCAGAACGGCGACCCCACGTACGGCGGGTACTCCACCCACGTCGTCGTCGACGAGAACTACACCGTCCGCATTCCCGACGGCCTCGCCCTCGACGTCGCCGCCCCGCTGCTGTGCGCCGGCATCACCCTCTACTCCCCGCTCAAGCACTGGCACGCGGGCCCCGGCAAGAAGGTCGCGGTCGTCGGCCTCGGCGGCCTCGGCCACATGGGCGTGAAGATCGCGGCGGCGCTGGGCGCGGAGGTCACCGTCCTGTCGCAGTCGCTGCGCAAGCGGGAGGACGGCCTGAAGCTGGGCGCCTCCCACTACTACGCCACCAGCGACGAGACCACCTTCGAGCAGCTGGCCGGCACCTTCGACCTGATCCTGTCGACCGTCTCCGCGCCGCTCGGCCTGGACGCGTACCTCCGCCTGCTGAAGGTCGACGGCGCCCTGGTGAACGTCGGCGCCCCGGAGGAGCCCGTCGCGCTCAACCTCTTCTCGGTCATCGGCGGCCGCAAGACCCTCGCCGGATCGATGATCGGCGGGATCGCCGAGACCCAGGAGATGCTGGACTTCTGCGCCGAACACGGCCTGGGCGCGGAGATCGAGCTGATCGCCGCCGACGGGATCAACGAGGCGTACGAGCGGGTCCTGTCGAGCGACGTCCGCTACCGCTTCGTGATCGACGCCTCGACGATCTGAGCGAGCGAGCGCGGGCGGGCGGGCGGGCGTCACACGATCTTCATGCCCCGTGCATGGCCCCGGCGCCGCGGGCTGCGGATGATCAATCCAACCCCCTGTCGCAGCCGAGGAGTTCAAGATGTCCAGCCGCCGCCATTTCCTCGCCGGATCCGCGGCCGCCGCCGGTCTCGCCGCCGTGCCGCAGCTCACGGCGGCGGCCCCGGCGGCGGCCACGACGGCAGCCGGCACACCCGGCCCGCCCCACCTGGTGGTGATCCTGGCCGACGACCTCGGCTACGGCGACCTGGGTGCGTACGGCCAGAAACTGATCAGCACCCCGCGCATCGACCAACTCGCCGCCGAGGGGCTCCGGTTCACCGACGCCTACTCCGCGGCCGCCGTCTGCGCCCCCTCCCGCGCCGCCCTGCTCACCGGCCTGCACACCGGCCACGCCGCCGTCCGCGCCAACCCCTCCAGCGGCGGCCAGGGCAGCCTCGGCGCCGGGGACACCACCTTCGCGGAGGTGCTGCGCGCGCGTGGCTACCGTACGGGCCTGTTCGGCAAGTGGGGCTTCGGTCCCGAGGCCGCGGACCAGCCCAGCCACCCGGGCGCGCGCGGCTTCGAGGAGTTCTACGGGTACATCGACCACAGCCACGCCCACCAGTACTACCCGACCTACCTCTGGCACAACGGCGCCAAGGAGACCGTCCCGACGGGCACCTTCGCCCCCACCGCGATCGCCGAGCGCGCGCTCGGCTTCATCGACGCCCACGCCGCCGGACCCGACCCCTTCCTGCTCTACCTGGCCCCGAACCTGCCGCACGCGCCGAGCGACATCCCCGACGTCGGCGCGTACGCCTCGCAGTCGTGGACGCAGGCGAACAAGGCGCACGCGGCGCAGATCAGCCTCCTCGACGCGCAGGTCGGCGCGGTCGTGGACCGGCTGAAGGCGCTGGGGATCGCCAACCGGACCGTGGTCCTGGTGGCCTCCGACAACGGCCCGCACGAGGAAGGCGGCGTGAACCCCGACCTCTTCGACGCGAACGGCCCGCTGCGCGGCTACAAGCGCAACCTGTACGAGGGCGGCGTACGCGTCCCGCTGATCGCCTGGGCCCCGGGCCGGATCGCCGCGGGCACCACCAGCGCCCGCCCCACCCCGCTGTACGACGTCCTGCCCACCCTCGCCGAGCTGGCGGGCGGTGCCCCGGCCCCCTCGGACATCGACGGCCTCTCGGCGGCCCCGGTCCTGAACGGCGCACCCGCCCTCGCCCCGCTCCACAACCACCTGTACTGGTACCGCGACGAGCAGGGCGTCACCAGCCGGGCGAACACGGTGGACGGCGGCCGGGCGAAGCAGGTGGCGGAGGCGATCCGCAAGGACCACTGGAAGGCCGTACGGTTCGCCCCGGCGCGGGACCGTACCGTGGCGGACTCGAAGTGGGAGTTCGAGCTCTACAACCTGACGACGGACCTCGCCGAGAAGAACGACGTGGCGGCGAAGAACCCGTCGGTGGTCTCGTCCCTGACGGCCCTGCTCCGCGCCTCGTGGTCGGACACGTACGTGCGCCGCGCGTGGGGCCTCACGGCGACCGTGGACGCGGTGGCCTCGACGCTCACCACGACCGTCTCGAACGGCACGACCCGCCCCTGGCCGGACGTCCGCGTCACCCTCCCGCTCCCGTCGGGCTGGACGGCTACGCCGACGACCGCGACGACCGCGCTCTCCCTCGGCCCCGGCGAGTCCTTGACCACGACGTGGAAGGTCGCCCCGCCTTCGGCGGCTCCTGTCCTGCTCGTCCCGGAGGCCACCACCTCGTCCGCCCTCCGCTTCACGGCGCCCACCCGCTACACACCGCTCCCGGCCCCGCCCACGCAGGACAGCTACCTCAGCGACCTCCCGTGGGTCTCGGCCACCAACGGCTGGGGCCCGGTGGAGATCGACCGCTCCAACGGCAAGCAGGCGGCGGGCGACGGCACCCCGATCGCCTTCGGCGGCGTCACGTACCCCAAGGGCTTGGGCGTCCACGCCCCCTCGGAGATCGTCTACCACCTCGGCGGCCGGGCGTCCCGCTTCACGGCGCTCGTCGGCATCGACGACTTCTCGACGAAGCAGTCCTCGGCCGGCGCCACCCGCGCCATCGTCCGCGGCGACGGCCGCACCCTCCTCACCACCCCCACCCTCACGGGCGCGAGCGGCCCCACGGCCATCGACCTCGACGTCACGGGCATCCGCCTCCTCCACCTGGTGGTGGAGGACGCCAACGCCCGCTCCTCGTACGACCACACGTCCTGGGCCTCGGCCCACGTGACGGTGGTCTGACGGGGCCCGGCCCCCGGGCAGGCGCCGACGGCTACAGGGAGTCGTACGGCGGGGCCGTGTGGCCGCCTTGGAAGCCCGCCGGGTCACGGGCAGTCGCCCGCTGTGTCACTCCGCCGCGGCGATGCCGATCGGGCAGCTCACGCCCGTGCCGCCGATTCCGCAGTAGCCGCCCGGATTGCGGTCCAAGTACTGCTGGTGATGTGCCTCCGCCGGCCAGAACGGGCGGTCCGTGGCCGGGAGGATCGCCGTCGTGATCTGGGCGTGGCCCGAGGACGTGAGGACCTGCTGGTAGGTCTCGCGGGAGGCTTCCGCCGTCTGCTGGTGGGCGGGGGAGTGGGTGTAGACCGCCGAGCGGTACTGGGTGCCGACGTCGTTGCCCTGGCGGAAGCCCTGCGTGGGGTTGTGGGACTCCCAGAACAGCTTCAGGAGGGCGGAGTAGGAGACCTGCGTCGGGTCGAAGACCACGCGGACGACCTCCGTGTGGCCGGTCTGGCCCGAGCAGACCTCCTCGTACGTCGGGTTCTCGGTGAAACCGCCCTGGTAGCCGGCCAGGGTGGTCCAGACCCCGGGGGTCTGCCAGAACTTGCGCTCCGCGCCCCAGAAGCAGCCCAGGCCGAAGTCGGCCACTTCCAGGTGCGCGGGATACGGGCCGGCCAGCGGGTTGCCGAGGACCGTGTGCTTCTCGGGCAGGGTGAACAGCGGCTCCGCGCGGCCCGTCAGGGCCTCCTCGCGAGTGGGGAGCTCGGGCGTGCGGCGGTACGAGAACATGGTTCGCCTCCTTCGGTACCCCCTCAACGGAAAGGGGCGGGCCGGGATTCCCCGCCCCCGCCCCGCCCCGCCCCCGCCCCGCGCCTCGCCCGCCCGCAGGGCTACCGCGGCAGCGTCGCAGGGGAGCCGCCGTTCGCCTCGTAGCCCGCCACCGCCAGCGCGCGGAACACGGCGTAGTGCGCGGCCGGGTCCGGCGAGGCCGACCACGGCAGGGCGCCCACGTAGCCGTCCACGTGCCGCACCTGCTCCATCGCCTCCGCCCAGCGCTCCATGTTCACCAGGAACGACAGCAGCAGGTGCCGTACGTGCGCCAGCATCGGGTCGTCCGGCCGCGCAGTGTGCACCGCGTACAGCGCGCCCTCCACCGCCCGCGTCACCACCGCGCTCTGGTAGAAGCTGCCGGTCAGGACCACGTCCGGGAGGTTCTCGTACACCGAGAACAGCGGCAGCGCAGCCAGCAGCGACCCCTGCGGCGCACGCGCGGCGGCCGCGTGCGCGAAGGCGTCCGCCTTCTCCCGCGAGCCGTGCCACTTCTCGCACCAGTAGTGCAGGGCCGCCAGGTGCGCGCCCATGTGCGCCGGCGCCCGGTCGATGACCTTCGCCCACAGCACGTCGAACTCCGCCTCCGAGTACGCCAGGCCGCGCGCGATCGCCAGCTCCGTGATGTACGGGACCGGGTCGCCCGGCGCCAGCAGCCCCGCCTTGCGGCAGGCCTCGCGGGCCTCCTCCAGGATGATCCGGTGATCGGACGAACCCACGCCGCCCGAGGCGCGCCACGCCTGCTGCACCAGCAGCTCCGCGTGCACCTGCGCGCCGCCCGCGTCCTTCTCCGCCTCCAGCCGCCACGCCTTCAGCCACTGCGCGCCCACACCCGGCTGCTGTACGAGCTCCAGCGCCGCTGACCCGCCGAACGCCTGCACGCGCTGCCAGCGCTGCTCGCCCTCGACCGGGGTCCCGGCGAGCAGCTGCGACGCCGCCTGCCACTGGGCGGTGCGCTGCACGTTGTCGAGGGCGTCCATCAGGTCCTGGTCGGGCCCGGGGATCCGGATGTCGAGGTCTTCCTGCCGGTCGAATCCGTAGTCCGCCGGGTCGGCCGCGTCAGGGCTGCCCGGCGCGACCAGCCGCAGACTTCCGCCGCGCTTGCGCCGTACGAACACACCGACGATGACCGCGAGCCAGCCGATCGCGAACAGCAACCACAGAATCTCCATGCCACAAGCGAACCAGACCGAGGGGGCCGCAGGCCAATAGGGGGCCCGGTCCGGGGCTGGGCATAGCATTCGGACCATGAGCGACGACAGCCACGAGCACCAGAGCTTCGAGACCCGCGCGATCCACGCGGGCAACACGGCGGACCCGCTGACCGGCGCGGTCGTACCCCCGATCTACCAGGTTTCCACCTACAAGCAGGACGGCGTCGGCGGCCTGCGCGGCGGCTACGAGTACAGCCGCAGCGCCAACCCGACCCGCACCGCGCTGGAGGAGAACCTCGCGGCACTGGAGGGCGGCAGCCGCGGGCTCGCCTTCGCGTCCGGGCTCGCCGCCGAGGACTGCCTCCTGCGCACGCTGCTCTCCCCGGGCGACCACGTGGTCATCCCGAACGACGCGTACGGCGGCACCTTCCGACTCTTCGCGAAGGTCGTCTCCCGCTGGGGCGTGGAGTGGTCGGTGGCCGACACCTCCGACGCGGAGTCCGTACGGGCCGCGCTCACCCCGAAGACCAAGGTCATCTGGGTCGAGACCCCGTCGAACCCGCTGCTCGGCATCACCGACATCGCCGTCGTCGCCGACATCGCGCGGACGGCCGGCGCGAAGCTGGTCGTGGACAACACCTTCGCCTCCCCCTACCTCCAGCAGCCCCTCGCGCTCGGCGCGGACGTGGTCGTGCACTCGCTGACGAAGTACATGGGCGGGCACTCGGACGTCGTCGGCGGCGCGCTGGTCACGGCGGACGCGGCGCTCGGCGAGGAACTCGCCTACCACCAGAACGCGATGGGCGCGGTGGCCGGGCCCTTCGACTCGTGGATCGTGCTGCGCGGCATCAAGACGCTGGCCGTCCGAATGGACCGGCACGCGGAGAACGCGGCGAAGGTCGTCGAGCTGCTGGCCCGCCACCCGAAGGTGCACAAGGTCCTCTACCCGGGCCTGCCGGAGCACCCGGGCCACGAGGTCGCCGCGAAGCAGATGCGGAACTTCGGCGGCATGGTGTCCTTCCAGGTCGTGGGCGGCGAGGAGGCGGCGGTCGAGGTCTGCAACCGCGCGAAGCTCTTCACCCTCGGGGAGTCCCTGGGCGGCGTCGAGTCCCTGATCGAGCACCCGGGGCGGATGACGCACGCGTCGGCGGCCGGGTCGGCGCTGGAGGTCCCGGCGGACCTGGTCCGGCTGTCGGTGGGCATCGAGAACGCGGACGACCTCCTGGCGGACCTGACCCAGGCCCTGGGCTGACGCCCCTCCCCACCGGGCCCCGCCCGGGCCCGGTGGGGACCCCTGTGCAGGGGTGCGGCGCCACTGCCGGGGCTCAGCCCCGGACCCCGCGAGGCTGGAAGTGGCGCTCCGCGGCACCCTGGGCTCCGCCCAGACCCGCTCCTCAAACGCCGGAGGGGCTGGACTTGGCCGGCGCCGCCGAGCGTAAATCCAGCCCCGCCGGCGTTCGAGGCGCGGGGTTACCAGCCCTCCAGCGGTGGGGAGATGCCGCTCGGCGGGGTCGCCCAGGGGCGGGTCAGGGTCGCCCAGACGGTGAAGGCGACCACCGCCGCGATGAGCAGCATCCAGCCCAGGCGCCGCACTGCGCGACGGCGGCGCAGCAGCCGGTCACCGCGGGCCGCCGCGCCCGAGGCGAGGCCCGGCGGGACCACCGGGTACGGGCCCTCCAGCAGGCGCCGCACCTGGGCCTCCTTGCGGTCCGGGAGCCCGCTCACCGCAGCTCCGCCACGGCCCGGTTGCACAGCACGCGGACCCGTTCCGCCGGCAGGCCCAGCTGCGCAGCCGTGACTTCCTCCGCGACCCCTTCGTAGATCCGCAGGACGAGTACGAGCCGCTCCAGCGGGCTCAGCCGGGCCAGCACCCCGCCGCCCCGGTGGTGCCGCCACGCGGTACGGGCGAACGCGGCGCACAGTTCCTGGCGGGTGAAGTCGTACGGGTCGTCCCCGCGCACGCGCTGCCAGTGCGCGTACGTACGGGCCAGCGCGCCCGCCAGCAGCCTTCGGGCCGTCTCCGGTTCGCCCGTCAGCAGGATCGCGACGTGCAGGAGCCGCCCCGCCGCGCCCGCGACGAAGGTCTCGAACTCCGCGTAGGGGCTCGTCCGTTGGTCCAACGCCCGCATGGGTCACATAGTGCGGGCAGCGGGACCGTCCAGGTCAAGGGGTCGGACGGTCAGGAGGGGTCGGGAAGGGTCAGGAGGCCGGGCCGGCGTCGGCCACGGCCGCCATCAGCTCGGAGAGCGACAGGTTGAAGCGCGTCAGCAGCGCCGTGAAGGACTCGCGCTCCTCCTCGGACCACCCCTCCGTCACCCGCGCCATCAGCTCGCGCCGCGAGGAACGGACCTCCTCCAGCCGGGTCAACCCCCGCGGGGACAGCGCCAGGACCACGGCCCGGCCGTCCTCGGGGTGCGAAGTCCGCTTGACCAGGCCGCTGTCGACGAGCGGCGCGACCTGCCGGGTGACCGTGGAGGAGTCGATGCCCATGCCGCCGGCGAGCGCCTTGACGCCCATCGGGCCCTCCAGGTCGAGCCGGTTCAGCAGCAGGTACGCGGCCCGGTCCATGGAGTTGCGGGCCTGGCCGACGCCGCCCAGGCGGGTCTGCTCGGCACGGCGCGCGAAGACGGCGACCTGGTGCTGGAGCGCGTCGAGGAGGCCCGCTCCGGCAGGCGCGTTCTGCGCCGCGGGCAGGTCGGAATTGGCCGGGGATGAAGGCATGGCCGTGGGCTCTCTTCGCGTGGGTCCGACAAGGATGGGGGACAGAGTACGCGGCCGTGCGGCGGCTCGTACGCCCTGTTTGACAACTGATACGGCCGGTGCGGAGCGCGCCTCCGGGCCCGCCCCGGCATGGCCGGATTTCGCCCCGCCGCGTGCCCGGTCCGGGCTCTGCTTCCGGTTTGCCGCCCGCGGCCGGGGCCGGGGGTTCCGCCGGGGCCGGGCGCACGCCGGGGCCTCTCCTCGGACGCCGAACGTTTCCAGGGGTCGGAGGGCCGAGGGTGGTTGTGTTCGGCGTCCTGCGGGGAGGCCCCGGCGCGCGCCCGTCCCCGGCGGGGCGGGGACACTCCGGGGCGTCCCCGCAGGACGAGCGAACACACTGCCGGGCAACGGGCCGGCCCCGCCGGGTTCGCGAGCCGAGGAGACGTCCCGGAGGGGCCCCGCCCCACCCGAAGCCGCGGCCGGGTCCGCACGGCGAGGCCCCGCGCCCCGCGCCCCGCACCCGCGCTGCCCGCGCTGCCCGCGCTGCCCACGTCGCGCGCGGAGCCGCGGACCGGGGAGACTGGCGGCATGAGCTACCGCGTGCCCCAGCCCGTTCCGCAGGTCATCCTCGACGACATCCGGGGAGCCCAGAAGATGCTGTCCGGCGTCTCCCGGGTCACCCCGATGGAGGGCAGCCGGTACCTCTCCTCCCTCACGTTCTCCCCGGTACACCTCAAGTGCGAGAACCTGCAGCGCACCGGTTCCTTCAAGCTGCGCGGCGCGTACGTGCGCATCGCCGGCCTGCGCCCCGAGCAGCGGGCCGCCGGCGTGGTGGCGGCCAGCGCGGGCAACCACGCGCAGGGCGTGGCGCTGGCCTCCTCGCTGCTGGGGGTGCGCTCCACGGTGTTCATGCCGGTCGGGGCGCCGCTGCCCAAGGTGGCCGCGACCCAGGAGTACGGCGCCGAGGTGCGCATGCACGGCCAGGTGGTCGACGAGACCCTCGCGGCCGCCCAGGAGTACGCGGACCGCACGGGGGCGGTGTTCATCCACCCCTTCGACCACCGCGACATCATCGCGGGCCAGGGCACGGTGGGCCTGGAGATCCTCGAGCAGTGCCCCGAGGTGCGGACCATCCTCGTCGGCATCGGCGGCGGCGGTCTCGCGGCCGGTGTCGCGGTGGCGGTGAAGGCGCTGCGGCCGGACGTGAAGGTGATCGGCGTGCAGGCGGCGGGCGCGGCCGCGTACCCGCCCTCGCTGCTCGTCGGGCACCCGGTGTCCATCGACAACCCGACGACGATGGCGGACGGCATCAAGGTCGGCCGGCCCGGTGACATCCCCTTCAAAATCATTGGAGAGCTCCTCGACGACGTGCGTACGGTCTCCGAGGACGCGCTCTCCAGCGCCCTGTTGCTGTGCCTGGAGCGGGCGAAGCTGGTGGTCGAGCCGGCCGGGTGCAGCCCGGTGGCCGCCCTGTTGAGCGAGCCCGAACTGTACGACGGCGGGCCGGTGGTGGCCGTCCTGTCCGGCGGGAACGTCGACCCGCTGCTGCTGCAGCGGATCCTGCGGCACGGCATGGCCGCGGCGGGCCGGTACCTGTCGCTGCGGCTGCGCGTCGCCGACCGGCCGGGGGCGCTGGCAGGACTCCTGGGGGTGTTGTCAGAGGTGGATGCGAACGTGTTGGACGTGAGCCACGTGCGGACCGACCCGCGGCTGGGGCTCACGGAGGTGGAGGTGGAGCTGCACCTGGAGACGAAGGGCCCGGAGCACTGCGCGGAGGTCGCGCGCTCGCTGCACAGCGCCGGTTACAAGGTGATGAGCTAGCGGAGGCTTGTGAGGACGCGTTGGCGTCCCGGGCGGGCGGGGATCACCCGTTCGGCCGGGCGACGCATGCCCGGCGCCCATATGATCACACGTGCACCGATTCTGCTGGCCCGATTCGCACTGGGAGAATCCGTATGCCAGGCGCCATTTACGCCGAAGGTCTGGTCAAGACCTTCGGTGATGTACGGGCTCTGGACGGCGTGGACCTCGATGTCCCCGAAGGCACCGTCCTGGGTCTGCTCGGCCCGAACGGCGCGGGCAAGACCACGACCGTACGCGTCCTGACCACCCTCCTCCGGCCCGACAGCGGCAATGCCGTCGTCGCCGGCATCGACGTACTCAAACACCCCAACGAGGTCCGCCGGGCCATCGGCCTCTCCGGCCAGTTCGCCGCCGTCGACGAATACCTCACCGGCCGCGAGAACCTCCAGATGGTCGGCCGGCTCTACCAGATGAAGGCCAAGGCGGCGAAGGCCCGGGCCGAGGAGCTGCTCGAACGCTTCAGCCTCGCCGACGCGGCCGACCGCACCGCCAAGACCTACTCCGGCGGCATGCGCAGGCGCCTCGACCTCGCCGCCGCCCTCGTGGTCAGCCCGCCCGTGATGTTCATGGACGAGCCGACCACCGGTCTCGACCCCCGCAACCGCCAGCGGCTGTGGGGGATCATCAAGGAACTGGTCGCGGGCGGCACCACCCTGCTGCTCACCACCCAGTACCTGGAGGAGGCCGACCACCTCGCCCACGACATCTGCGTGGTCGACCAGGGCAAGGTCATCGCCCGCGGCACCTCCGACCAGCTCAAGGCCCGTACGGGCGGCGAGCGGGTGGAGGTCGTCGTCCACGAGCGCGAGGACATCACCGCCGCGCGCGAGGTCCTGGCCGGCTTCGGCAAGGGCGAGACCACGGTCGAGGAGCACACCCGCAAGCTGACGGTGCCCGTCTCCGGCGGCGCCAAGTTGCTGGCGGAGGTCATCCGGGAACTGGACGGCCGGGGCATCGAGATCGACGACATCGGCTTGCGCCGCCCCACCCTCGACGACGTGTTCATATCCCTGACCGGCCACGCCGCCGAACGCGAGGCGGAAGGGAACGGCGATGAGAACGGCGGGGCCCCGGCCGACGCCAAGGGCCGCAAGGCAGCGGCGGCGCGGAAGGAGACGGCGAAGTGACCCTCACCTCCCCGACCCCGGGCACCTCCCCGACCCCGGAGCTAGCGGCACCCCACCCGCGCGGCGGCATCGTCCAGGGGGTCAACGACTCCCTGGTCATCGCCAAGCGGAACCTGATCCGGATGTCCCGGATCCCCGAGATGATCATCTTCGGTGTGATCCAGCCGGTCATGTTCGTCGTGCTCTTCAGCTATGTCTTCGGCGGCTCCATCAGCGTCGGCGGCAACACCTCGCCCGCGGCCTACCGCGAGTTCCTGATGGCGGGCATCTTCGCCCAGACCGTCACCTTCGCCACCGCCGGCGCGGGCGCGGGCATCGCGGACGACATGCACAAGGGCCTCATCGACCGCTTCCGCTCCCTGCCCATGGCCCGCGGCGCGGTCCTGACCGGCCGCACCCTCGCCGACCTCGTCCAGACCACGCTCACCCTGGTCGTCCTGGCCGTGGTCGCGCTGATCGTCGGCTGGCGCACCCACACCAGCATCGGCGAGGTCCTCGGCGGCTTCGCCCTGCTGCTCCTGCTGGGCTACGCCTTCTCCTGGATCGGCGCCCTGATCGGCCTGTCGGTGCGCACCCCGGAGGCGGCCACCTCGGGCGGGCTGATCTGGCTCTTCCCGCTGACGTTCATCTCGAACGCCTTCGTCCCCTCCGAGAACATGCCGACCTTCCTGCGGCACATCGCGGAGTGGAACCCGTTCAGCGCCACCGTCCAGGCGGCCCGGGAGCTCTTCGGCAACCTCCCGCCGGGCTACCCGGTCCCGGAGGCCTGGCCGATGCAGCACCCGGTCATCGCCTCGATCATCTGGTCCGTGCTGATCATCGTGGTCTTCCGGACCCTGGCGGTCCGCAAGTACCGCTCGGCGTCCGCGTAGGCCCGCGGAACGCACCGAAGCACCGAACGCACCGAAGCCCGGCCGGATCATTCCGGCCGGGCATCGGCGTTCTGCGATGTGCTGCGAAGAGAGAGGGTGATCAGCCGGTGAAGGGCTTGACGTCAAGGATCTTGACCGAGGCCTTCTTGCCGTTCGGCAGCTCGTACTCGGCGTCCTCGCCGATCGCCTTGCCCATGACACCGGTGCCCAGCGGGGACTGCGGGGAGTACGTCTCGAAGTCCGAGGACGCGTACTCGCGGGAGGCCAGCAGGAACTCCATGGTGTCGTCCTCGTCGCCGTCGAAGGCGATCTTCACGAGGGTGCCGGGGGCCACCACGCCGTCGGAGGCGGGCGCCGTGCCGACCTTCGCCTTCTCGAGGAGCTGCGTGAGCTGGCGGACGCGCAGCTCCTGCTTGCCCTGCTCCTCCTTGGCCGCGTGGTAACCGCCGTTCTCGCGCAGGTCGCCCTCCTCGCGGGCGGCTGCGATCTTCGTGGCGATCTCCGTGCGTGCGGGACCAGAGAGGTAGTCCAGCTCTGCCTTCAGCTGGTCGTACGCCGCCTGGGTCAGCCAGGTGACGCTCTCGCTCGTCTGGGTCACGGGTGCTCCTCGTCGGTACAGGGGACTACATAGCCGCCAGCGGCGGGCGAAACCACGAGCCTAACAATTCGGGAAGAAAAGGGGGAGGACCAAGGCGTCTCCTCGGCGTCGGCAGCGACCGGATCGCCGCCCGTCCCGGAGCGGGAGTCGAGCGGCTACCGCACCGGCAGGCCGGTGTTCCCGGGCGTGGCGGAGGAACCCGGCGGACCGGACTGACCCGCCCGACCGGCCGACGGAACCGTCAGCTCCCGGAAGCGGCCGGCTGACAGCCGACCAGCTCGATCATCACGGCCCGCGCGGTGGTCTTCAGCGACACGACCTCGTCCACCCGCGCCTCGGACTGCGCGAAGGTGAAGTCCGCCCGGCCGACCTCGCCGTGCTCCTTGTCCTGCGAGGTCAGGGTGCACACCCCGGTGGCCGAGGCCTCCTTGCGCACCTCCAGGTGCACCTGCACCTCGGTGTCGGAGACCACCTGGAACTTGATCACCTCGGCGCTGACGCTCTGACCGGCCATGTAGTCCCAGCCGATCCAGCCGATCACGCCGAGCAGCACGACGCCCAGCGCAGCCCCGACGATCTTGAGCTTCCGGTCGGCGCGCTCGTCCGCCGACCGGCCGTACCGGCCCTCGGGCAGCCCTTCGCGCACCGCGCTCATGATCGTTTCCTCTCGCTGGGGAAGGTGAAGCACCCCCGGAATTTTCCGCCCCCCGGTTCGGTCACTATAGAAGTCGACCGTCGCGCCGAAACACAGAGGATCCTGTCTTGACCGAGCAGCTTCGACTGATGGCCGTCCACGCCCACCCCGACGACGAGTCGAGCAAGGGCGCGGCCACCATGGCCAAGTACGTGTCCGAGGGGATCCCGGTCCTGGTCGTCACCTGTACCGGTGGCGAGCGCGGCTCTGTCCTGAACCCCAAGCTCCAGGGCGACAAGTACATCGAGGACAACATCCACGAGGTCCGCGCCAGGGAGATGGACGAGGCGCGCCAGATCCTCGGCATCGAGCAGGAATGGCTCGGCTACGTGGACTCCGGCCTCCCCGAGGGCGACCCGCTGCCGCCGCTGCCCGAGGGCTGCTTCGCCCTCGCGGACGTCGACGAGGCCGCCGGTGAGCTGGTGAAGAAGATCCGCGCCTTCAAGCCGCAGGTCGTCACCACGTACGACGAGAACGGCGGCTACCCGCACCCCGACCACATCATGACCCACAAGATCTCCATGGCCGCCTTCGACGGCGCGGCCGACACCCGGAAGTACCCGGAGGCCGAGTTCGGCCCGGCCTACCAGCCGCAGAAGCTCTACTACAACCAGGGCTTCAACAAGCCGCGCACCGTCGCCCTCCACGAGGCGCTGCTCGCGCGCGGCATGGAGTCCCCCTACGGGGAGTGGCTGGAGCGGTGGAAGGAGTTCGAGCGCAAGGAGCGGACCCTGACCACCCACGTGCCCTGCGCGGACTTCTTCGAGATCCGTGACAAGGCGCTGATCGCGCACGCCACGCAGATCGACCCGGACGGCGGCTGGTTCCGCGTTCCGATGGACGTCCAGCGCGAGGTCTGGCCGACGGAGGAGTACGAGCTGGCGAAGTCGCTCGTGGACACTTCCCTCCCCGAGTCCGACCTCTTCGCGGGCATCCGGGAGAATGCCTAACCATGAGCGCTACGCAGGCAGCAATCACCCAGTTCCTTCCGCTGGCGGCCGACACCTTCGACAAGAACAAGGTGACCCCCGGCATCCTGGGCTTCCTCGTGTTCGCGGCCCTCGCCCTCGGCGTGTGGGCCCTGATGAAGTCGATGAACCGGCACATGGGCCGGGTCAACTTCGAGGAGGCCCCGAAGCCGGGCCCCACGAACGCGGAAGCCCCCCGGACCCCGTAGGGACCCCGTCACGTGAGACGGCCGCCCCCGGAAATCGGGTGGGCGGCGCTGGCCGGACCTGCTCGTACCCACCCCGACGGGGCCGGGTGCGTGTCGGGGCGTCCCCGCAGGGCGCCGAACGCAACCCCGCTCGGCCCTCCGACCCCTCGCCACGTTCGGCGTCCGAGGAGACGCCCCGGCGCGCGCCCGGCCCCGGCGGGACCCTGAGCGCGGGCCGGGCCGGGCCGCTGCGCGGAGCCTCCCCCCTCCCCGCCCCTTCCCGAAACCGGGGGCTCCGCCCCCAGACCCCGCGCCTCAAGCGCCGGCGAGGCTGGATCCGGGCTCTGCCCCAGACCCCGCGCCTCAAGCGCCGGCGAGGCTGGATCCGGGCTCTGCCCCGGACCCCCGCGCCTCAAGCGCCGACGAGGCTGGATCGGGCCCGCGGAGCCATCCGCCCCGCACCGCCAGGTCGGCCCCGCAACGCTCCGCCCTACGCCGGCCCCGCCGGCCCCGGCACGCCCATGACCTCCCGCGCCTGCTGGTTCGGGACCAGGCTCAGCCGCCACGCCTGCCAGCCCTCCGCCGGGTCCACGCCCCGGCCCAGGATCACCCCGTACGTCTCCAGGCAGTCCTCCAGCCGCCCGTCCCGCGCCGGATGCGGCGCCTGCGCCAGCCGGGCCAGCTCCGCCCGCGCCTCCTCCGGCGCGGACGGCACCGCGTACGGCAGCATCGTGCAGCGCAGGAAGCGCGCCCAGTCCTCCCCGCGCCGGTCCCCGTAGGAGATGAACAGCCGCACCGCCTCCTCGCACTGGCCCAGCGCCTGCGAGACCTTGGCGTTGCCCGCGTCCACCACCGCCAGCTCCAGGCAGGTCCACGCCTCGCCGTGGGCCAGCCCGATCCGCCGGAAGTCCGCCCGCGCGTCCACCAGCAGCTGCCGGGCGAAGCCGGAGTTGCGCAGGTTGCCCGTCTGCGCCGCCCGCTGGTCGCGCGTCACGCGGCCCGAGTGGTGACGGGCGTGCGCCAGCCCGTACACGTCCCGCATCCGCGAGAACATCGTGCGGGCCCGCTCCAGCTCCCGTACCGCCTGATCGCGCTCCCCGGCCTCCTCCAGCGCCTGCCCGAGGTGGAACAGCGTCCACGCCTCCCCGCGCGCGTCCTCCGCCTCCCGGTGCCGGGCCAGCGCGTCGCGCAGCCGCTCCAGCGCCGCCCCCGGATCCCCGTCCACCACCCGGGCCCGGCCCAGCTGGGTCAGCGCCCAGGCCTCACCGCGGTCGTCGCGGGTGCGCCCGTACAGGTCCAGGGCGAGGCGCAGCTCCGACTCGGCCCGCCCCACGTCCCCGTACCGCAGGTGCACCTGGCCCAGCTGGAAGTGCGCCCAGGCCTCGCCGTGCACGCTCTCGCTCTCCCGGTGCAGCGCCAGGGACCGCTCCAGCAGGGCCGTGGCCTCGGCCAGCCGGCCCAGGTCCCGCTCCACCGCCGCCAGTGCGTGCAGGCCCCACGCCCGGTCGCCCGCCAGCTCCGCAGGCTCCTGCAGGACGAGGGCCTCGCGGATGCGGGCCGCGGCCTCCGGGAGGTTGCCCTGGTGGTGCAGGGTGATGCCGAGCGAGACCAGCGCCATCGCCGCCCCCGCCTCCTGATGCGCCTCCATGTACCCGTCGACCACCGAGGTCAGCGTGGTGCGGGCCTTGTCCAGCTCGCCCAGCTGGCGGGCGGCGATGCCCGTACGCCACTGCACGGAGCGGACGAGCCGCCCCTGCCGGTCCCCGGCGTCCGCGTCCCCGCCCCCGTTCTCGACCCGGGCGGCCGCCACCGCCTGCGTCAGCTCGTCGATCTCACCCAGCCGGTACAGGTCCCCGCGCAGCAGGCAGAAGTCGCACAGCGCGCCCAGCAGGTCGAGCACCGCCTGCTGGTCCACCCCCTCGGAATGCCGCAGCGCCGCCGTGATGAAGCTCGACTCGTCGTCCAGCCAGCGCAGCGCCGCGTCCAGCGAGGTGAAACCGTGCCCGCCGAACTGGTTCGCCCGCGTCGACATCTTCCCGTCGACCATCCGGATCACCGAGTCCGCGAGCTGTGCGTACACGCGGATCAGCCGCTCGTGCGCCGCCACCGCCCGCTCCCGGTCCTCGTCCACCGCGAGCCGCGCCGCCGCGTACGCGCGCACCGCGTCGTGCATCCGGAACCGCTGACCGCGCACCCGCTCGATCAGCCCCGCCTCCCACAGCTCCTCCAGCATCCGGAGCGCCGCCTGCTCCGGTACGTCGGCCAGCGCGCCCGCCGCCGCACCGCCGAGGGACGCCCGCCCGGCCAGCGGCAGCCGACGCAGCAGCTGCCGGGCCGGTTCGGAGAGCCGGGCATCGGCGGCGGCGAGCGCGGCCTCCACCGGATGCCTCCCGCCGGCCTCGGGGACCACGCCCGCACGGGCCGGCGCGGCCAGCATCCGCAGCGCGAGGGGAAGCCCGCCGCTCAGCTCCACGGCGGCGGCGACGGCTTCCGGAGCCGCCTCCGGCGCCCCCTCCTCCGGCTGGGCGGCCCGGACCAGCTCCGCCGCGTCCGCCGGCCCCAGCCGCTCCACCGGCAGCTGGTGCACCCAGGCCGCCAGATCTTCGGGCAGCTCCAGCGGCTCCCGCGCCGTCACCAGCACCAGGCTCTCGGACCGCTCCGGCACCAGCATCCGCACCTGCGCCGCGTCCACCGCGTCGTCGAGGACCACCGTCACAGGGAGCCCCTGCATATGATGGTGGTACAGCTCGCCGAGGCGGCGCACCTGCTGCTCGGCCGTGGCCCCCTCGCGGAACAGCAGCTGCTCCCGGGGAGCGCCCAGTCGGTTCAGCAGGTGCAGCAGCGCCTCCCGCGTCGACAGCGGCGCCTCCGCCCCCGGCGAACCGCCCCGCAGGTCCACCACGCAGGCGCCCTTGAACTGGTCCCGCAGCCCGTGCGCGGCACGCAACGCCAGGGCCGTGCGGCCCGCGCCCGGCTCACCGTGCAGCACCACGACCACGGGCCGGGTCTCGGTACTGGCCCGCGCCGCCTGCACCCACTGCGCGATCCGGGTCACCTCCGCACGTCGGCCCGCGAACAGTCCGGCCGGATCCGGGAGTTGCCCGAACGACTGCTCCAGCGCACTGCGCCGCCGGGCCTCCGCGCTGCGGTCCGTGCCGCGCAGCTGCGGCGCGGGCCTCGCCGTCGTGGTTCGGGCCGTCGCCGGCCGGGGCGCCCGGGCCGCGGCCGTGACCTTCCGCTGCTGCTCCAGGAAGGGCCGGACGCCGCGCACCTCCAGCGCCGACAGCCACTGGAGCCGCAGCTGCTCCGGCCCGCCCGGCCGGCCCAGCTCGCCGGCCCGCCGGTTCGCGGCCGGCAGGTGCAGCGCGGTCACCTTCGCCACCGTCGCCACCGCCCCGGCGATGCCCACGACGGCCCCCGTGGTCAGCGCCGTACCGGCCGCGACGCCGAGCGCGAGGTCCGTCCCGATGGCTGTCGCGGCCGCAACCGCTGTGACCAGTACGGCCGTTGAGGTGTTCCCCCGCCGGAAGGCCTCCCCGAGGGACTCGTCCCCGGCCGCCGCCTCGTCCAGGGCTCGCACGTACGCCTCGTACTCCGGCGCCGCACTCGCGGCGAGCGCGTCCAGCGCCTCCTTGCCCCGGGCCAGCAGGGCCACCCCATCGACCGCCGCCCCACCCGCACCGGCGCCCCGCCGGACCTCCTCCTCGACGGCCCGCCCCAACAGCCGCTCGGCCTCACCGCGATGGCTGTCCCGCATCGGCATCCCCCTCAGAGAGCTCCGGCAACGTGCCACAAGTGTCCGCCGGTACGGGCGATCGCGCGAGGGAATCTGAGCTAGATCAGAGGGAGTTGGCGATTCCGGGGCCCGTCCTATAGACATCGCTCCTTTGATCCATTCGGATCGGACCAACACCAACGGGGGCGCGGATGACGGTACGAGAGATCAGGACGGCGGCCAGGATCATCGGCCGCCGCAACGCGCTGCGCTACCTGGCCATGGGCGTGGGAGCCTCGCTGCTCGCCGCCTGCACGGGCAACGGCACGCCCAAGGACAAGGCCGCGACTCCGGGAGCGCCTTCGCCCACCGGCGCGGCTTCGCCCACCGGCGCGGCACCCACCACCGGGGCCCCCGCCACCGGTGCACCCGCCCCCGCCCCCACCGGCTCGGGCCCGGTCGGCCGTGCGCTCGACTTCTTCATGAAGGGCACCTGGAACCTCGAATCCACCTCGGTCGGCGGCAAGAAGGCGCGCGCCAAGGTCACGGTGAACGCGGACGGCGGCGGCAACAGCGGCTGGACCATCGAGTGGGTCGAGAACGGCGAGACCTGGAGCGGCAGCTACCTGCATCGCAACAGTGTCCTGCGGCTGACCATCGTGGAGGGACCGGCCAGTCCGAAAGACGCGGACGCCCAGGTCAAGAGCGTCCCCGCGACGGTCGGGGACACCGTCTCCCTCACCCTCCCGTGGCAGCCCCCGGGCGCCGGCCTCGCGGGCAAGGCCCAGCGCCTGGAGATCCAGTACGCGAAGAACACCCTCACCATCCGTCACTTCGACGACGGCGGCCCCACCACCCACGTCTGCACCCGCGCGTGAAGGCCGTGTGGCGAGGTCTCGCGGTCCTGGTCGGCTGCGCGGCGGGGCTCCTGATGGTCTGGTCGACCACCGGGTTCGAACAGGAGCTCCCCGACAAGGGATTCGTCCTCCGCCTCGAAGAGCCCGCGACGGCCGCCGACCGCGACGTCCACCGCTTCCTGCGGAACTGGCAGATCGCCGATTTCGTGCTGGCCGACCTCAACGCGTACGTCGACCTCCCGCACCGCGTCATGGTCGTCGCCCGCTCCTGCGCGGGCGAAGGCACCGCCTACGACCCGTCCGAGCGCCGCATCGACCTCTGCTACGAAGACCTCGTCGAGGAACGCGAGGCGTTCGAGCGGGCCGAGTCCTGGCTCCAGGACGAGGACCTCGCCGACCTCACCCGCGAGACCCTCTACCACGAGGCCGGCCACGCCCTCCGCGACGCACTGGACCTCCCCGACGCGGGCGCCCGCGCCGAGGAGGACGCCGCCGACCGCTTCGCCCAGCTGATGCTCCTGCGCGGCCACCCGGAGGGCGAGGACACCCTCCTGACCGCCGCCCGCGCCTACGACCTCGCAGCCGCCGCCGACCCCACCCCGGACCCCGCGGACGAACACGCCCCACCCGCCACCCGCGCCGAATCCCACCGCTGCGCGGTCCACGGCGACGCGGCCCCCACCCGCCACCGGAACCTCGCCACCCCGGCCCGCGCCCACTGCGCCGGGACCTGGGCCGCCACCCGCGAGGCCTGGACCCGAGACCTGACCCCGCTGTTGCGCCGCTGATCCCCCGGCCGCGTACCGTGCACGAATGATCGATTTCTCCGAGACGTCGCCGGACGACTTCCTCGCGGCCCTGCGGCGGGGCGCGAGCCACGTGTGGTCCGTCGAAGCGGCCGTCTGGCTGCTGGAACATCACGGCGTCTGGCTGCACGACCCGCGACTGCGCCCCTACGTCGACGGCGGGGTCGAAGAGGACGGCACGGTCTGGGCCGGCCTCCCCTTCCGGCGCGTCGGGGATGCGCTCGAAGCGGGCGCGTTCGGGGAGTGGAACGAGGACATCGCGGTCCTCAGGATCATCCTCAGCCTGTGGGGCCACTACCCCATCTCGCTCCGCTACACCGGTGAGTACCTCACCGAGGCGAACCTCACCCTGGTGGCGAAGGCCCTGTTCCTCGCGAACGGCTACGCCGAGCCGCACCACCTGCCCTGACCCCCGTTGGGGCAGGATGGCCCCATGCCGAACCGCCTCGCGAACGAGACCTCGCCGTATCTGCTCCAGCACGCCGACAACCCCGTCGACTGGTGGCCCTGGTCGCCGGAGGCCTTCGCGGAGGCGCGTGAGCGTGGTGTACCCGTTCTGCTAAGCGTTGGGTATAGCTCGTGTCATTGGTGTCACGTCATGGCCAACGAATCCTTTGAGGATGAGCTGTCGGCCGCGTACATGAACGAGCACTTCGTCAACGTCAAGGTCGACCGCGAAGAGCGTCCCGACGTCGACGCCGTCTACATGGAGGCCGTCCAGGCCGCCACCGGGCAGGGCGGCTGGCCCATGACCGTGTTCCTCACCGAAGACGCCGAGCCCTTCTACTTCGGGACCTACTTCCCGCCCGAGCCCCGCCACGGCATGCCCTCCTTCATGCAGGTCCTCGAAGGCGTACGCACCGCCTGGGTGGGCCGGCGCGAGGAGGTGGCCGAGGTGGCGGGGAAGATCGTACGGGACCTGTCCGGGCGGCAGTTGGACTACGGGAAGGCCGGGACTCCGGGGGCCGAGGAGCTCGCGCAGGCGCTGCTCGGTCTGACGCGGGAGTACGACGCCGTGCGCGGCGGGTTCGGCGGGGCGCCGAAGTTTCCGCCGTCGATGGTGCTGGAGTTCCTGCTGCGCCACCACGCGCGGACCGGGTCCGAGGGTGCGCTGCAGATGGCCGCCGATACCTGTGAGGCCATGGCGCGGGGTGGGATCTACGACCAACTCGGCGGCGGGTTCGCGCGGTACTCCGTGGACCGGGAGTGGATCGTCCCGCACTTCGAGAAGATGTTGTATGACAATGCGCTGCTCTGCCGGGTTTATGCCCACCTGTGGCGCACCACCGGCTCCGACCTCGCCCGCCGCGTCGCCCTGGAGACCGCCGACTTCATGGTGCGGGAACTGCGCACCGAGCAGGGCGGGTTCGCCTCCGCGCTCGACGCCGACAGTGAGGACCCGGTCAGCGGCGAGCACGTCGAAGGGGCCTACTACGCCTGGACCCCCGCCGAGCTGCGCGAGGCGCTCGGGGAGGAGGACGGGGAGCTGGCCGTCGCGTACTTCGGGGTGACGGAGGAGGGGACCTTCGAGCACGGGAAGAGCGTCCTGCAGCTGCCGCAGGACGGGCCGGCCGCGGACGCCGACAGGGTCGCCGGGATCAAGGCCCGGCTGCTCGCCGCGCGGGACGGGCGGCCCGCGCCCGGGCGGGACGACAAGGTCGTCGCCGCCTGGAACGGGCTGGCCATCGCGGCCCTCGCCGAGTGCGGGGCGTACTTCGAGCGGCCGGATCTGGTCGAGCGGGCCACGGAGGCCGCCGATCTGCTGGTGCGGGTTCACTTCGACGTGGCGTCCGGGAAGGCGCGGCTGGCGCGGACCAGCCGGGACGGGCAAGTGGGGCCCAACGCCGGGGTGTTGGAGGACTACGGCGATGTCGCCGACGGGTTCCTCGCGCTGGCGTCCGTGACCGGCGAGGGGGTGTGGCTGGAGTTCGCCGGCTTCCTCGTCGACCTGGTCCTGGACCGGTTCACCGCCGAGGACGGGTCGCTGTACGACACCGCGCACGATGCCGAGAAGCTGATCCGCAGGCCGCAGGATCCGACGGACACCGCCGCCCCGTCCGGCTGGACCGCCGCCGCGGGCGCGTTGCTCTCGTACGCCGCCCACACCGGTTCGGACCCCCACCGTACGGCGGCCGAGCGGGCGCTCGGAGTGGTGCACGCGCTCGGGCCGCGGGCGCCGCGGTTCATCGGGCACGGGTTGGCGGTCGCCGAGGCGCTGCTCGACGGGCCGCGCGAGGTGGCGGTCGTCGGCCATCCGGAGGACCCGGACCGGGCGGTGCTGCACCGGACGGCGCTGCTGGGGACGGCTCCCGGGGCGGTGGTGGCGGTCGGGCTGCCGCGGGCGGCTGACGGCAGCGGTGGCGAGTTCCCCCTCTTGGCCGAGCGCACACTCGTGCACGACCTCCCGACGGCGTATGTGTGTCGACATTTCGTCTGCGCGCGGCCTACGACGGATCCGGTCGAGCTGGGTGAGCAGTTGGGGACGGTTCGTCCCTGAAGAGGACGGAGTGCCGTCAATTCCGTTTAGTGACAGGGAAGTTCGGTAACGCGTTTTTTATCGACACAGCACCTGAGTGTCATGTTCACTGCCTAACCTCATGTCTTCGAGAGTTGTCGGAGTGTGGCCGGAAGGCCACCGCGACCGCGCACTGGGGGTGCGCGCACGAGGGGGAAGCGGAGGCGACGGACGGCGGGCCGGGGGGCCCGCCGTGAGTCTCCGGGGGGATTGACGACTGCCGCTCGGGGTTGCGGCATGCCTGTGGGGGGACGCTGTGTTCACAGCTGTGTTCATTTCGGTCATTTCGCTTGCGCTCTTCGGGATCGCCGCGTTCACGCTCTGGTGGCAGATGCACGCGTGGCGGACGCCGGAGGTGCTCGCCTCGACGCGTTTCGACCGCCCCGACGGGGGCGGCCGCCTGGCCTTCTCCCTGCTGCTCCCGGCCCGCCACGAGCAGGCGGTCCTGGAGCACACCATCGAGCGGCTGCTGGAATCGAGCCACGCCGACTACGAGATCATCGTGATCGTCGGGCACGACGACCCCGAGACGGCCGCCGTCGCCGAACGCGCCGCTGACCGCGCGCCCGACCGGGTGCGGGTCGTCGTCGACCACCACGAGACCAAGAACAAGCCCAAGGCGCTCAACACCGCCCTCCCGCACTGCCGGGGCGACATCGTCGGGGTCTTCGACGCCGAGGACCAGGTCCACCCCGAGCTCCTCTCCCACGTCGACCACGCCTTCCGCTCCACCGGCGCCGACGTGGTCCAGGGCGGGGTCCAGCTCATCAACTTCCACTCCAGCTGGTACAGCCTGCGCAACTGCCTGGAGTACTTCTTCTGGTTCCGCTCCCGGCTGCACCTGCACGCCGAGAAGGGCTTCATCCCGCTCGGCGGCAACACCGTCTTCGTGCGCACCGAGGTGCTGCGCGAGGCCGGCGGCTGGGACCAGAACTGCCTCGCCGAGGACTGCGACCTGGGCGTGCGACTGTCGTCCGTCGGCAAGAAGGTGGTCGTCGCGTACGACTCCGACATGGTGACCCGCGAGGAGACGCCCGGCTCGCTGATGAGCCTGCTCAAGCAGCGCACCCGCTGGAACCAGGGCTTCCTCCAGGTGTACCGCAAGAAGGACTGGCAGCAGCTGCCCGGCCGCGGTCAGCGCTGGCTGGCCCGCTACACGCTGATGACCCCCTTCATGCAGGCCGCCTCCGGGGTGATCATCCCGGTCAACTTCGCGGTGGCGGTCTTCCTCGACGTGCCCGTCGGGATCGCGTTCATCACCTTCCTGCCGATGCTCGCGGCGATGGTGACCTTCGTGTTCGAGATCGTCGGACTGCACGACTTCGGCCGCCAGTACGGGCTGCGCGTGCGCTTCGTGCACTACGTCAAGCTCGTCGTCGGCGGCCCGTTCTACCAGGTGATGCTGGCGGGCGCCGCGATCCGCGCGGTCTGGCGCGAGCAGCGCGGCCGCAACGAGTGGGAGCTGACCAGCCACACCGGCGCGCACCTGACGTCGCCGACGCCGACGGCGTTGCCGACGAGTGCCGCCACCGCCACCGCTACCGCCGCCACCGCCGTACCCGTCACCGCGATCCGAGAGGACGTCAGCCAGTGACCGCCACCCTGCCCACGGCCACTGATCCCCAGTCCCCGACCGGCACTGCCGCCGCCACCGCCACCGCTCCGGCCCAGCGCAGCCCGGGCGGGGGCCTGGGCGTCAGGCCCGTGTCCGTCCGGCCGCTCGTGCGCTTCCGCTCCTCGCGTCCCGATCTGCTGCTGTGCGGCGCCCTGTTGCTGGTGATCGTCCTCGTGCAGGGCTGGAACATCACCAACTTCCCGACCCTGAGCGACGACGAGGGCACCTACCTCGCCCAGGCCTGGGCCGTCCAGCAGGGTGACGGGCTCGCCCACTACACGTACTGGTACGACCATCCGCCGCTCGGCTGGATCCAGCTCGCCGGGCTGACGTACCTGCCGTCCCTCTTCGTGCCCGACTGGATGACCGTCGCGCCGATGCGCTTCTCGATGCTCGCGGTGTCCGCCGCCAGTGCCGTGCTGATCTACGTGCTCGCGCGCCGGCTGTGGCTGCCGCGCTGGGCGGCCGGGCTCGCGATGGCCCTCTTCGGGCTCTCGCCGCTCTCGGTCGTGCTCCAGCGCGAGATCTTCCTCGACAACATCGCCGTGATGTGGATGCTGCTGGCCTTCTGCCTGGCCGCTTCCCCCAGCCGGCACCTGTGGCACCACTTCGGCTCCGGGCTGGCGGCCGCCACCGGCGTGCTGACCAAGGAGACGATGCTGGTGGTGCTGCCGGCGCTGCTGGTGACGATGTGGCGCCACAGCCACCGCGACACCCGCAAGTTCGCCGTCACCGGGGCCATCACCGCCTGTGCGCTCATCGGCCTGTCGTACCCGCTCTACGCCCTCCTCAACAGCGAGCTGCTGCCCGGCGCCGGGCACGTCTCGCTCATCGACGGCATCACCTACCAGATGAGCCGCCCCGGCTCCGGCTTCATCCTCACCCCGGGCACCGGCTCGAACGGGGTCTTCCGCTCCTGGCTCTACTACGACACGGTCCTGCCGCTCGGCGGGCTGGCGGGCGCCGTGCTGCTGCTCGTCACCCTGCGCTGGTCGGTCACCGCCCGCGCGCTCGCCGGTCCCGCACTGGCCTGCGTCATCCTGGCGCTCGTCGCGATGCGGCCCACCGGCTACCTCCCGGCGATGTACGTGATCCAGGCGCTGCCCTTCCTCGCGCTCGTCCTCGCCGGGGGCGCGGCCAGCGTCACGCACGCCGTGCTGCGCCGCCGCCGCACCGCGGGGGAGCGGCGCGAACTGCTGTGGGCGCGCTGGGCGTTGATCGGGGTACTGGCCGCCTCCGCCGCGGTGTACGCACTGCCGCGCTGGTACGACGGCAACCGCACCGCGCTCACCGTCGACGCGAACGCCCCGTACCGGCAGGCCGCGGCCTGGCTCGGCAGCGAGGTGGACGACCCCGCGCACACCCGCGTCCTGCTCGACGACGCGCTCTGGCTGGACGCCGTGCACCACGGCTTCGAGCCGGGGCTCGGGGCCATCTGGTTCTACAAGGCCGACCTCGACCCGGCCGTCACCAAGACCCTGCCGGGCGGCTGGCGGGACATCGACTACGTGGTCTCCTCGCCGACCGTGCGCCGCGATGCGCGGGACCTGCCGAACGTGAAGGCGGCGCTGGAGCACTCGACCGTCGTGGCCGTCTTCGGCGAGGGCGAGGACCGCATCGAGATCCGCCGGACCGACCGGACCGACCGCGTCACTTCCGCAGCATCCGCCGACCGCCCGACCGGGAGCTGATCCGCCATGACCGAGGACCTGTGGTCCCCCCATGCCCCGGTCGAAGCGGGGCCCGCCGTTCCGGGGGCCCTGACCGGCAGTGTCACCCTCATCATCCCGACCTTCAACGAGTCGGGGAACGTCGCGGAGCTGCTGCGCCGGCTCGGTGCCGCGCTGCCCGAGCACCTGCCCTGCGAGGTGCTGTTCGTGGACGACTCCACGGACGACACCCCCGCCGCCATCGAGAAGGCGGCCGCCGACCACCCCTTCCGGATCTCGGTCCTGCACCGGGAGGTGGCCGACGGCGGGCTCGGCGGCGCCGTCGTCGAGGGGATCCGGCGGGCGGACACCGACTGGATCGTCGTCATGGACGCCGACCTCCAGCACCCGCCCCACCTGGTGCCCGAACTCGTCGGCGAGGGGATGCGCACCGGCGCCGACCTGGTCGTGGCCTCCCGCTACATCAGCGGCGGCAGCCGGGCCGGGCTCGCCGGGAGCTACCGGATCGCCGTCTCGCGGGGCGCGACCTGGCTGACCAAGGGCCTCTTCCCGCGCGCCCTGCGCGGCATCAGCGACCCGATGAGCGGCTTCTTCGCGATGCGCCGCTCGGTGGTCACCGCGGACGCCCTCAAACCCCTCGGCTACAAGATCCTGCTGGAGCTGGCGGTGCGCTGCCGCCCGGGCAAGGTCGCCGAGGTGCCGTTCGTCTTCCAGGACCGCTACTCCGGGGAGTCGAAGTCCACCGCCCGCGAGGGCATGCGCTTCCTGGCGCACCTGGCCTCGCTGCGCTCGGCGACCCCGCTGGCCCGGATGATCGGCTTCGGTCTGATCGGGCTCTCCGGCTTCGTCCCGAACCTGGCCGCGCTGTGGCTGCTCACGCAGGGCGGGATGCACTACCTCCCGGCCGAGATCCTCGCCAACCAGGCGGGAGTGCTGTGGAACTTCGTCCTCATCGAGGCCCTGCTCTTCCGTGACCGCCGCCTGCACCGGCACTGGGCGGACCGGATCGGCCGGTTCGCGCTGCTTGCCAATGCCGATCTGCTGCTGCGGATCCCGCTGATCGCGGTGTTCGTCGCCAAGTTCGGGATGGCGGTCCTGCCGGCCACCGCGCTCGCCCTCGTCACCACCTTCGTCCTGCGGTTCGCGGCGACCGAGGCCCTCGTCTACCTGCCGCGCAAGGCGCCCAAGCCTGAACGCACCACCAGGAGTTGAGCCGCACAGAAGGGAACTTTCCATGCGTCTGAAGATCCGGCGGAGGGCAGGGCGGCGGGCCGCGCTGCTGACCGTCGGGGCGATGACCGCAGGCCTGCTGCTGACCGCACCGCAGCAGGCCACGGCCGGACCGCCCAACCTGCTCTCCAACCCCGGTTTCGAGACGGCCGGCGCGCCCGGCTCCGACATGCCGTCCTGCTGGTCCAAATCCGGCTGGGGCGACAACGACTTCACCTTCGCCACCGTCGCGGACGCGCACAGCGGGACCAAGGCGATGAAGGTCTCGCTCACCCGCCGCGTGTCCGGCGACCGCAAGGCCCTGGTCACCGAGGACGGCACCTGCGCGCCGACGGTCGTGCCGGGCAAGCAGTACGACCTGGCCGCCTGGTACAAGTCGGACACCCCGGACGTGTCGGTGACCGTGTTCCGCCACGACACGACGGCGGGCTGGCAGTACTGGACCGACCTGCAGAATCCGCCGGTGAGCGCCGCGTGGGCGCGTACGGAGGTACGTACGCCGGCCGTCCCGCCGAACACCGACAAGATCGCGTGGGGGCTCTCCGTCTACGGGGTGGGCACGCTCACCACCGACGACTACGTACTGGAGGAGGTGGGCGCGGTCCCGCCGCAGCCGACCTGCTCGGGCACGGCGGAGGAGTGCGCCAAGGGCAAGTGGGAGGTGATGGCCACCAAGAACCCCGTGCGCTCGATGCACGCCGTCGTCCTCAAGAACGGCAAGGTGCTGCTGATCGCCGGATCGGGCAACGACATTGCCCAGTTCAACGCGGGCACCTTCACCTCCGCCGTCTACGACCCGGTGAACGGGACGGTCAAGACGATCCCGACGCCGGTGGACATGTTCTGCTCGGGCCACGTGCAGCTGTCCGACGGCCGGGTGCTGGTGATGAGCGGCAACAAGGGGTACCCGTCCGCCGACGGCACGATCGGCTACCAGGGGCTGAAGGACTCGTACACCTTCGACCCGACGACCGAGACGTACACGAAGACGAACGACATGAACGGCGGGCACTGGTACCCGTCGGCGACGATCCTCGGCAACGGTGACGTGATCTCCTTCGGCGGCCTGAAGGAGGACTCCACGGGCAACGTGACCGCGGAGAAGTTCTCGGCGGCGCAGAACAAGTGGCTGCCGATGAACGAGGTCAACCAGACCTGGTCCTACTGGGGCCTGTACCCGTCGATGATCCTCATGCAGGACGGCCGGCTCTTCTACTCCGGCAGCCACACCTTCGGCAACGGCACCCCCGGCACAGGCGCCTCGGTCTACGACTACGACGCCAACACCATCACCGACGTGCCCGGCCTGCGGAACAAGGACGAGCGCGACGAGTCGGCGAGCGTGCTGCTGCCGCCCGCGCAGGACCAGCGGGTCCTGACCATCGGCGGCGGCAACAACGAGCGCAACCCGGCCGCGAACCGGCTCACCGACATCATCGACCTGAAGCAGCCGAGCCCCGCCTACACCGCCGGGCCCGACATCCCGCAGGGCCTGGTCGACCAGGGGCAGGGCAAGCGGCCGCAGACCGGCGCCGAGGGCAAGATGTTCGTGTCCGCGGTGCTGCTCCCGGACGGCAAGGTGCTGGAGACGGGCGGCGGGCTGCACGACCGGGCCGACCCGGTCTACGAGGCCTCGTTCTTCGACCCGACCACCAACACCTATCAGGCGGGCCTGGCCACCGACCCGATCCCGCGCACCTACCACTCCGGGTCGTTCCTGCTGCCCGACGGCCGGGTCATGTCGGTCGGCGACAACCCGGGCAACGGCACCTACAACCACAACGTGTCGATCTACACCCCGCCGTACCTCTTCAAGGGCCCGCGCCCGCAGATCACCTCGGTGATCGACAAGCAGTGGGTGTACGGGGACACGCAGCGGATCACCGTGAACCGGGCGGTCGCCAAGGCGGAGCTGATCCGTCCGGCGGCGGTCACCCACTCCTCGGACCCCAACCAGCGGTTCGTGGACCTGCCGCTGACGGTGGTCAACGGCACGACCATCGACCTCAACGTCACCAGCAACCCGAACCTGGCGCCGCCCGGCTGGTACATGCTCTTCGCGGTCGACGCGAACGGCGTCCCGTCCATCGCGCAGTGGGTGCACCTGGGCGGCCCCTCGGCGCTCGCGGCCACCGCCGAGCCGCCCTCCGCTCACCAGCACACCTTCGCGAACGAGCTGGGGGCCCCGAAGCAGAACCCCGCCAAGCGGGACTCCGCCCCGGTCGCACCGAGCATCGCGGGCTGCGACCGCCACTACGGCACGGTCAACCTGTGCGTGCCGACCCGTTTCCCGGCCGAGGTGAAGGGGACGACGAAGGCCCGCTGCGACTGGCTGGCCGCCCACCAGTACCCGAAGCGCATGAAGGTCAACGGCAGCGATCCGCTGCGCCTGGACCCGGACCGGGACGGCTACACCTGCTAGTCGCCCGGTACGGAAAGGGGGGCCCGGCCGCGCACGGCGGCCGGGCCCCCGCCCACGGGGCCGTTCGGGCCAATCCGCCGGGGCGTACGGGTGAGATCCGGGGGCGGCGCGTGACCTCCGCCGCCCGGGGCATGCACGTTCTCCGGTGTGGAAACCACTGAACGCCCCCTCGACGGCGCACGCCGGGCGCCGAAGTCAGCCCACTGCGTCTGCGGCATCCTGCCGCCCTACATCCTCGACAGACTGGCCGAGGCGGACGACGCCGAGATCCGCGAGGCCGCCGAGAAGACCCTGACGATCGACGAGATGTTCCGGGAGAGGCGGAAGGAGGCGCCCAGAGAAGCGCGGGCGGCGGCGCCGGTCGGCCCGCCCCTCCTGCGGCGTTCGGTCTTCGACACCCACCAGAGCCGCAGACAGCCCGGTGACCTGGTGCGGTCCGAGGGGGAGGGCCCGGTGCTCGACGGCACGGTCAACCGGGCGTACGACGCCCTCGGCCTCACCTTCACCTTCTTCGAGGAGGTCTACGGCCGCCGCTCGATCGACGACGCCAACCTGCCGCTGGACGCGACCGTCCACTTCGGCCGCGGCTTCAACAACGCCTTCTGGGACGGCGAGGCCATGGTCTTCGGCGACGGTGACGGCCTGGTCTGGAACGACTTCACGCTCGACAAGGCCGTCGTCGCCCACGAGCTCGTGCACGGTGTCACCCAGTTCACGGCGGACCTCGTCTACGAGGACCAGTCCGGCGCCCTCAACGAGTCCATGTCCGACGTCTTCGGCAGCCTGGTGAAGCAGTTCTCCCGCCGGCAGACCGCGGAGGAGGCCGACTGGCTGATCGGCGCGGGCCTCTTCACCCCCGCGGTGCGCGGGCAGGCCCTGCGCTCGCTGAAGTCGCCCGGCACGGCTTACGACGACCGCATGCTCGGCGGGCGGGATCCGCAGCCCGACCACATGGACCGGTTCGTGGAGACCGACGAGGACGAGGGCGGCGTCCACATCAACTCCGGCATCCCGAACCGGGCCTTCTTCCTGGTCGCGAGCGCCATCGGCGGCTTCGCCTGGGAGCGGGCGGGGCAGATCTGGTACGACACGCTCACCTCCGGCGAGCTGTCCCGGCGCGCCACCTTCAAGCAGTTCGCCGAGGCCACGGTCGCCGCCACCAAGCGCCGCTTCGGGCAGGGGACGGAGCTCGAAGCGGTCCTCAAGGCATGGGCCCACGTCGGCGTGAACGGCAACGGCAATGGCTGACCCGGCGGCGTCATGCGCATCCGCGTGACCAGGAGCGGCGGCTTCGCCGGCATCACGTACAAGGCCGAGCTGGAGACCTCCGGCCGGCCCGACGCGGCCGAACTGGAGCGCCTCGCGGCGCAGGTCCTCGCCGAGGCGGAGGCGAGGGAAGAGGCGGGAGCGGGCCCGGCCGCGGGGGTGCCGGACGGCTACCGGTACACGGTGACCGTGGACAACCGCACCGTCGAGTTCGTGGACCCGGACATCAGCGAGGCACAGGAGGAACTGGTCGCGCGGGTGCTCCGGGACGGCGCGTAGGCGGGGGAAGCCGGGTAGGCCGCGCCGGCCCCGTCGCTCACTGCGAGTACGCGGCGAGCGAGATGCCGACGTAGTGGGCGACGAAGGCCGCGAGGGTCAGCGAGTGGAAGACCTCGTGGAAGCCGAAGAAGCGGGGGGAGGGGTTGGGCCGCTTCATCCCGTAGATGACCCCTCCCACGCTGTAGAGCAGGCCGCCGACGATCACCAGGACCAGGACGGCGATGCCGCCGCTGCGCATGAAGTCGGGCAGGAAGAAGACGGCCGCCCAGCCCATGGCGATGTAGCAGGGGGTGTACAGCCAGCGCGGGGCGCCGACCCAGAAGACGCGGAACGCGATGCCCGCGGCGGCCGCGATCCAGACCGCCCACAGCAGGGTCCGCCCGGTGGAGGGCGGGAGCAGCAGGACGGTCAGCGGGGTGTAGGTGCCCGCGATGATCAGGAAGATGTTGGCGTGGTCGAGGCGCCGCAGGATGGCCTCGCCGCGCGGCCCCCACGTACCGCGGTGGTAGACCGCGCTCACGCCGAAGAGCAGGCAGGCGGTGAGGATGTAGACGCCGCAGGCCACCCGGGCCTCCGTCGAGTCGGTGAAGGCCATCAGCACCAGGCCCGCGATCACCACTGCGGGGAACATTGCGGTGTGCAGCCAGCCGCGCATCAGCGGCTTGGCCTCCGGCTCTGCCGGTGCGGCGGCGGCGTCAGAAGTCATGGCGGACATGCTACCTACGGGTCCGTAGGTTTCCGTTAGTCCTCTTTACGGAAGATTGACGGACGTGGCGATGCTCACGTGAGAGGCCCTCTGGACATATGCGCACATCCACCGGATGATCAGATGAGTGCGGTCGACACCGGATGAGCGGAGCGCGAAGCGTCCGGGTCGCGGCCCCCACGGGGCACACACCAAACAAACCCCTCAACAAGGAGCAATCGTGGCGCGCGACAACGCGGCTCCCACCACTTCCGTCCCGACGAGCGCACCCACCGGGCACGAGGCGCTGATCTCATGGGTGGACGAGATCGCTGCCCTGACCCAGCCGGACCGCGTCGTGTGGTGCGACGGTTCCGAGGCCGAGTACGAGCGCCTCTGCGAGGAGCTCGTCGCCAAGGGCACGTTCAAGAAGCTCGACGAGACCAAGCGCCCGAACTCGTACTACGCCGCCTCCGACCCCTCCGACGTCGCGCGCGTCGAGGACCGGACCTTCATCTGCTCCGAGAAGGAGGAGGACGCGGGCCCGACCAACCACTGGAAGGCTCCTTCCGAGATGAAGGAGATGTTCAGCGGCCAGGAAGGCATCTTCCGCGGCTCCATGAAGGGCCGCACGATGTACGTCGTGCCCTTCTGCATGGGCCCGCTCGGCTCCGAGCTCTCCGCGATCGGCGTCGAGATCACCGACTCCGCCTACGTCGCCGTCGCCATGCGCACCATGACCCGCATGGGCAAGGCCGTCCTCGACGAGCTCGGCACCGACGGTTTCTTCGTCAAGGCCGTACACACCCTCGGCGCTCCCCTGGAAGAGGGCCAGGCGGACGTCCCGTGGCCGTGCAACACCACCAAGTACATCTCGCACTTCCCCGAGACCCGCGAGATCTGGTCCTACGGATCCGGCTACGGCGGCAACGCCCTGCTCGGCAAGAAGTGCTACGCCCTGCGCATCGCGTCCGTCATGGCCCGCGACGAGGGCTGGCTCGCCGAGCACATGCTGATCCTCAAGCTCACCCCGCCGCAGGGCGAGGGCGACGCGAGGTACATCGCCGCCGCCTTCCCGTCCGCCTGCGGCAAGACGAACCTCGCCATGCTGGAGCCCACGATCCCCGGCTGGACCGTCGAGACCGTCGGTGACGACATCGCCTGGATGCGCTTCGGCGAGGACGGACGCCTGTACGCGATCAACCCCGAGGCCGGCTTCTTCGGCGTGGCCCCCGGCACCGGCGAGCACACCAACGCCAACGCCATGAAGACGATGTACGCGAACACCGTCTTCACCAACGTCGCGCTCACCCCGGACGGCTCCGACGTGTGGTGGGAGGGCATGACCGAAGAGGCGCCCGCGCACCTCGTCGACTGGAAGGGCAACGCCTGGACCCCGGAGAGCGACACCCCGGCGGCCCACCCGAACGCCCGATTCGCCGTCCCCGCCTCCCAGTGCCCGACGATCGCCCCCGAGTGGGAGGACCCCAAGGGCGTCCCGATCTCCGCGATCCTCTTCGGCGGCCGCCGCGCCTCCGCCGTGCCGCTGGTCACCGAGTCCTTCGACTGGAACCACGGCGTCTTCATCGGCTCGAACATCGCCTCCGAGAAGACCGCCGCCGCCGAGGGCAAGGTCGGCGAGCTGCGCCGCGACCCCTTCGCCATGCTGCCGTTCTGCGGCTACAACATGGGCGACTACATGGCCCACTGGGTCAAGGTCGCGGCCGACAAGGACCAGTCCAAGCTCCCGAAGATCTACTACGTGAACTGGTTCCGCAAGAACGACGCGGGCAAGTTCGTGTGGCCCGGCTTCGGCGAGAACAGCCGCGTCCTGAAGTGGATCGTCGGCCGCCTCGACGGCACCGCCGAAGGCGTGGAGACCCCCATCGGCGTCCTGCCGACCAAGGACTCCCTCGACCTCGACGGCCTGGACCTCCCGGCCGCCGACCTGGACTTCCTCCTCACGGTCGACAAGGAAGTCTGGCGCGAGGAGGCCGCCCTGGTCCCCGAGCACCTGAACACCTACGGCGACCACACGCCGAAGGAGCTGTGGGACCAGTACCACGCGCTCGTCGAGCGCCTGGGCTGAGAGCCCGATCCCGGTAGCACCGGGCCGATGAACGTGGGAGCCCCCGACCAAGCGGCGCCCACCGCTGTGGGAGCCCCCGACCAAGCGGCGCCCACCGCTGCACCGACCAGTCTTCAGGAGTGCTGTCCGCGCTCCTCCAGATAGGTCGTGTGCGACTGCTGACGGCCGGCCTCCGCCTCGCGGAGGTCGGCCGTCAGTCGTTCCGCCTCCTCGAACAGCAGGTCCAGCTGCCGTTCCAGCTGCCGCTCCGGGGACTCGGAGCCCGGCGTCAGCCGAGCCCACCAGCGCGTCCGGTTGTACGTGTCCACGCACTCCGGCACGTCCTGGCGCACCGCACGCGACACCGCGTGCACCGACTCCGGGTCGGCGGCCAGGACCTCCGCCACCCACCCCGGATCGAGCAGGGCCTCGTAGAAGCCCAGCAGCTCGGTCAGCCGGTCCCCGGCCGCCGACGGCAGGTCCACCCCGGCCAGGTACTCGCGCAGCAGCCCGAAGTCCCCGCGCAGTACGTCGAGTTCCGCGCCCGGGTCGAAGACCGGCGCCGCGACCCGCTCGGGCGGGGCGATCAGCGCGCCCGCCCCGTACAGCCCGGCGACCACCACCGGCCACCACCCGCCGGCCGCCCCGGTGAGGGCGAGGCCCACGCCGGCCACGCCGCAGGCGCAGCCGGCCAGGTTCTTCTTCGACTCCAGGAAGCCGAGCAGACCCCCGGCGCTCCCCGCTCCTCTACTGGTAGCCACGGATCTCCTCGAACGCTCCGTCCAGCGAACCGTTGCCCTCGGTGGCGTCGAAGAGCCGCCCGCCGGTCAGGTCGGTGATGTGGGTGAGTTCCTTGCGGTCCGAGTCCCCGAACAGCACCGCGAAGACCGGCGTGTTCTTCTGCGCCTCGGGCAGCCCCGCGTAGAAGGAGTCGAAGTGCTTGGCGCCCACCCCCTCCGTGTTCTCCCCGTCCGTCATCAGCACGATCGAGGTGAAGGCGTCCGAGCCGCCCTTGCCGATGTGCTGGTACGCCGCCTCCAGACTGCTGTAGATCGCCGTACCCCCTTCCGGCCTCAAACCGCCGATGTCCGCGCGGATCGCGTCCAGGGAGGCGGCCTGCCTGCCCGGCTCGACCACGTAGGGGTGGATCGCCTTCACCTTCGACCCGAACGACAGCAGCGTGACCTCCTCGCGGTCCCGGAACCGGTGCCCGGTCTCCGAGGTGCCCGTGCCCGTCAGATCGGTGAGCGCCGACTTCAGCCGCCCGATGCGGTCCTCCTCGGCCATCGAGCCCGAGGTGTCGAGCACGTACACCGTCCGCGAGGGCCGGCGCAGCTCGTTCTCGTACGAGGCCAGCAGCCCGTCGGCGACCGGCCGCGAGCCCGGGAAGGGCAGCTCGCGCCGCTTCTCCACGCCCAGCCCGGCGGCCGGGGACACCCCGGAGACGACCGGGCGGCGGAAGGTCTGCTCGGTGATCGCCTGCTGAACCTGCGCCCCGCGCAGGTGGTCGGTCAGCACCCGCCCCGACTCGCGGGCCCCGGCCGGGGCCGAGGTCAGCAGGGTCAGCGGGTAGTGCGCGGTGACGACCCCGTCCAACGGCCGGATCACCTGCAGGTTCGTCTTCGAGTCCCGGTTCATGGCGAGGAGCACGGACTCGTAGTTGACGAGGGCGTCCACGTCCCCGCGCTTGGCGTAGGCGGAGGCCAGCCAGCCCGAGGAACCGGAGGTCAGCTTCTGCCCGGAGAAGAACTCCTTCAGCTTGGGCTGCGCCGTCTTCACGTCCGCGTCGGTCAGCGCTGCCTGCGCGCCGGAGAGCGCGGAGGCCACGGAGATCAGGGCGGAGAACCCGGAGTTGGACCGCACCGGATCGGTCATCCCGTACGTCAGCTTCCCGGCGGCGACGGCCTCGTGGACCTTCGCCCAGGTCACCGCCTCGGGCTGCCAGCCGAGCCGGGTCATCGCCTCGGGCTTGACGCCGAGGGCGACGGGCGAGGACATCACCGGGGTCTCGTTGGCGAGCTTCCCGGCGGCCTCGGGGCGCAGCCGCAGGTAGTCGTTGGAGGCCAGCCAGACCGCGTCGTACTTCCCGTCGGCCTTCCCGGAGGCGACCTGCTCCACGGCATCGAGGGTCCCGGACCAGGTGAGGGCCACCTTGACCCCCGTGGCCTTCTCGGCCTGCTCCAGCACGGGCTTCATGTCGGCCAGCTCACTGGAGGCCAACACCCGCAGGGTGCCCTCCTTGTAGACCGTGGGCTTGGCCTCCTTGGAGGGCTCGTCGGAACTGCACCCGGTCGCAACGGCGAGAACGGCGAACGCCAACCCTGCCACCCATCCCCGCCGCACCTTCCGGCTCCGCCGGGCAGAATTCAGCCCCTCCGGCGTTTGAGGAGCGGGGTCTGGGGCGGAGCCCCAGTTCGGGAAGGGGCGGGGTGGGGAAGAGGCCCCGCGCAGCGGCCGCCCGTCCCGCTCAGCCGCGCTCACCGGCCACCCCCCTCAAGGGCACTGGCCGTCCGCGTCCGCGCCAAGTACTCCGACGCCGTCCGCAACTCGTCCGTCAGGGACTCCACCGTCGCCGCCATGCTCTCCGTCGCCTGCACCTTGAACGTGTCGATCGCGTCGAGCGTCTTGTAGATCTGCCCGAAGGCCGCCCGCAGGGTCTCCGCGCCCACCGCCGGATCGGCGGCGATCCGCTGGATCTCCCCGCTCTGCGAGGACAGCATCTCCGCGTTCCCTCGGATCAGCTCCTCGGTCGTCCCCCTGAGCGCGTTGACCTGCTCGATCACCTTCTTCTGGTGGTCGAGGGCCGACGCCAGCATCACCGCGATCCGCAGCGCCGACACCGTCGTCGTCGCGGCCCGGTCGACGCCCTTGATCAGCTCGTCGTTGTTCCTCCGTACGACATCCATCGCCAGGTACCCCTGCGCGCACACCGCGAGCTGCGTCAGCAGGTCCTGGTGCTTCTGCCGCACCGGGAACAGCACGTCCGCCCGCATCGCGTCGGCGGCCGGCGCGTCGCCCGCCGCCGCCACCTCCGCGATCCGCTGTCCGACGGCCGTGTCCAGCGCCTCGGTGAGGACCGCGTACTCCTGGAGCTTGCCCATCGTCTCCCACAGCCGGGCCCGCTCGGTGTGCAGCGCCGCGTTGTCGCGGCGCAGCTCGTCCTGCCCGCCGCGCAGCGCGCCGACGATCCGGTTCAGGGTGGCCTGGGAGGAGGCGTACTTCGCCACGTGGTCGCGGAACTTGTTGCCGCCCGGCAGCTTCGAGAGCAGCTTGCCGAACCCCTTGGCGGGAGCGTCCCGCGGATCGAGGTCCTCGACGGTGCGCCGCAGTTCGACGAGCGAGCCGGCGACGCGGGCCTGGGCGTCCCCGCCGCCGTCCGAGCCGAGGGAACGCACGGCCCGCTCCAGCATTCGGTTGGACTGCTGGGCGGCGCTGCGAATGTCGGCCGTACCGAGCCCGGCGATCTCGCCGATCTTCGTCGCGAACTCGGGGGAGCGGGTGTCGATCCCGGCGAGCCGGCCGATGTACTCCTCGGCGCGGCGGGCCATCTCCTCGCGCACGCCGTCCTGGAGCGGGACCAGGCCGGACGCCTGCTCGGGGCGGACGGGTGCGACGGGCTCGGGAGGGCTGAGGACGAACGTGCCGCCCTCTGGTGGTGTCAGTGTCATCGTGTCGGTCCCCCTTAGCCCTTGGCGCGCTGGGCCAGCGCCATCAGGATCTTCACGGTGGGCGTGTTCACCTGGCGGATGCCGGTCAGGCCCGGGTTGAGGTAGGCGGAGTGCGGGGCGGTGACGGCGGTGAACTCGGCCAGGCCCTGCTGCGGGCGGAACCCGCGCTGCATGACCAGCTCGCGCAGCCGGGGGTCCGTGGTGAGGAGGGTGCCGAGGTCGCGGGCGTTCTCGTTCAGCGGGACGAAGGTGTGCGCCGTGTTGACGGTGGTGTCCGGGTAGAGCACGACCATCTCGCCCGGGTCCTGCCGCTGGAGCAGCATGGAGGCCACCTGGGACTCGTACGCCAGGATCAGGGGCTCGCCGCTGCCGCTGATGAACGCGCGGAACGGGCCGTCGGTGCTGGGCTCCAGGGAGCCCTGGACGGAGATCAGCTTGCGCATCAGGGGCGCGGTGCGCTCGACCGCGGCGTCGTCGTCGACGATGTTGTTGCCGTTGGCGACGTTGGAGGCGAGGGCGAGGAAGAGCGCGCCGGAGTTGGAGGTGGCCGGGTCGGTGGTCTTGATGAACACCCTGCCGGTCAGTTCGGGGTGGGCGGAGGCCCCGGCCAGCTGCTGCCAGTTGCGGTCCTCCGAGGCGGCCTTGAGGTAGGGGCCCATGAGCAGGGTCCCGGTGTTCGTGCCCGTCATCTTCACGAGGCCGGCGTCGCCGAGGATCTTGGCGGCGTTGGGGCGGGCGATGACGACGACGGGGGAGAAGAAGGGCTTGGTCTCCTGGGCGCCTTGGACCCCTGCGGCGGCCGCGACCTCCTTGGCGGGCTCGCTGCTGCTGGGGAAGGCGAAGTCGTACTCCTTGAGGGCGAGTTGGTCCATCGCCCAGGAGCCGGAGGACTCCGCCTTCACGGTGTAGCCCTTTTCCTTCAGGGCCTTGACGACGTCCGGGTCGCGGAAGAAGTCGGACTTCTCCGAGCCGATGACGCCACGCACGGTCTTCGTTGCCGTGGATTCCGGGTCCTGCCCCTTGAGGAGGACGACGGCTGCGACGCCGCCGATCAGGAGGAGGCCCAGGACGATTCCTAGGATGCGTCTCACGAGTGCAGCGTGCTCGCGGAAACCCACATTCCGCGCGGAGTTGAATGAACGTCAGGTGTCCAGGCGGTCCCACTTCGAAATGCTGTGTGGGCCCGCCGGTGCTGGTGGGCGGGGCGGTCGCCGAGGAGGATCGTGCCATGGGCGTGAGCGCGTTGAAATGGCAGGGCTGGCTGGTGGGTCTGGTGACGCTGGCGGGGCTGCTGGTGTTCGCCCCGCTGGGCCTGTACGTGTGGGCGAGCGGTGACGGTCCGCGGGCGGCCGCGCCGCGGCCGGCGGTGGAGTACGTACGGGTCACGGGGTGCCGTATCGATCCGGCGAGCCGGCGGGTGCTGGCGGCGGTGGAGGCGACGGGCCGGGCCGAGGGGCCCGGCGCGTACGTGGTCACGGTGGAGTTCCGCGACCGCGCCGTCGCGGCGCCGGGCAGCCGTACCGCGCAGTCCCTGGTGAAGATCCCCGGGGTGGCCCCGGCGGCGATGGAGCGCGCGGAGGCGCTCGGCCCGGTCTGGCCGGCGGGGGCGACCCCGTGGTGCGGGGTCGCCGACGCGGAGTTCACGGCCGCGCCGTAACCCGGCGCCGGCCGCCGTACACGACGCCGGCGGCTGTACCCCGCGCCGGCCGCCGTAACCCCGCGCCAGCCGCCGTAACCGCGCGCCAGCCGCCGTAACCCCGCGCCAGCCGCCGTAACCCGGCGCCGGCCGCCGCAGCCCAGGCCCGGTCCGCTCCCGACCTGCGGTTCCTCGCGCCGCCCTGCCCGCAGGCATGCTGTCCGGCATGGATGCGAGTCGGCCCGCTCTTGACCCTCGACTTGGTGGAGGGCCCAGAGTCCCGGGTGTGGAGAGCGAGATGCGCAGTATCGGCGAGATGGCCCGGGACAGCGGGCTGGGCGTGAGCGCCCTGCGGTTCTACGACGGCGCGGGCCTACTGGTCCCGGCCTGGGTGGATCCCGTGAGCGGCTACCGCTGGTACGGCCCCGAGCAGCTGGAGGAGTCCCGGTTGCTGGCCCGGCTGCGGCGGGCGGGCATGCCGTTGGCGGACATCCGGCTGGTACTGGCCGGCTGGTCCGGTGCGGACACCGATCTGGTGCGCACCCTGCTCCAGGCGCACCTGCGCCGTCTCGAAACGGGGCTGGCCGATGCCCGCGTCGAGTTCTCCACGATCCGAGCACTACTCGAACGCAGGGAGAACCCCATGACCTCGCTCCGCACCACGCCCCTCACCACGACCCTCCGATCGACCGTCTCCGCACGCGAGCTGGCCGAGGCACTGGACGCCGTCCGGTTCGCCGCCAGTGCCGACCCCGAGCTGCCGATGCTCGGCGGGATCCTGTTCGACATCGAGGGGGACGAGCTCCGTGTCGTGGCCACCGACCGGTACCGGCTGGCCGTCGCACGCGCCGGTGCCACCGGGCACGACGGGCCCCGGGTGCAGGTCATCGTCCCGTCCCCGCTCGCCGACGCGATGCGTGCACTGCTGAGTGACGGCGCGACCGCGGTCCCCACCGTGGTTCTCACCGTGGAGGGTGACCGGGTGGCCTTGGAGGCGGGGGATCGACAGACGGCCGGCCGGCACCTCGACCACGACTTCCCCGACTACCGTCGCCTCGTCCGGCTGCCGGCGGGGCGCCGGGCCCTCGTCGACGTCGCGGCCTTCCGGGAGGCGCTGCGGACCGGCCCCGTCCGTGAGAGCGAGGCGGGCGAGCAGGACGGCGTGTCCCGTGACCTCAGCGTGCTCGGGGTGACGGCCGACGGCGTGGTGACGGTCTGCGGGGAAGACGAGGACGCGGGTCAGGACCACGTGGCCGTCAATCGTGAGTACCTGCTCGACGCCCTGGGGGCAGCGGGCCAGGACCGGCTGGTTCTGGAGTTCGGCTCTCCCACGGCGCCCCTGGCGATCCGCAGGACCGACACCGAGGACGCGTTCTCGCTCCTGATGCCGGTGCGCCTGGAGAACTGACCCCGCTGACCCGCTTACTGCGGACCCGGTAGGGCACGGGCGGCTCCGAGGGTCGCCGTACGGCCCCGCCGAGCTCCCCGCAGGGATATGGCACCCGGTCCGGAGCCTCCGCGGCCCCGGACCGGGGCCGTCAGGGGGTGCCGGCCAGGTTCAGGGACTCGATGGCGGCGGTGTGGGCGTCCATGTGCTTGGCGGCGAGGATCGCCACGGTGGTGTCGGCGCGGGACGCGGCGACGAGCAGGGTGCGGGCGGCGAGGTCGTGCGCGCGCTGGTGCAGGGCCGCGGCGTCCCCGGCCTCGGCGGCCTGCGGGGCCCGGGCGGGTGCGGCACCGCGCAGCCGCGTGACCTGGGCGGCGATCTCGCGGGCGCTCTCGGTGAGCCCGAGCTCGTCCGTCACGGCGAGCAGCGCCGCCAGGTGCCCGGCGAGCTGGATGTCCAGCGCCTCGCCGCGGCTGCGGTGCGGGAAGTCGTTGCCCGCGGCGGCGCCCATGCGGTGGACGACCGACTTCGTGCGGATCGGCTCGTACATGAGGAGGCCTCCTGCGTGGGTCAGGAGACCATCCTACATTGGATCCGGTCTAAAGTTGAGCTCAATCCTGTTGATCGCTTGAGTGTGTCAGGTCGGAAATTTCATGAACGGGGCAGGGGCTCGGGCGGTGGCTCGGGCGCTGGCCCGGGTGGGGCCGCCTACGGCTGGCTGTAGCCGTCGAGGAACTTCCCGATCCGGGTCACCGCGTCGGCCAGGTCCTTCGCGTTCGGCAGGGTCACGATCCGGAAGTGGTCGGGCTCGGGCCAGTTGAAGCCCGTACCGTGCACGACCATGATCTTCTCGGCCCGCAGCAGGTCCAGGACCATCTGCCGGTCGTCCTTGATCTTGTAGACCGACGGGTCCAGCCGCGGGAAGGCGTACAGCGCACCCTTCGGCTTCACGCAGGTGACGCCCGGGATCTGGGTGAGCAGGTCGTACGCGACGTCGCGCTGCTCCAGGATCCGCCCGCCCGGCAGCACCAGGTCCTCGATCGACTGCCGGCCGCCCAGGGCGGTGGCGATGGCGTGCTGCGAGGGCATGTTCGCGCACAGGCGCATGTTCGCCAGGATCGTGAGGCCCTCGATGTACGAGGAGGCGTTCTTCTTCGGGCCGCAGACCGCCATCCAGCCGGCCCGGTAGCCGGCGACGCGGTAGTTCTTCGAGAGCCCGTTGAAGGTGAGGCACAGCAGGTCCGGCGCGATGGCGGCGGTGTTGGTGTGCGTGGTTCCGTCGTAGAGGATCCGGTCGTAGATCTCGTCCGAGCAGACGACCAGGTTGTGGCGGCGCGCGATGTCCGTGAGCCCGCGCAGCATCTCGTCGTCGTAGACGGCGCCGGTCGGGTTGTTCGGGTTGATGATCACGATCGCGCGGGTGCGGTCGGTGATCTTGCGCTCGATGTCGGCGAGGTCCGGCATCCAGTCGGACTGCTCGTCGCAGCGGTAGTGCACGGCCGTGCCGCCGGCGAGGCTCACGGAGGCCGTCCAGAGCGGGTAGTCCGGAGCCGGGACGAGCACCTCGTCGCCGTCGTCGAGCAGCGCCTGCATCGACATCTGGATCAGCTCGGAGACCCCGTTGCCGAGGTAGATGTCCTCGACGTCCAGCGCGATGCCCTTGGTCTGGTAGTGCTGCATGACCGCGCGGCGCGCGGAGAGCAGCCCCTTCGCGTCCCCGTAGCCGTGGGCGGTGCCCAGGTTGCGGAGCATGTCCTCAAGGATCTCCGGCGGGCACTCGAAGCCGAAGGCCGCGGGGTTGCCGGTGTTGAGCTTGAGGATGCGATGACCTGCTGCTTCGAGCCGCATCGCCTCTTCGAGGACGGGTCCGCGGATCTCGTAGCAGACATTGGCGAGTTTCGTTGACTGGATCACCTGCATGACGGGAGCTTACGGGGCCGCCGGGCTGCCCGCCGAGCCATTTCAGCCGAACGAGAGGGGAGTGATATGTCCCGTTTCGCGCGATGGGAGGGTGGCGATGCCGCCCACCCTTGGAATCCGGGGCCGCCCTGCGCTCCGGCCTGCGGAATGGGTGCGGGTGGCTGGGGGAGCGGCGGGGGGTGTTGCGCTCGTCACCTCGCGGGGCTGAGTGCCGGCGCCGAGCGCGAGTCTGAGGCCGGTCTGAGTGCCGGTCTGAGTACGCGTGCTCATGCGGCCCGCCCCGTCCGGCGGGGAGGCTTGGGGCATGAACCAACACGAATGGAAGCCGGCGGACCACGGCATGACGGCCGAACGCGTGGGCACGGTGATCATGGCCTTGGTCGGGGGTCTCATGCTGGCGGGAGTGCTGTTTGTGGTGTTCCTGCTGGCGATCTACATCGGCGCCTCGTGAGGCCGGTCAGACCGTGTACGTGGCCTGCGTGAAGCCGGCGCCCAGGACCCTGGTCGAAGCGAGGGTCAGCTTCACGTCCCGGCCGGCGAGCTCCCCGAACAGGGGGATGCCCGTGCCGATGAGGACGGGCGCGGTGGTGATCGTCAGCTCGTCCAGCAGGCCCTCGCGGAGGAAGGTCTGCACGACCTTGCCGCCGTCCACGTACACGCTCTTCGCCCCTGCGGCGGTCAGGCCGGCCAGCAGCTCGTCGAGGGAGCGGTACACGGTGATCCGCTCGTCGTCGCTGGTCAGCGTGGTGCTCAGGACGGCCACGCGCTTGCCCTCGTACGGCCAGAAGCCGAAGGTCAGCACCTTCTCGTAGGTGTTCCGGCCCATGGCGAGGGTGTCGATCCCGGCCATGAACTCGGTGTAGCCGGTGTCCCCGACCTCCTCCTCGGCGTACGAGGTCAGCCATTCGATGTCGCCGTCGGTGCGGGCGATGAACCCGTCGAGGCTGACCCCGATCGTGACGGCGGTACGGAACGCCCGCCCGGACGGGGTCGTCGTGCCGCTCACGCTGCTCGTGCTGCTCACTGGGGGGTCTCCTTCGGTCGGTGGGGGTGCAGGGTGGCTGCGAGTGCGTCGAGCCGGCGCCCGGTGAGGGTCCCCTCCCGGTCCACCGCCCACAGCACCGAGGCCCCGGTGGTTGCCTGCCGGACGGCGCGGGCGAGCCCGGCGGTGTCGGTGTCCGGGCGCAGCTCCCCGGCCGCGACGGCCTCGGCCAGCAGGGAGCGCACGGCCGCCTGCTGGGCCTGCTCGGCGGCGAGGGCCAGGCGGTGGAACTCCGGGTCGGCGAGGTCGGAGCACAGGAACGCCATGTGGTTGGCGAACTCCTCCGGCGTCACCACCGCGCTCCACGCCCCGCCGGTCAGCGCGGCGAGCGCCTCCAGCGGCGAGGCGTGCTCCGCCCGGACGTGCGCGTGGAGGCGCCCGATCTCGTCCACGCCCCGCTCCGACAGGGCCAGCAGCAACCCGCGCTTGGACCCGAACCGCTGCGACAGGGTGGCCGGCACCAGCCCGACCTCCTTGGCGACGGCGGCCAGCGTCAGCCGAGCGGGGCCGGTGCGGCCCATGACGCCGACGGCGGCGTGAAGGATCGCGGCGTCGTCGATACCGCGCGGGCGACCGGGCACGGGGCTGCACCTCCGAATAAATGAATGACTGTTCATTTATTAAACGGAAATGCGGGGCTCCGGGCAAGTGATCGTGACTAACCTGCGGCCATGACGACGTCCTCGCCCTCCCTCTCACCCACGCCCGCCCGTACACGCTTCGAGGGTGACGCCGACCGCGTCGCGGTCATCGTCCCGGGCGTCGGCTACTCGCCGGCGCACCCTCTGCTCGACTACGCACGGCTGGTGTTGCTCCAGCACGGTTGGACCGTCCAGCAGTTGTGGTGGCGGATCCCGGGGGAGTTCCGCGGGTTCACCGCCGCGGAGCGGTCGGAGTGGGTGGAGGCGCAGGTCGCGGCGGCGGTCGACGCGGAAGGCGGTTCCTGTCGCCTGCTCGTCGGCAAGTCGCTGGGTTCCCTCGCCGCCGGTTTCGCCGCCGACCGGAACCTTCCGGCGGCGTGGCTCACCCCACTGCTCACCTCGCCCCGCGTGGCGGACGCCCTGACCCGCACCAAGGCCCCGACCCTCCTGGTCGGCGGCACGGCCGACGCCCTCTGGGACGCCCGGGTCGCGGGTGAACTCCCGCACCGCGTAGTGGAGATCCCGTCGGCGGACCACGCGCTCCTCATCCCGGGCGACGCAGTCCGGTCGGCGGGGGTGCTGCAGCGGGTGACGGCCGAACTGGACACGTTCGTGAGGGCGGTGGGGTAGGGGCGGCGGCTGCTCCTGGGCGGCATCAGGAAGGGCTTGGGGATTTCCCGTCAGTCTCATCGTCCTTCCGTGTCGTGACGGCCTGTCAAGGGCGCTCCTCCTTCGTCGTCGCGTCGCTTCGCGATGGCCTTCGGCCACCCTTGACAGACCGCCCCGCCCCGGAAAAACGAAGACTGCCGGGAAACCCCCAAAAGAACGGGCCGGGGGAGAAAGGACGGGGGCGGGGCGGTCAGGGACGTCCGGCCCTGCTCCGGCAGGGGGCGCGCCCGAGCCCGAGACCGTCAGCCCTGGTCTCCGGGCCGGGGAGGCGGCCACCCGCCGCCAAGCACCGACCACAAGCACCTCAGCCCCCGATAGGCGCCACAAATCGCTACGCGCTCCTCCACGACGGCGTCTGCGGCAGTCTGTGGCTGGTCATAAGCCGCGACAGATCGCTACGCGCTTCTCGATGACGGCGTCTGACCGCCGTCCGGGGCGGAAACGGCCCCAAATGACGGTCATATCGAGCTGTACGGCGGTCAGGCGAAGGAGCCGACGAAAACAGCCGCCACAAGCGGCCTCGCCTCTCTCCCCTCGTTGTCAGTGGTCGCGCCTACCGTGAGGGGATGCAGCCGCTCAGGATCATCGCCGGAGACGCCACAAGCCCGCAGGCCAAGGGGCCCAAGGTCATCGCGCACGTGTGCAATGACATCGGCGGGTGGGGGAAGGGGTTCGTGCTGGCCGTTTCGAAGCGGTGGCCCGAGCCCGAGGCTGCGTTCCGGGCGTGGCATCGGGGGCGCAGTGGGAACGATTTCGGGCTGGGGGCCGTGCAGTTGGTGCGGGTCAAGCCCGATGTGTGGGTCGCCAACATGGTCGGACAGCGCGGGATACGGACCGGCAGCGGCGGGCCGCCGATACGTTACGACGCGGTGGAGCGCTGCCTCGGTGCGCTGGCCGGGCATGCCGTCGAGCTCGGGGCCAGTGTGCACATGCCGCGCATCGGGTGCGGGCTCGCCGGCGGCAAGTGGTCGCGCATCGAGCCGCTGATCGAAGAGCAGTTGTGTGCGCGCGACGTCGAGGTGACGGTCTACGACCACGGCTAGGTTCTACAGCGGCGCCGTTTCGTCGGCCGGGAAGGCGGGGCCGTGGCCGGGGACGATCACGTCCGTGGCGGCCAGCACCCGGAGGCGGGAGGTGCGCAGGACGTCGTGGTCCGGGGCGACCGGGTCGTCGACCGGGCCGTTGGGACGCCACCACAGGTCGCCCACGAAGGCGACGGTGCCCGTGCCCGTCCCGGCGAGGAGGGTGATGTCCTCGGGGCTGTGCCCCGGGGTGCGGATCAGGCGGAGGGAAGGGGTGAGTTCGTAGCCCTCCGCGTCGCGGTCGGTCCACTGGTCGGCCTCGTAGATGGCCTTGTGGTCGTGGACCCGGGCCTGCCCGAAGAGGCCCACGTTCATGGTGTTGTCCGGGTGGTGGTGGCTGAGGATGACGTCGGTGATGTCGTCGGGGCCGAGGCCGAGTTCCGCGAGCGGGCCGAGGATGCGGTCGCGGCTCGCCACCATGCCGGGGTCGACGATCACGTGCCGGTCGCCGTCGGAGACGTAGGAGACGGTGGCGGCGACTCCGGGGCCGGTGGAGAGGGTGTAGCCGGTGGTCAGGATCGTGTAGGTGGCGGTGCGGCCGAGCGGTGCGTCCGTGGGGGCGTCCGCGGGGGTGTTCGCCGGCATGTCCGTCAGCGTGGCCGTCTGCGTGTCCGTCTGCGTCTTCGTCATGTGCTCAATCCTGGCCGCGGGAAGCCGCGTTCACGAGTGGCACAGCTGCCACTGATCGCGGGAATCGTGCCAGCCGCATTTGGCAGACTTCCCCGCATGCTCCCTTTCGCCACCGTCGCCGCCTACGCCCCGCCCGGGGTCGGCATGCTCGCCGTCGGGATCGTCGCCGAGGTGTTCGGGGTGCGCGGGGCGGGGCTGCCGCGGTTCGACTTCGGGCTGTGCACCGAGCGGCCCGGGGCGGTGGTCACCGATGTCGGGGTGCCCGTCGCCGTCGAGTACGGGCTGGAGCGGCTGGCCGGCGCCGATCTGGTGATCGCCCTGCCGTGGGCCGACTTCCGCACACCGCCCCCGCCCGCCGTGCTCGACGCCCTGTCGGCCGCGCACGCGCGCGGCGCGCTCGTCGCCGCCCACTGCGTCGGGGCGTTCGCGCTGGCCGCCGCCGGGCTGCTCGACGGGCGGCGGGCCACCACCCACTGGCGCTTCGCCGGGCTGCTGGCCGACCGGCACCCGGACGTGGCCGTCGAGGCCGACGCCCTCTACGTCGACGAGGGGCGGATCGCCACCGGCGCGGGCGCCGCCGCCGGCTTCGACCTCTGTCTGCACCTGCTGCGGCGGGAGCACGGGGCCGCGACGGCCAACGCCATCGCGCGGGACCTCGTACTGCCCTCGCACCGCGACGGCGGGCAGGCCCAGTACCTGGCAGCCCCCGTCCCCGCGGACTGCCAGGACGAGCGGCTGTCCGAGGTGCTGGCCTGGACCCGCGCGCACCTCGACGAGCCGCTGCCCGTCGCGGAACTGGCCCGGCGCGCCATGATGAGCAAGCGGTCCTTCGCCCGCCGCTTCGCCGCCGCGACCGGCACCACCCCGCACGCCTGGCTGCTGAACCTGCGCCTGAGCAGCGCCGAGGAGCTCCTGGAGACCACGGACCTGCCCGTCGAGGAGATCGCCCGCCGGGTCGGTTTCGGCAGCGCGGCCGTGCTGCGGGAGCAGTTCGTACGCCGCCGGGGCGTGCCGCCCCGGGTCTACCGCCGCTCCTTCACCCGCCTCCCGTAGCCGCCCGGCGTGCCGTGCACACGTCGAAGTGGCTGACCCGGCAGGTGTCCGCGGGCATGGCGGCGCCGAGGTTCACGGCGGTGCCGTCGCCCGCGATGCGCCACCGCTTGCCGGCCGGTACGAGGTGGCAGGGCTGCTCGCCGGGCTCTACGAGGAGCCACTTGCCGCGGACCGTCCTGTGCCAGTAGGCGGCCTCGCCGCACAGCCTGCAGACGGCGGGCCGGCCCTCGCGCGCGTCGGGCTGCCGCCGCTCCTGAGAGCGCTGCGGCTGCCGGACGACGGTCACGAGGGCGTCGGCGAGGACCTGTCCGAGGAGGAGCGGGCGGCCGTGGTCGCCCTGCTCCTGCTCACGGGTGTTCGTGTTCAACCATCCCCCTTTACCGCTCTGTTGCCAGCGGATGGAGGACCGTCCGCGCCAGCCGCCGGCCGATGGATGACTCGAACGGGTGGTGCTCGAACGGGTGGCGGCGGGGCGCGGCGCCACGTCTAGCGTTCCAGGATCACCAGCGGGATCTCGCGGGCCGTCCGCTCCTGGTCCTCCTCGAACGGGGGCCACAGGCCGGTCATCATCTCCCAGTACGTCTCCCGCTCCGCCGGCGTGGCCGTCCGCGCCGTGGCCGTGAAGAGAGCGGCGCCCACCTGGAGCCGGACCTCCGGGTGGGCGGTGAGGTTGCGGTACCAGGCGGGATGGTCCGGGGCGCCGTAGCCGGCGGCCATGACGATCAGCCGGTCCGCGTCCTCGCCGTAGATCAGCGGGGTCCGGGAGGTGCGGCCGGTGGCGCGGTCGAGCGTGGTGAGCAGGAGGGTGGGGACTCCGTGCCAGAGGTGTCCGTCGGCGCCCGCCGTGGTCACGTACGCGCGGACGTGGTCGAGCCGCGGGCCGGGCGGCGGGTCCGAGGGGTGGTCCCAGTCGACGTCGAGTGCGTGCATTTACCTGTCCTTAGGGTTTTGGCCCCCGGGCGGCTAACGAGCATTCATCGATTCTGGATGCGGCCGGCCCGTACCGCACGTCCGCAGGACCCGTCCGAAGTGCGTTCATGGCGACCTGGCCGGAGTATGGGGCCAGGGGAAACCGTAGGAGGTACGCGATGGTCAGTGAACCCGACGAGCAGCCCACCCGGTCGGACCGGCTCCACACGGGCGGGGACCGGCCGTACGACCCCGAAGACCTCGTGATGGCGACAGGCCACGACCCGACTCCGGAGCGGGTCGAGAGGGCGCGCCGGCTCATCGAGAAGGAGGGCCCGCAGGTCATCGAGCGGTACCTGCCGTAGTCGTAGCCGTACCCGTAGCCGGCAGCCGCTGCCTACAGCCCCGTCCCGGGTCCCCGGGCACGGGGCCGTGCGGCGTGAGGGGCGCGTACGGCCCGTTCAGGTCGTCAGCGTGGCCGCCGTGCCCAGGGCGATCAGCAGCCCGCAGATCCCCAGGTTCACGGCCCTGTGCTCCCAGAACACCGCGACGAACTCGCGGATGGTCGCGCTCGGCCAGTAGTACTTCGCCGTGGGCGATCCGAGGACCTGCCCGTTCACCCCGGCCTTGCGGGCCATCATCGCGGCCCGGAAGGCGTGGAAGTTGTTGGTGACCACCACGCACCGGTAGCCCGGGTCGTCCGCCGTCATGATCTCGCGGCTGAACAGCATGTTCTCCTCGGTCGTCGTCGACCGGTCCTCCAGCGTGATGTGCTCCGCCGGCACGCCCTGCGCGATCAGCCAGTCCGCCATCGCCCGCGCCTCGGCGACCTTCTCGTCCGAGCCCTTGCCGCCCGACGGCAGCAGCACCGGCGGCCGGCCGCCCCGGGCCAGCTGGGCCTCGTAGATGTCCTGGCCCTTGCGCAGCCGCGAGGCCAGCAGCGGCGGCACCCGGTCCCCGCCGATCAGGCCGGAGCCGAGCATGACCACGTGGTCGACGTCGCCGCGCACCCTGATCCGCCCGTAGAGGAAGGCGTACCCGAGGAAGCAGAGGAAGAGGAAGGATATGTACGCGACGATCACGGCGAGCGTGCCGACGATGCCGTCGAGGACGCGCGAGCCGGCCATCTGGACGACCATCAGCAGCGCGATCATCCCGAAGATCCCCAGCCCCGCGAGCATCGACAGCAGGTTGGCCGGGCGGCGCCCCTCCTTGCGGACCATGGTCACGCCGTTGCCGATCAGGAAGACGCCGAGCGCCAGGGTCCCGAGCGTGGGCACGGCGAAGACGGCCAGGACGATGGGGTACGCCACCCAGTTCGGCACCTTGTCGAGCTGGAGGAGCAGGGCGACCGAGAGCGAGATGAAGGTCAGTCCGAACAGCACGGCGTTGCGGAAGCGGCGGCGGTCCTCTCGCGCGCTCAGGCACAGGGCGAGGAAGAACACGGCGGCGAGGGCGAAGGCGACCATGCCGACCATCGTAAATGTCAGATTTGTGTACGAGTACGAGTACGTGTACGAGTGCGAGTAGGCGTGCCGGCCGTGCCGGGCGTGCCGGCCGTGCCGGCCGTGCGGCGCACCGAGCGTCCGGCCAGGACGTCCGTGCGGCGCCCGTCGCGCATGACGAAGCGCCCGTCGATCAGTACGTGCGGAATGCCCGTCGGCAGCACCCGCGGGTTCTCGTACGTGGATCCGGCCGCGACCGTCTCCGGGTCGAAGAGGACGAGGTCCGCGCGGTGGCCCCGCCGGACCAGCCCCCGGTCGGGCAGCCGCAGCCGCGCCGCCGGCCGGCCGGCGAGGTGCGCCACGCACTCCTCCAGCGAGAGCAGGCCCAGCTCGCGGACGTAGTGGCCTAGGTAGTGCGGGAAGGTGCCGTACGCGCGCGGGTGGGGTTTCGCGCCCTGGAGGATCCCGTCGGAGCCGCCGGTGTGGGCGGGGTGCCGCATGATCGCCCGGACGTTCTCCTCGTGGCCCACGTGCTGGAGGATCGTCGGCGCGAGCCGGTCGCCGAGCAGCAGCCGCCGGGCGGTGTCCCAGCCGGCCACGCGCGTGCCGACGTACGGGGTGAAGGCCGGGTCGGTGACGCCCGAGACCTCGATCGTCGACCAGTCGACCGGCACCCCGTGGCAGCCGTCCGCGCCCTCGACCTCCAGCGCGTACCGGATCCGCTCGGCCTGCGCGTCGTCGCGCAGCCGGGCCAGGACCGCCTGCGGGCCGCCCTCGTTCGCCCAACTGGGCAGCAGGGCCACGAGGGTGGTGCAGCCGGGGGTGTACGGATAGCTGTCGAGGGTGATGTCGGCGCCCGCCGCCAGGGCCTCGTCGAGCAGGGTCAGCAGCTCGCCGGCCCGGCCCTCGTTCTCGCCGAAGTTCATGGTGGCGTGCGCGAGGTGCAGGGCGCAGCCGGCCTCCCGGGTCAGGGCGACCATCTCGGCGTAGGCGGCGATTGCGCCGCGGCCGTACGAGCGGTGGTGCGGGCAGTAGTAGCCGCCGTACCGGGCCACCACCCGGCACAGCTCTGTCAGTTCGGCGCCGGAGGCGTACATGCCGGGGGTGTAGGTGAGCCCGGAGGACATGCCGACGGCGCCCTGCGCGAGGCCGTCGGCGACGAGCGAGCGCATTCGGTCCAGCTCGCCCGGGGTGGCCGGGCGGTCGTCCCAGCCGAGGGCGTACGCGCGGACGGTGCCCTGCGGCACGAGGTACGCGGCGTTGACCGCGACGCCCCGGTCGATCCGGTCGAGGTACTCGCCGACCGTGCGCCAGTCGAAGTCGACGTCGTCCCCCGGCCCGTTCCAGCCCGCGATGGCGGCCCGCACCTCGCCGAGCGTGCGGTCGTCGACGGGCGCGTAGGAGAGGCCGTCCTGGCCGAGCACCTCCAGGGTCACCCCCTGGGCGGCCTTCGCGCTGTGGTCCGGGTCGCGGAGCAGGGCGAGGTCGCTGTGCGCGTGCATGTCGACGAAGCCGGGGGCGAGGGCGAGCCCGTACGCGTCGAGGGTGCGCCGGCCGCCGGCCGCGATCCGGCCGATCTCGACGATCCGCCCCTCGTGCACGCCGACGTCGGCCGTGTACGAGGGCCCGCCCGTGCCGTCGACGACGCGGGCCCCGCGGATGACCAGGTCCATCTAGAAGAAGGTGCGCACGTAGTCGGTGACCGTGCCGTCGGCCTCCACCACCGGGATCAGCGGCCACTTCTCGAAGATGGTGCACGGGTGGGACATCCCGAGGGCCACCCAGTCGCCCACCTGCACGTCGTCGGCGGAGTCGGTCTCCAGCCAGGCGTGCTGGTCGGACAGCTTGACCACGCGGACGCCGCCGGCGGGCCGCTCCTCGCCGGTGAGGGCGTCCCGGACCAGCTCGGCCTCCGGGAGCCCGAGGTCGTAGGCGATGTCGCGCTTGCCGGCGTTGACGAAGGCCTGGGTGGGGGAGGGCCGGGACACGACCTGGGTCCACAGCCGGAACGCGGGGCGTAGCCCGCCCTCCTCGGGGTGCCGGTTGAAGGGGGTCAGGCGGGTGTACCAGCCGTGGTCGTGGGAGACGTACGCGCCGGAGCGGAGCAGCTTCAGCAGGGGGCGGGAGAGCTCCGGGAGCTCGGCGAACACGTCGGCGACGGCGTCGAACCAGGCGGAGCCGCCGGCGCTGACGACGATCTCCTCGAGGTCGGGGGAGAACCGCCCGGCCTTGTCGAACTCGACGGCGAGGGCGGTCAGTCGGCGCAGGTACGCGGCCACGCGCTCCGGGTCGGCGTCGGGCACCTCGGCCTCGTAACCGGCGATGCCGACGAGGCGCAGGGTGGGGGTATCGGCGACGGCGTCGGCGACGGCCCGGCAGTCTTCGTCGCTGCGGGCCCCGGTGCGGGCGCCCTCACCGGCGCCGAGCTCGACGACGACGTCGATGCGGGCGGGCGCGTCCCGCAGGGCCCGGTCCATGAGGTGCACCCCGCGCACGGAGTCGACGTAGCAGACGAAGTGGAAGTCGGGGTCGGAGGCGAGCTCGCCGGCGACCCAGCGCAGGGCGGCCGCATCGACGAGCTCGTTGGCGAGGAAGATCCGCTGGATCCCGAAGGCGCGGTAGACGCGGGCCTGGTGCGGGACGGCGGCGGTGATCCCCCACGCGCCGTGTTCCAGCTGACGGAGGAACAGCTGCGGGGACATGCAGGTCTTGCCGTGCGGCGCGAAGGCGAGGTCGTGCCGGGCGGCGTACGTGCCGAGGGCGGCGAGGTTGTGCTCCAGCGCGGCGGCGTCGAGGGTGAGTACGGGGGTGGTGAACCCGCCGGTATGGATCCCGCGGCGCTGCTGCGCGAGCTGCCCGACAGTGAGGCCGGCCGCCTGGGCGTCCGGGGGGAGGCCCTTGAACCGGTGGTCGACCGGTTCGTCGGCGAGTGCGGTGACGGGGTCGCTGGCCATGAGGGTGCCTCCCGGGGGTTGCGCTGTGTGCAACGGTCATTGCGGATACCGCTGCACGCTGTCTAACATCCGGGGTGACGGCGGGTCAACGCCGGGCGCGGGCCGTGCACTGGGGCTCCGCCCCAGACCCCGCGCCTCAAACGCCGGCGAGGCTGGATTTTGGCTGGCGTCCGCTGTATCTGCGCGCAGCGCAAGCCAGCGCGGGACTGGATTGCCCGCAGGGCAATCCCAGCCCGCCGGCGTTTGAGGCGCTGGGGGTGCCCCAGCGGTAGCTGGGGGAGGGTCCGGGGGCTGGCCCCCGGCAGCGGTGCCGCGCGATTCAGCCTCGCCGGCGTTTGAGGCGCGGGGTCTTGGGGCGGAGCCCCAGGGCCGGCGGAGCCGGTTGTTGTGACGGGACGCGACGGGACGGGAGGACGCAGGATGAGCCAGTCCGTGGAACGGGCACTCGCGGTGCTGCCGCTGCTCGCGAAGGGCCCGGCCGGCCTCACGGCGGTCGCAACCGCCCTCGGCGTGCACAAGAGCACCGCCCTCCGCCTCCTCCGCACCCTGGACCAGCACGGATTCGTGTACCGCCAGCCCGACGGCCGATACCGACTCGGGTCCAAGCTCTTCGCGCTCGCCGCCGAGGCCATCGAGAACCTCGACGTCCGGGACATCGCCCACCCCCACCTCGTCGAGCTGAACCAGGCCACCGGCCACACCGTCCACCTCGCCCTTCACCAGGACGACGAGGTCGTGTACATCGACAAGGTCGACAGCCGCTACCCGGTCCGGATGTACTCCCGCATCGGCCGCCCCGTGCCCCTCACCGTCGCCGCCGTCGCCAAGCTGCTCCTCGCCGACCTCCCCGAACCGGAGCGCCGCGCGCTCGCCGCCCGCATCGAGTACCCCCGCCACACCGCCCGCTCGACCCCGGACGCCGACGCGTTCCTGCGCGAGCTGGACCAAGTACGGGAACAGGGCTGGGCCACCGATCTCGGTGGGCACGAGGAGTCCCTGAACTGCCTCGGCGCGCCCGTGTACGGGCCGGACGGGCGGGTCGTCGCCGCGCTGTCGGTCTCCGCGCCCAGTGTGGTCGTCAGCGCCGAGGGGCTGCTGGAACTGCTGCCCCTCGTACTCCGTACCGCCGAAGCCATCAGCCGCGACTACTCAGGAGAGAGCACGTGACAGAGAAGGTCTACAAGGTCGCCGTCACGCCCGACACCCACACCACCCCGCCCGCGAAGTTCTCGCACGGCGTCCGCAAGGGCAACCTCCTCCAGGTCGCCGGCCAGGTCGGCTTCCTCCCGCACGTGGACGGGCAGCCGCCCACCCCCGCCGGGCCGACCCTGGCCGAGCAGACGCTCCAGACTCTGGAGAACGTCCGGTCCGTGCTGGAGGCCGGCGGCTCGGGCTGGGACGACGTGATGATGATCCGCGTCTACCTCACCGACGCCGCGCACTTCGCCGAGATGAACGGCATCTACAACGCCTACTTCGAGGAGCAGGGGCTGAAAGAGGCCCCCGCCGCCCGCACCACGGTGTACGTCGGGCTGCCGGCCGGGCTGCTGATCGAGATCGACGCCCTCGCCGTACTCGGCTAGAGGGCGGACGAGAGGGGCGCCCCCCTGGCGGTGGGGCGCCCCCGGATCCGTGCGCGCGTCGCGTCACCTCACGCGGTGCAGTACTGCGCTTCCTTGCCGATCGAGCGGTACATGCAGTCCGCGTTCTCCAGCAGCTGGAGCACCGCGTCCTTGTTGCGCGCGGTCTCGCGGTCGATGACCTCGTCCGGCGGGTAGAAGCCGCCGCCGCCGCTCTCCGGGTACATCTCGAAGGTGTAGCCGAAGATCTTCTGGTCGCCCCACAGCCAGTCGTCGATCGTCCCGTCCGTGATGTACAGGTCGCTCGACTGCTCCGGCGTGTAGCCGTTGCTGTTCGCCATGTTCGTGCCGATCTTCTTGAAGACGGCGAGGTCGTCGGCGGTCAGTCCCGGTGCGGTGTCGTTGTAGGTGTAGCCGAAGGGCCACAGCACCAGCTCGCTGTACGTGTGGAAGTCGATCGCGGCCTTGATCTGCTGCTTGCCGCCGACCACCCGGCTGCGGACGAAGTCCGAGACCGCCTTGACCTCGGGCGTCGATTCCGCCGCCGGACCCCGGTAGGTCTCCGAGCTGCGGCTGCTGCTGGAGCCGCCGCAGCAGCCCCACTTGTAGTTCCAGTTGCGGTTCTCGTCGGTGCCGACGTACGAGGAGCCGGCGTTGGGCTGGCGGTTCTTGCGCCACGAGCGGTAGGAGCCGGTGGCGATGTCGTACTCGCCGCCGTCCGGGTTGAGGTCCGGGATGATCCAGATCTCGCGGCCGTTGACCGCGTTCGCGACGCGCGCGTCGGTCGCGTACTTCGAGCCGAACTCGTTGATGAGGTAGAGGGCCATCTCGACGGTCAGGTGCTCGCGCGCGTGCTGGTGGTGCGTGAAGAGCACCTCCGGCTCGGCCTCGTCCGTCGCGACGTTGTCACTGATCTTGATGGCGACGAGGTCCCGGCCCTGGTACGACTTCCCGATCACCTTCTTGCTCATGATCGAGGGGTACTGGGCGACCCGCTGGTTGATCTCGGCCGTCATCTCGGCGTAGTTGTGGTACCTGGAGTCCGCCGAGGGGAAGTCCATCGGGCTCGCCGCGATCCCGGGGAGGGAGCGGTCGGGTGGTCCGGGCAGCGGGGTGAGCTTGTAGCCGAGCGTGCGCAGCTGCTTGGCCTGCATGGTGTCGGCGCTGACGACGACGGTGTGGCCGTCGATCTCGTCGATGGAGACGCCGGTACGGAGCAGTGCCGTGCGCTCGGCGGCCGTTTCCGGTCCGTGGATCTCGTACTGGACGATGGCCTCGTCCTGGGTGGCGGTGGACGGGGTGGGCGGTGGGGATGCCGTGGCGCTCATGCCGTAGGCGGGTGCGCCCAGCGCGAGCGCCAGCAGGGCCGCCGTGACGGCGGCCCTTCGGCGGGTGTGGAGGAGCCGCATGCGTTCTCCTGGGTGGGGAGTGTGGGGGTAGCCGTGCGGATGCCGCACAGCGTGCTCTCGTGGCATGTCCCGGTCAAGGGCAGTGATTCGGCCAACCCCCACACCTACCGCCTACGGGAGCCCGTGCACCTTCGGACCCACCGAGTTCGACCAAGCACTACCCGCCTTGGCGTCCCAGTTGGTCGACCAGGTCATCGCGCCGCGCAGTCCCGGGTAGGTCTTCGACGGCTTGAAGGAGCCGCAGTTCGTGCCCCGGGCGAGGCAGTCCAGGGCGTTGTTCACGATGGTCGGGGAGACGTAGCCGCTGCCCGCGCCGCTGGGGGAGGCCGGGACTCCGATGCCCACCTGGGAGGGGTCGAGGCCGCCCTCCAGCTGGATGCAGGCCAGCGCGGTGAGGAAGTCCACCGAGCCCTGGGAGTACACCTTGCCGTCGCAGCCGTTCATCGAGCCGCTGTTGTAGTACTGCATGTTGACGACGGTGAGGATGTCCTTGATGTTGAGCGCCGTCTTGAAGTAGCCGCCCTGCGTGGACTGCATGTCGATCGTCTGCGGGGCCATCGTGATGACCAGCGAGGAGCCGGCCTTCCCCGACAGCGCGCGCAGCGCCTGCGTCATGTAGGTCGGGTTCAGGCCGTTCTCCAGGTCGATGTCGATGCCGTTGAAGCCGTACTCCTGCATCAGCGCGTACGCCGAGTTCGCGAGGTTGTTCGCGGAGGCGGAGTCGTTGACGGAGATGGTGCCCTTCTCGCCGCCGATGGAGAGGATCACCGACTTGCCGGCCGCCTTCTTCGCGGCGATGTCGGCCTTGAACTGGGCCACCGTGTAGCCGCCGAGGCCGGCCGAGTCGAGGTTGAAGGTGATGGCACCCGGCGTGGCCGTGGCGTCGGCGAAGGAGACGGCGATGATGTCGTACTGCGCGGAGACGTCGGAGAGCTTCTGGACGGTCGCCCCGTTGTCGAAGTTCTGCCAGTAGCCGGTCAGCGCGTGCTTGGGGACGGCCGGGCCGGGACCCGGACCCGGGCCGGGACCCGGACCCGGGCCGGTGCCGGTCGTGGTGCCCGTCACCGCCGCGGACTTCGGGCCCTCGCCGGCCGCGTTGTAGGCGCTGACCTGGAAGGAGTACGAGGTCGAGGCGGCGAGTCCGGTGATCTGCGCGGAGGCTTCGGTCACGGTCCTGACCCGGGCGCCGTCCTGATACACGTAATAGCCGGTGGCCCCGCTGACCGCGCCCCACGAAAGGGTGAGCCCGCCGGAGCTCTGGCCGGAAACGGCGGTCCCGGACGGGGCGCCGGGGATGGACGGCCCCGGGTCGGTCGGCCCGCCGCCGTCCGGGCCGAAGACGCTGAACTCGTCCACGACGTAGGCCGGCTGGCCGTACCAGCCGTGCGTGTAGACGGTGACCTGGGTGGTGTTGGCGCCGGTGGTGAAGGTGGTGGAGAGCTTCTGCCAGCCGCCGCCCGAGCCGGGGGTCCAGGTGGACACGTCCTGCGTGCCCGTGCCGGTCGCGCCGAGGTAGACGTAACTGCCCTGGACCTGCGTGCTCAGCGTGTACGTCGAGTTCGGCTTGACCGTGACGGTCTGACTGCAGCGCGCGTTGTCCTGGCCCGCCGGGGTGGCCCTGAGGGCGCCGGCTCCGGCGAAGACGGGCGAGGAGACGGAGGCGCCGCTCCCGCCGGAACAGGACCAGTTGGCGAGGCCGGACTCGAAGCCTCCGTTGCGGGCGACGTTGACGTCCGCGGCTTGTGCCGTACCGGTCGCGAGGGCCGTGAGGCCGCCGGCGGCGAGGGCGACGGCCATGGGCAGGACGAGGGAGCGTATGCGGTTCACGTGGGCTCCGTGGGGGGAGTGAAGGGATGTCAGGGTGAGTGGGGCACCCCGCTCACAAGTTGGTCCAGACCAATCCTCGTGTCAATAGTCTTTGCAATGTGGCCTGAAGTGATCGGTCGTCCGATCCCTGTTGTCCGGGTTTCCGGTCACCTGTGACATGTGCTGTCGGCATGGGAATTACCAAGGCCCTGCCCTGCCGGGGGCGGCGCGGATATGGTGCTGGTTCCAGGGGGAAGCGCGTCGCCGATTTGCGGTCGCGCAGGGGTGAGTACCGGGCAAGCACCGGGTGAGTACGGGGTGAACGGGGGGATTCGCGTGCCGACCGCCATCGCTGTCACCAGCGCAGACCTGGTACTTCCGGCCCCCGACCGGCACACGCCCGGAGCCGCCGTGCTCCACCCGCCCGGGCAGCTCGACCTCGACGGCGCGCTCGCCGAGACCGGCGCCCTGCTGGAGCGGCACGGGCACCTCGTGGCCGTCGTACCGCCCTGGCTGCCGAGCGCGACCGTCCAACGGCTGCACACCGTGCGGGCCATCCTGGAGACCGACCGGATCGCCCTCCTGCCGATCGACCTGCCGCCGCTGGGCACGGCCCTGCTGGTCCGTCAGCTGCGCCAGCTCACCGTCTGCGACTTCAGCCCCGGCGTCATCGCCTCCGCGGCCCGACTGCTCTCCCACTACATCTACGCCGGCGCGCTGCTCGGCTCGGTCGCCAAACTCGACCGGATTCCGGTCGGCCTCAAGGCGCACGCCCGCTCCTGGTCGCCGAGCGCGCAGTTCGCCGTACTCGCCCACCCCACGCCGCACCTGGCGAAACTGGGCGGGCAGGACAAGGTCATCCCCGCCGGCCCCGAGTTCGCCACGCACCTCACCTTCGCCCGCGGCCAGCTCGCCTCCGAATGGGTCGCGGCCGAACTGGCCCCGGCCTGGCAGGTGCAGGGCGTACTGGAGAACCCGCTGCCCGCCGACTCGGCCGCCTTCTGGGGCACGGCCAAGCTCGTCGAGTTCGCCGCCGGCATCCCGGACCTGTCCGTGCTCTACCAACTCGTCGCCTCGGTCCGCCGCGAGCAGTGCCGCTGGTGCGGCCTCGAACTCATCGGCGACCGCTGCGGCTTCTGCCAGGCACCGCTCGCCGCACCGCCACCGGCGGACCGGCAGGTTCCCGCCGGCACGGCCCGCTCCAGACCCTGACCACCCGAACGCCCAACGAACGAAGAACGGCGAGGTAGTAAGGCCGATGAACTCACGCCAGCGCCGCGGCGTCATCCTGCTGATCCTGTCGGTCCTGTGCGCCCTGGCCGCCTTCGCCGGGGTCCTCGTGGTGATCGGCGACGTCAACTCCAAGGTCGGGGCCGAGGTCGTCGCGTACCGCGCCAAGGGCGACATCGCCCCGTACAGCCCGCTCGCGGCAGGGCAGTTCGAGGAAGTGAAGATCCCCAAGCGCTGGCTCTCCGACACCGCCGTCACCGATCTGGGCGCGCTCAAGGACAAGATCGCGCTCACGACCCTGAAGAAGGGCTCGCTGCTCCAGGCCGACATGTTCGTCGACCGGCCGCAGCTCCAGCCCGGTGAGCAGGAGATCGCCATCATGATCGACGCGGCCACGGGCGTCGCCGGCAAGATCACCTCCGGCGCCAAGGTCAACATCATCGCCACCTTCAAGGGCGCCAAGGACACCGACCCCTCACGGTCGGTGATCATCGTCGCCAACGCCCGCGTCCTGGGCGTCGGCAAGCTCACCGCCCTCGAAACGAAGGACAGCGACCGCAAGGGCGGCCCGTCCGAGGCCGTCCCGATCACCTTCGCCCTGAACACCAAGGACACCCAGCGCGTCGCCTACGCCGAGTCCTTCGCGGAACACGTACGCCTGGCCCTGGTCTCCCCCGGCACCGACTCGGCCCCGAACCCGGGCGACCGTACGTACACTCTCGAAGGGGACAGGTGACGCGCGGATGACCACCCGAATCCTCCCCGCGGTCGGCGACCCGGACGCCGCGCGCGCCATCTCCACGCTCCTCAGCCAGCTCCCGTCGGCGGAACCGGCCGCGCCCGTCGCCGACTCGACGACCCTGCTCGACACCCTGGCCCGGCTCGCCGTCGACTCCATCGACGAACTCCCCGAGGTGGTCCTGGTCCACGAGCGGATCGGCCCGGTGCCCGCACTGGAGCTCATCCGAGAAGTCGCCCTCCGCTTCCCGGCGGTGGGCGTCGTCCTGGTCTCCTCCGACGCCGGCCCCGGCCTCTTCTCGGCCGCGATGGACTCCGGCGCGCGCGGCCTGATCGGCCTGCCCCTCTCGTACGAGGAACTCGCGGCCCGCGTCCAGGCCGCCGCCCAGTGGTCCGTGGGCGTACGCCGCCACCTCGGGCGCGGCGCGGGCGCCGACGTCTTCACGGGGCCCGGCGGGCGCGTCGTCACGGTCACCGGGGCCAAGGGGGGCGTGGGCACCACCTTCACGGCGGTCCAGTTCGCGTTGGCGGCCGCGGCCTCGGGGCGGCGTACGGCACTGGTCGACATGGACCTCCAGGCGGGCGACGTCGGCTCCTACCTCGACGTGCAGTTCCGCCGCTCCATCGCCGACCTGGCCGGGATCCAGGACATCTCGCCGCGGGTCCTCCAGGACGCGGTCTACGACGACCGCACCGGCCTGGCCCTCCTCCTGGCACCGGCGGACGGCGAGCGGGGCGAGGAGGTCGACGACCGCGCGGCCCGTCACATCGTGGGCGCCCTGCGCGCCCGCTACGAGCTCGTCGTCATCGACTGCGGGACCCAGGTGACGGGCGCGAACGCCGCCACGGTGGAGATGGCGGACGTGGCGGTGCTGGTCACCACCCCGGACGTGGTCGCGGTACGGGCGGCGAAGCGGATGGTCCGGATGTGGGAACGGCTGCAGGTGCGCAAGGCGGAGGACACCTCGATGGTGGTCAACCGCTGGAGCAAGCACACCGAGATCCAGCCCGCCCTGATCGAGAAGATCACCAAGACCCGCGCGACCCGCACCCCGGTCCCGGCCGCCTTCAAGGAACTGCAGGCGGTGGTGGACGCGGGGCGGGTCCAGGACCTGGACAACCGCTCGACGGTGAAGCAGGCGCTGTGGGCTCTGGCGGGGGAGCTGGGCCTGCTGGCGGCGCCGGAGGAGTCCACCGGCCAGTCTCCGAAGCCGGCGGGCGCGGCCATAGCGGTCCGCGCCTCAGGCCCGGTGGCCCGGCTGCGGCGCGGGCGGGAGGGCTGAGCGATGCCGTCGCGGAGACCGGGTGTCTGCCGGGGGGACCGGGGCGACCGGGGCCAGGTGGCGATCGAGTTCGTCGGCATGGTGCCGATGATCCTGCTGCTCGTGGCGGCGGTGTGGGAGTGCGTGCTGATCGGGTACGCGTTCTCGCTGGCGGGCAACGCGGCGGACGAGGCGGCGCGGGCGGGGGCGGTGAAGGGGGACGCGGCCTGTGCCGCGGCGGCGAGGGAGCACATCGGAGGGGCGTGGAACCTCCGGGTGGTCTGCGAGGAGTCCGGGGACATCTACCGGGCCAAGGTCACTCTCGCCATCCCGGTCCTCTACCCGGGGCTCAACTTCGGCGAGATCGACGGCACGGGCGGCGCGTCACTGGAGAAGGAGGCGGAGTGACATGCGGAGGGACGTGCGCAGGGACGTGAGGCGGCGACGCATCCGCTCCGACCGGGGTCAAGTGGCCCTGGAGTACATCGGCTTCGTCCCGATCCTGCTCTTCGTCGCACTGTGCGGGATCCAGCTGGGCTGGGTCGCGTACGTCCACGAGCAGGCGGACACGGCTGCCCGTACGGCGGCGCGCGTGGAAGCCCGCAAGGGCAGCGGCGGGGAGGCGGCGGGCGTGGCGGCCGTCAGGGAAGGGATCGGCGCTGTGGTGAAGGTGACCAAGGACGACGACGCGGTCACCGCCGTCGCCACCATTCCCATCAACTCGATCATCCCCGGTCTCGATCTCAAGGACGCCAAGGCCACGGCGATCATGCCCAACGACGACCCGAAGGGCACCCTTCCATGAGCCTGCGTTCCCGGGTCAACACCCCCGACGACCGCCACAGCCCCCGCGAGGACGGCCGGCTGGTCTCCTCCTACCGGGCGAAGCTGCTGGAGGAGATCGACCTCGCCGAGATGTCGGCGCTCGCACCCGCGGAGCGCCGGGCGCGGCTGGAACGCGTACTCGGGCACATCATCAGCCGCGAGGGGCCCGTCCTCTCCACCGTCGAGCGCGCCCAGCTGATCCGCCGCGTCGTGGACGAGGCCCTCGGTCTCGGCGTGCTCGAACCGCTCCTCGAAGACGCCTCGATCTCCGAAATCATGGTCAACGGCCCCGACCAGATCTTCGTAGAGCGCGCCGGTCGAGTCGAACAACTCCCCATCCGCTTCGCCTCGCACGACCAGCTGATGCAGACCATCGAGCGCATCGTCTCCACCGTCAACCGCCGTGTGGACGAGGCCAATCCGATGGTCGACGCACGCCTGCCCAGCGGCGAGCGCGTCAACGTCATCATCCCGCCGCTCTCCCTCACGGGCGCCACCCTCACCATCCGCCGCTTCCCGCGCGCCTTCACCCTGCACGAGATGATCGGCCTCGGTTCGCTGGACGAGCAGATGCTCCTGCTCCTCTCCGGCCTCGTCGCGGCGAAGATGAACGTGATCGTCTCCGGCGCCACCGGCACCGGCAAGACCACCCTCCTCAACGCCCTCTCCGGCCTCATCCCGGAGGGCGAGCGCATCATCACCATCGAGGACTCGGCCGAGCTCCAGCTCCAACAGGCCCACGTGATCCGCCTCGAATCCCGCCCCGCGAACGTGGAGGGCAAGGGCCAGATCACCATCCGCGACCTCGTACGGAACTCCCTGCGCATGCGCCCCGACCGCATCATCGTCGGCGAGGTCCGAGGCGGCGAGACCCTCGACATGCTCCAGGCGATGTCGACGGGCCACGACGGCTCACTGGCGACGGTTCACGCCAATAGCTCCGCCGACGCCCTCACCCGCCTCCAGACCCTCGCCTCCATGTCGGAGGTGGAGATCCCCTTCGAGGCGCTCCAGGACCAGATCAACAGCGCGGTGAACGTCATCGTCCAGCTGACCCGCTTCGGCGACGGCTCGCGCCGCATCACGGAGATCTCCATCCTCGAATCGCACGGCCGCGAGCCCTTCCGCATCACGACCGTCTGCCGCTTCGTGGCCCAGCCCATGGGGCCGGACGGCTGCGTCCACGGCTTCTTCGAGTACTACCCGCTGCCGCGGCGCATCGCGGAGCGCCTCTACATGAACAACCAGCCCATCCCGCAGGCCTTCGGGGTCGCGCTCCACGACGACCCGCTGACCGGCCCCCTCGCCACCCCGCACATCCCTCGGACCGCCCTGTGAACCCACTCATCTCCCTCACCCTCGGCGCCACGCTGCTGGCCTGCGTGTTCGTGATCCTGGGCCTCCAGGCGTACGCCGCCGGCCGCGCCCAGCGCGCAGCCCTGATCGAACGCCTCTCGGCGAGCGGCATGCCCGCGCCCCTGGGGCGGCGGCGCCGGTTCCAAGGGGTGGACCGGAGGCTGCGCAAGACGAAGCTGGGCCGCCGGATCGAACTGAAGCTGGCGACCACGGGCTTGGATCTCACACCGGGTGAGTTCTTCGTCTACATGCTGGGGTCGATCGCGGGTGTCTGGCTGATCGCGTCCTCCCTGCTGGCTCCGTTCTTCGGGCCGGTGGCCGGCGCGATCGGCGTCTGGGCGGCGAACGCCTTCCTCAACTGGCAGCGCTCGCGCCGTACGGAACGCTTCATCAACCAGCTGCCCGACCTGGCCCGCATCCTCGCCAACGCCACCCAGGCCGGCCTGGCCCTGCGTACGGCCATCGGCATCGCGGCGGAGGAGCTGGAGGCCCCGGCGGGCGAGGAACTCGGGCGCGTGGCGAACCGGCTGGCGGTGGGGCACTCCATCGAGGATTCGTTGGGCGAGCTGACGGAACGCCTTCCCTCGCGGGAACTGGTCGTGCTCGTCTCGACCCTCGTCCTGTCGGCCCGTGCGGGCGGCGCGATCGTGGACAGCCTGCGCAACCTGACGGTGACGCTGGAGCAGCGCAAGGAGACCCGTCGCGAGATCCGGACGCAGCTGTCCCAGGTGACGGTGACGGCGTACTTGGTGCCGGCGATCGGGCTGGGATCGCTGCTGCTGGTGGACATGATGATGCCGGGGGCGCTGGACCGGATGACGGGCGCGTTCGTTGGGCAGACGGCGGTCCTGATCTCTCTTGGGCTCTTCGCTCTGGGCTTCCTGCTCATCCGCCGGCTGTCGAAGATCGACGTGTGAGGGTGAGGACGCAACCGTGATCGGACTTCTGCTCGCACTGGCTGTGGCCCTGTCGGTGTTCGGCGCCTTCCAAGGCATCCGTCTCTACCGCGCAGACGTGAAGCTGCCTACGGACCTCGCGCTCGCCTTGGAGGTGGGTGCCACCCGTACGACGGCGGTGGGTTCGCTCATCGACCGCATGGGCATCCGTTGGGCGCCGATGGTTCTGAGCGCGATGGGCCCGAACCGGGTGGCCCGCAAGCGCCGCCAGATCGACATGGCGGGGAACCCGGCCGGCCTGACGATCGACCGGTACGCGGCGAGGCGGGCGGTGTACGGGCTGCTCGGTGCGCTGGGTGCCTTCTCGATGCTGATCAACGGCCAACTCGTGGCCGCGCTGTTTATGGTGGCGTTCGGCCTGTTCTGGATCGAGGTCGGTCTGTGGTCGGCGATCCGGATCCGCCGTGACCACATCGAGCGCACGCTGCCGGACTTCCTGGACGTGCTCGCGGTGGTCGTCAGCGCGGGACTCGGCTTCCGGCAGGCGCTGGACCGGGTGGCGGACAAGTATCAGGGCCCGTGGGCGGACGAAATCCGGATCACGCTCCAACAAATGGACATGGGCGTCAGCCGCCGCCAGGCCTTCGATGAGCTGCGGCGACGGAACGACTCCGAGCAGGTGGCGCAGTTCGTGACAGCGCTCCAGCAGGGCGAGGAGCTCGGCTCCCCGATCGTGGACACACTGATCGCGATTGCGGAGGACATGCGGCGTACGGACGCGCAGAACGCTCGTAGGCGTGCGGCCAGGGCTGTCCCGAAGGCAACTTTCGCGGTGACCATGTTCATGCTGCCGGGGACGCTGATCCTGCTGGTGTGCGGTTTCGTCTACGGCGCGAATGTCGACTTCGACGCACTGTTCGGGGGTGGCTGAGCCGTGGCACGACTGAGCGTGCTCATCGCCGATGACAACCCGGTCATCAGGGCAGGCTTGGCGGCCATCCTGTGTGAGGCCGAGGACATTGAGGTGATAGCGCAGGCTGCAGATGGCCGTGAGGCGCTGAGCCTGACCCGTCGGCATGCGCCCGACGTGGTTCTGCTGGACGTTCGGATGCCGGGCGTGGACGGCATCTCCGCCCTGCCACACCTGGTGCAGCTGGCACCAGTGCTGATGCTGACTTACAGCCAAGAGGCCGAAATCGTGCGGGAGGCCTTGTTGTTGGGGGCCGGCGGCTACCTCGTGCATGGCGAGTTCACGACTGACGAGCTGTTGCGGGCGGTACGTGACGTGCCTGGTGGGCGGCCCCACTTCACCCCGGCGGCGGCGAGCGTGTTGCTTGCGGAGCTTCGGGCCTCTTCGCATCCGCAACGAGATGTGCCACAGTCTTCTGAGCGCCTTTCTAACTCTGTGATATTTGGGCTGAGTTCGCGGGAGGGGGAGATCATGGATCTGATCGCGTCCGGGATGAGCAATCAGCAGATCGCTTCCAGCTGCTTCATCACCGAGAAGACGGTCAAGAACCACATCAACCGGATCTTCGCGAAGCTCCAGAGTGCGACGCGGAGCGAGGCGATAGCCCGCTGGCTGGGAACCGCCCGTCCAGGAGTGACCGGTCATGGGTAGACGGAGTGCGCAGTGGGTCCGTATTTGGGTCCCGAGACCCTTGGTTACGAGAGGTAACTCGCCGTACCGTCCGCAAACCAGCAGTGGCACCGGCCCAGGAGGGAACTTTCATGTTGCAGAACACCCTGGCGAGGATGCGGAAGCGGTACGCGAGGAGAGGCACGGGAGATCGCGGCCAGACGGCGTTCGAATACCTGGGGATCATCCTGGTCGTCGTGGTCATCATCGGGGCGATCATCGGTACGGGTATCGGGCAGGCCATCACTACCAAGATCACAGCTGCGGTCGCGAGTATCACCGCGGGCAGGTGAGCCGGCTGAGGTCGCGCGACGAGCGCGGGCAGGCCTTCCCTATTTACGTTGTGGTGGTGGCAGGTCTGCTCTTCGCTGCCTTGGCGTTCTTCGCCGTCGGACAGGCGTCGATCGTCCGGAGCGACGCACAGGGTGCTGCTGACGCTGCGGCGTTGGCAGCGGCTGGTGATGCCAGGGACCACCTCGTGCCAGGGATTGATCTGCTCACGCTCAAGCCCGAGGACTGGAAGAAGGTCCTTGAGGGCGACCTTTTGTATGCGGGTGGAGCCTGCGGCGCAGCGCGGGACTTCGCGGCGAAGAACGACGCGACGGCCGACTGTTTTGCAGATCCGCCACGATTCAGGGTCGAAGCGAAGACCACGGGCACGGTCGGAGACTCTGTGGTTCCAGGAGTCAGCGGCCGGCACGGTACGGGCAATGCCACGGCAGTCATCGAACCGCGCTGCCAGTTGGGCGCGCCCGTCGCCGAACCGTCACCGTCACCCGGCGGGGAGGAGAAGCCCAGCTCCGTCGAGATCAAATGCAAGGGTGGCGTCATCAAGTTCGATCCTGCGAAGCCCGAACCGTGGAGCACACTGGCAAGGAAACTCTTTGCCGTGCGACTGGTCGACTGACTACGAATGACGGAATGAGGAAGCGGCGCAAATGAGCATGCGGCAGATGGTGAAGGTCCAGGGGGGAGCGGCCGTAGCGGTTGCGGCGGTGTTGGCCCTCACGTTGGCCGGATGCGGTGGCGGAGACGGCAACAAGCCCAAGGCTGAGGCGAAGCCTCAGCCGTCGCAGTCTCAGGCTGGCAGCACACAGAGCTCTGCTCCTGCTGCGACGCCAACCTCGACGGAGGTCCTTGCGACGGTGAGTGGGGAGGGCGGGATGGTCCTGACGATCAATTCGGCCGCCCGTGAAGCCGGAGGCTTTCTGACCGTCAGCGGTCAGCTCAAGAACACAGGAACGGCACCGTTCGTGAATACGGCGCCCTGGCGGGGGAACGAACTCAACGCCAGCGGCGTATCCGTCGCGGGTGTGACCCTGGTCGACAAAGCAGGAAAGAAGCGCTACTACGTGCTTCGCGACACGGAGGGCCGGTGCCTGTGCACCACCGGGCTGGCCATCATTGAGGCCGGTCAGGTTGTCCCGTTCTTCGCCCAGTTCCCGGCACCACCGACCGGTACTACCGAGGTGGACTTCAGCCTGCCGACCTTCGCCACGGCCACCGTCAAAATCTCTGGGTGACCCCATGACAAAAAGCCACCGCACCACCGCCGCAACGACCGTCGTCGGTCTCATCATCGCCGGAGCCCATTTCGTCGGTGCGACCAGCGCCCACGCCGACGAGGTCAAGCCGTCCATACCCCCCGGCACCGAGCCGTCCGCCTCCCCGCCCGTCGCCATCGACTCCAACGCGCCCGGTCTCAAGATCCCCCAGGGCGGCACCCTCGCGCCCGTCAAGGTGCTGGACATCGCCGAAGTCGTCGAAGACCTCGGCGGCGAGGAGCGGCGCCAGGAGACCAACCAGACCGTCATGATGGCGCTGCAATCCGAGGTCCTCTTCCCAGAGAACAGTGCCGTCTTCAACTCCCAGGCCGCAGCCCGCATCCAGGCCATCGCCAACGAGATCAACACCCAGAAGGCGACCCGCATCCGCGTCTTCGGCTTCACCGACGACCAGGGCAGCTACGAACATGGCAAGGAGCTCTCCAAGCAGCGCGCCGACGCCGTACAAGCGGAGCTCGCCAAGACCGTCACCAACCCCAGCGTCGTCTTCGACGTCCGGGGTTACAGCGAGGACTACCCGATCGCGGACAACGGCACCGAAGAAGGCCGCAAGAAGAACCGCCGCGTCGAGATCACCTTCCCCCGCAGCGTCGGCGGCTGACGGCCGTTGGACGTCGATGACGAGCCTCCCGAGCACCGGCGCTACGCCACCTACCTGCGCGCCCTGGAGGCCGTCACCGAGGCGGACGAGGCCCGGCTGGTCAGGGACGTGCTGCGTGACGAGTACGAGTACCCCGGCATGGCGGACAGCGCGGTGGCCCTCCACATGGAGCGGCGGGCCACCGACCTGCTGACCGGCCCCCGGTTCGCCGAGTGGGCCCGCACCATGGAGCCGTTGATCGCCGATCGCGGGTTGTTCCTCACCCGCCGCCTGCACGAGTGGACCCTGCTCAGGGCGCTCGCCCTGGGCGAGCCGTGGGCCCCCGTTGCCGTCCTCGGGGCATCCGACTGGTTCCAGCGCATGGCCTCGACCACGCAGATCGTGACCTCGTCCGATGCCCTCGCGATGCTCGCCGAGTTCGGACGGACCCGCCGCGTCCGCAACGCGGCGAGCCGGCGGCTGCGTGAGCTGGAGCAGGCGGGCCGACGGCCCGCCGCCACCCGATAGGGCCTTGCGGGCGGGCGCCCGGGCCCGCCACGTTGCCCGGCGTCACCGATGCTCCCGCACCGCCCCAAGGGCGGCGATGGCCACGGGCCGGGCCGTGGGGCCAGGCGTACACTCGGTGAATTTGATCAGCTCTCAGACGTCACGCTCTCGCCCAGCCCCAGGAGCCACCGCCCGAATGATCTCCCTCCGTGAAGTGATCGACAGTGACCTGCCCATCTTCTGGGAGCACCTGTCTGACCCCGAGGCGCAGCACGTGGCCGCTGTCACCAGGGAGTACCACTACGACAGGGATCACTTCGACAGCCACTGGACGCGGATCCGTTCCAACCCCGATGTCCTGCTGCGCACCGTGCTTGCCGACGGCGAGGTGGTCGGCCATGTTGCGGTGTACGGGCCGCCGGACGAGCGCGAGGTCACGTACTGGATCGACCGAAAGCACTGGGGCCGCGGCATTGCCACGGCGGCGCTCTCGGCGCTGGTCGACCTCGTCGACGCCCGGCCGTTGCACGCCCACGCAGCAGCCGACAATGCCGGTTCGATTCGCGTACTGGAAAAGTGCGGCTTCGTCATTACCGGGCACGGCAGGGGCTTCGGCCAAGCACGCGGCGGCGAGATCGACGAGGTGCTGCTCACGCTGAGATGAACCCCTCTGGCGACCCGCCCAGGCGCCGCGCCCGTCGGTGTCGTCCACCGCCACAGGTCTTCGTATGCGCCGGATGGGATTCGGGGCCCGGACCAACGACTCTTCCCGCGCCGCCACCCTGAAGGAACCCCTTCCGCGCCGCAGTGCGTCCAGCCCCGTACAGGAGTACGACAGGCAATCGAAGCCAAGGGGGTGAACAACAGTTCCCAATTCTTTCAGTGGATATCCAGCATTCTCAGTGAATAACTTGGTGTCGTGAAGCTTTCCGAGTGGGCGGCGCGCAACGGCGTGCATTACCAGACCGCGTGGACCTGGGCGAAAGAGGGCCGTATGCCGGTCCCGGTCGTTCAGACGCCGTCCGGTACATGGCTCGTGACCGAGCCCGCCCCGCAGGCCGCTGGGCGGGTCGTGGCGTACTGCCGTGTCTCGTCCGGTCACCAGAAGGCGGACCTGGAGCGTCAGGTCGCCCGGACCGTGCAGGGAGCAACGGCCCAGGGGCTCGCCGTCGCTGACGTGGTGACGGAGGTCGGCTCCGGCTTGAACGGGCGCCGCCGCAAGCTGCACCGCTTGCTCGCCGACCCGGGTGTGGGGACGATCGTGGTCGAGCACCGAGACCGCCTCGCCCGGTTCGGCGTCGAGCACTTGGAAGCCGCTCTCTCGGCCACGGGACGGCGACTGGTTGTCCTCGATGCGGCGGAGACCGCCGACGACCTTGTACGGGACATCACCGAGGTCCTGACCTCGATGTGCGCCCGCCTGTACGGCCGCCGTTCTGCGAAGGATCGCGCCGCCCGGGCCGTTGCCGTCGCCACCGGCCCGGAGGCGGCCGGATGAAGAAGTTCAAGCCGCGGTCGGGCTTCACCGTCCTTGCGCACAAGCTCGCGCTGGACCCGAACGCCACGACCAACCGCCACCTGCACTCGCACGGAGGTGGGGCGCGGGCCGCGTACAACTGGGCGGTCGCGTACATCACCGCCGTGTGGTGGCAGCGCAAGGCCGAGCAGTCGTACGGCGTTCCCGAGGAGCAGCTCACCGAGTGGCGGTCGTGGTCGCTGTCCTCGCTGCGGAAGGCGTTCAACGAGGACAAGCACACCAACGCGCGCTTCGCCGGCTGGTGGGAGGAGAACTCAAAGGAGGCGTACAACACCGGTCTGGCGGGCGCGTCGGCGGCATTCGATAACTACGCGAAGTCGAAGAGCGGCAAGCGCAAGGGCGCGAAGATGGGCGTCCCCCGGTTCAAGTCGAAACGGAAAGCGCGCCTGAGCTGCCGGTTCACCACCGGCACGATCCGCATCGAGCCTGACGGACGCCACATCACCCTGCCCAGGATCGGGACCGTCCGCCTCCACGAGAACCGAGCCGACCTGCGAGCTCTCATCGACGCGGGGAACATGCGGATCCTGTCCGCGACCGCCTGCCTGGACCGGGGCCGCTGGTTCGTGTCCCTCCAGGTCGAACAGAAGCACCAGCTGGTGAAAGTGGCCCGTCCGGACGCGGCGGTCGGTATCGACCTCGGCATCAAGACCCTCGCGGTCCTCGCCGACAGCGACGGTGTCCTCAGCGAGGAACCGAACCCGCGCCACCTCGACCGTGCCCGGAAACAGCTGCGCCGCGCCAGCCGGGTCGTCTCCCGCCGGCGCGGCCCCGACCGGCGCACCGGGCAGCAGCCGTCGAAACGCTGGGAGAAGGCCAACCAGGTGCGGAGCAAGATCCATCACCGGGTCGCGAACCTGCGTGAGGACACCCTCCACAAGATGACGACCCGCCTCGCATCCGAGTACGGCACGATCGTCGTCGAAGATCTCAACGTCGCCGGAATGGGCCGTAACCGTCGCCTGTCCCGCCGCGTCGCGGATGCCGCGTTTGGCGAGATCCGACGCCAGCTCGCCTACAAGACCCGTCGGCACGGCACGCGACTCGTCGTCGCCGACCGCTGGTATCCCTCCTCGAAGACCTGCTCCCGCTGCGGTGTGGTGAAAGCCAAGCTGCCCCTCAGCGTGCGTGTCTTCGGGTGCGACAACTGCGGCCTCGTCCTTGACCGGGACGCGAACGCGGGACGCAACCTGGTGGCCCTCGCGGCCCGCACGACAGGTACCGGAGTGGCCGGAGACCTGGACCTCGCCAAGGCGGAGTCGAAGCCCCGTGGAGCCGACCGCAAGACCCGTACCACCCGCCCGCGCCGCAAGGCCGGGACGGGGCGGGCAGGTGGCACAATCCCCAGCCCCCGGGCAGGGAAGGAAACGGGAGACCGTCAACAGGCCACCAGGACGCAACTCGCGCTCTGGTGACACCGTTACGGACCATTCCGGCGGAAACACCGGGATTGCTGAGATCACTTGATGATCAAAGCAGCGGAACCATGGCAGAGAACGCACCCGAGGAAGCGTCCGCCGAGAACGTCCAGCACCCGGACGATCACGGCCCGCTCGCCGCGCCGGCCGAGCCGGAGGCGGCGTGGAGCGGTCCGGGAGTCGCGCCGGAGGACGCCGAGCAGGAATGGCTAGGCCCGACCGCCGCCCCGGCGGACACTGACGAGAGCGCCGAGGGCTGGGTCGGGCCCAGCTGACCGCGTGAATACAGAGGCCGCCCGCTCTCTGCGGGCGGCCTCTGTGTACTACTCGTCGGTGCCAGGGCTCGGGTGCGGGCCGGGGGCCGGGAATCCAGGTCGAATTACGAGATCGGTGTTCCTGTTCCGAGGAACCACAGGCCGGCGACGGTTCCATCCTCGTGGAAGGTCACGCGGAACTCACCGGGCCGGCGTTCCATGCTCAGCGGCACGTTGACCACGGTGAACTCGCCGAACGTGACGTCCTTGGGGTTCCCGTGTGACTGGTAGCGCCCGAACTGATCCTGGTAGCTCTCCCAGGCCTCCGCGAGGGCCGCTGGAGGCAGCTGCTTGCGCGTTCTCGCATCAAAGTGAGCTGTGGCCGCTGCGAAGTCGCCGCTCACGATGTCGTTCAGTATCTGGAGGGCGATCCGGTCGTACTGGGTCTGAGCCGGAGCCGCCGGCGCGGCTGGGGCCGCGACCGTCGTGGTGGCGTGTGACTGCATCGCGGCCACCGCGGATCCGTTGGCCGACAGCAGCGCGTAGGCGGCCAGCGTGACGGTCGCTACCGCCCGGACCGCTTGCTGCTTGCTCCTGGGCGTTGTGTGTTCGTCGGGCATCAGGACCACGGCTCTCTCCAGCTGGGCAGGTCCGGATACGTCCATCTTGCTGCACTTGCTCTCCCCCTGCATGCCGGGGAGGAGGGCGCCGGGTATCCGCTCTATTCGGCCAGGAGGTGGTCGGCCTTGCCGGCCTTGATGTCCCGGATCAGTTGGCGGAGGGCGGCGGTGGTGTCGGTGAGGTAGGTGTCCTCCTGGCCGGCGATGGCGATGTAGCTGTTGCCGTCCCCGTCCGTACCTATCCGGTAGCAGGCGCTGCCTTCGGCGCAGTACGGCTCTTCCCAGGTGATGTCCGGCATGACTGCTCCCTCAGAGTTCTTGCGCGATGGAGTGGATGAGGTCCCGCGTGCCTTGCGGGGACAGCGTGATCTGCTCCATCCAGTCCAAGTGCGCCCGATATTTTGCCAACTGTGCCTCAGCGTGCACGTATTCGGGCCCGTGCGTGCTGTCGACCTGGACCGTGTCCAGCTGGGGCACGGGCCCCTCGGCGTAGGTCAGGGTCTGTCCCGAGCCGGGGAAGGCGCCCGCGCTGAACGGGATGGCGAGCAGGGTGATGTTGTCCTGCTCGGACTTTCGCAGCAGGTGTCCCAGCTGTGCCTTCGCCACTTGCGGTCCGCCGAACTGCATCCGCAGGGCCGCTTCGTGCACGATTCCGGTGTACCGGGCCGGCGTAGCGCCATCGAGTACCCGTTGGCGTTGCAGCCGGAACTCCAGCCGCAGTGCGAGCTCCTGCTCCGGTAGCTGGGGCACGGCGACGCCGAAGACTGCGAGGGCGTGGTCGAAGGTCTGGAGCAGCCCGGGGATGTGCACCGCGAGCGCGGTGCGCAGGTGCGGCGAGTGACCCTCCAGCTCGGCGATGTCGAGGAGTTGGGCGGGCAGGCTGCCCCGATAGCGGTCCCACCAAGCCCGCCGGCTGGGCTCGGCCATCGCCACGAGGGCCTCGATGTACGCCTCGTCCGCGCAGTCGCAATTGCAGGCCAGAGTGCGTAGACGCTCGGCGCTGATGGCGCGGTAGCCCTGCTCGATCTGCGAGAGGCGGGACCGGTCGACTCTGAGCAGCCCGATCGCGGTCTCCGTGGACACGCCCGCAGCCGTGCGCATCCGCTTGAGCTCTGCACCCAGTCGGCGCTGCCGCTCGGTCGGCGAAGTTCTGGCCCCCACGTCATCCTCCCTCTGGCTGTGCGCTCGCAGTCTGCCCCGCTGGGCACCGCGGTGGCCACCGAGCCCGCATTTTCGTAGCCCGGTGTAAAAATGTGCACCAGCGCGCTACATTAGGTAACGCACTGCTCACGCAGGGGAGTTGAAGTGCATCGCCGCAGCATGCCTCGGGCCTCGGCGACGAGCCACGCTCCCCGCACCCGCGTCAGCCACCCGTGCGCGTCGAACTCGCCGTAGTCCACCCAGACCTCAGGGAGTCGCGATGTCCACCACCCACCCCTTCACCGCCTGCCCCTCCTCCCCGCCCGCGCCCGCCCAGCCGGCAGGCGAACCCGCGCTCGACACGCTCACGTGCAGCCTCACCATCCCCGGGGAGCCGCTCAGCGCGCAGATCGCGCGGGCGGCCGTCCGTTCGGTCCTGCACGCCTACCGGCTTGACCCGCTCGCGCCCGCCGCCGAGCAGGTGACCGGCGAACTGGTCGCCGCAGGCTGGCGCTTGGACCCCGGGCGGAGCCTGTACCTCTCCGTCCGCTACCGCGACGACGCCCTCCGCCTTACCGTCTACGACGGCCACAGCCCCCACGCCCACCCCCGCCTCGCCGCCCACTGCGAGGCCCGCCGCCGGGCCGCCCTGCGCGTCATGGGCGCGGTGGTCCGGGACTGTGGCGGGGCCTGGGGCTTCGGGGAGTCCCGGGAGCCCGGCGGCGGGACCCGTACGTGGGCGAACCTGCCCCGGGCCGGGGCCGCCGGCTACCTCCCCGCCTGAGGGCCTCGTCATCAGCGGGGGCCGGCTGGTCGCGGCACGCGTCGTCGGCTCCTGCCGCATGGCATGAGCGGATCCGGCACCCCCGCACCCGTCTGAGCCGCGCCGCCAGGAGACCAGCCAGACCGTCATGATGGCCCTGCAGCCAGACTTCTTTACCTGGGCAATGGTCGACCCGCACGCTGCCGGCGGTCGTACGGTCCGACGCCAATGCCGTGCCCGTAGCCCGCACAACAGGAGCGTAGGGGCCGCTCATGCGCGCTCTCCGACATGGCTCCACCGCGAGGGGGGACGGCCAGGCCGACTGTGCGATCCGGCACCGGCGGGCCGCGTCACTGTGCAGGTAGAACCTAGGCGTTCACCCGGGGCCCGCCTAGATTCACGGCTCGACGATCGGCGCAGGATCGGCGGCTCCCGCTGTGCGGGGGCATGACCTCGTCAATCTTTGGTAGGGGGGAACGAACATGCTGAAGTTCAAGCTGCCCAGCCTGACCGCCGTCGGCGGTGTAGCCGCGGCGACGGGGGCGCATCTGCGGCTGGCCACCGCGCCGCCCTCGGCTGCGACCTACGGCTAGCTCATCAACACGTCGACCGGCTACGGCCTGTACGGCAACGGCGCCGCGGCACACATGCACAGCTGCAACTACCAGCAGTGGGCGCTGGAGAAGAAGGCGAGCGGCTCCTACCGGATCAAGCAGTCGTCCACTCTCAAGTGCCTGGACGTGAACGGCAACGGGGTGCGCATGAACCCTGCCACGACGGCCGCTACCAAGAGTTCGCGCTGACCAGAAACTCGTACGGCTGCCGCTTCCAGAACCGCCGGCACAGCAAATGTCTGGACAGCAACCACGTCCCGGCCCTCTGCGTGGGGACGTGCAACTCAGGCAACTACCAGCGCTGGCACCGCTGATCCACCTCGGAGGACACGTGAAACGCAGACTCTTACCCGTAACGCTCGGCGCGGTCGCGCTGACGCTCGCGCTGGGGATCACCCCCGGCACTGCCGCACCTCAGCCGGACGGCCCCACGCTCTCGCAGCCCGGGCAGAAGGCTGCCGCCACCTACGCGGCGCCCGACCGGTCGACCTGGACCGCGAAGCCCGGACCGCTTCCCGCCGGGCTCGATGCCACCGCCCCGGCCGACGACGTCATACCCGTCGTCGCGGAACGCCTCTACGAGCTGGGGGCGGACCGCGGATTCACCCGCCAGGAAACCGACTACCCGGGCAGGGCGATCACCGTGCTGTGGAAGGGCACGCCGCCGGCCGACGTCACCGCCTACGCCGGCTCCCGCCCCTACGGCGTCACGGTCACGATCCGCACCGGGGCGAAGTATTCGCGCGCCGAAGCCGAAGCCGCCCGCACACAGCTGCTCAACCACCCCGCCGCCACCCGCCTCGGCATCACCTGGAGCGAGCTGAACGCCGACGGCAGCGGCGTCACCGTGGGCGTCGCCGCCCGCACCCGGGCCGCCGTCGACCCCCTGCCCGAGCTGCGCAACGCGGCCCGCATCCCGGACGTCGCGCTGAAACTCGGCGTCGAGAGGGTCGCCGGCGACGCCCTGTTGTCCCGGGGCAACGACGCCCCGCCGTGGAAGGGCGGCATCCGCACCGTCCACGGCGGCAGCCTGTGTTCCACCGGTTTCGCCGTGCTGGCCGGGTCCACGGGAAAGCTCCTCAGCGCGAGCCACTGTGACCGCTCCGGAAACCTGGCCGTGCGGGACGGGGCCGGGCAGACCATCGCCCCGGGCGGAGCGTCCGTCGCGACGATCGACAGCATCGACTCGATGCTGATCGACCCGTCCGACTCGCCCGCCACCACGCCGCGCATCTTCCGTGGCGGCCACTCCTCCACCTCCACATCGCTGGTGAAGAGCTGGTACTCCAACTGGCCGGGCGACCCGGTGTGCTCCTCGGGTGCCAGCACGGGCGAGCACTGCGGCACCGTCTATGACGACTCCGACGTCTACGTGGACGAGAACGGGGTGAGGGTCGGCGTCATCCAGGTCGCGGCCCCGGCCGGTCAGATCATGGCCGGCCAGGGCGACAGCGGCGGCCCGATGTTCAAGACGGTGTCCGGCGGCGTGCAGGCCCGGGGAATCCTCATCAGCGCGGACATCACAGCGGGCCCCATGACCTACTCGTGCGGTTCCGTGGCCCCTGACGCCTCGGGCATCAAGTGCTCGCGGTGGGTCAACTACGTGCCGATCAGCAGCGTCCTGAACACGTGGGGCGTGTCGCTGGAAGTCGGCTGATACGCGGCTGTGCCGCCGCATGGAACCCCTGCGGCGGCACGGCCGTCCCACCTTCGAGCGCACACCAGTCGTGCGCCTGGCGAACGGACGGGGTGCGATGACAGATCAGCTCGACATGCGGACGAGAAGGACCGCGCACCGTGGCGTAGCGGCCGTGGCGGGAATCCTGCTGCTGGCGGCGCTCACCGGCTGCGGGTCGCTCACCGATGAACCCCCGGCGGACCGAACACCGAAGACGGTCCCCGCCAACGGGAAGACGACCGGCACGGCCAAGGACCCCGAGGCGCCGCCCCGGATGATCCTGCGCGGAAAGGACGACCCCACGGCCGGCCTGCTGGCGCTCCTCCCGGGAACGCTGGTGGTCACGGACAAGAACTGCATAGCCGTGAAGTCGGAAACCGACGGAGGAACCGTTGCCCTCAACTGGGGGCACGGATGGACGGCCCGGGTCGAGGACGGTAAGGCCGTCGTCTACGACGCGCGCGGAAAGGTCTTCGCGAGAGAGGGCGACAAGGTGAGCCTGGGCGGGGGGACGTCCTCCCGGTTCGCTGACCACCCGTGCGCCGAACGCGGCATGTTCGCGGTCAACAACGCACCCACCGACAAGTAGAGCCGATACGCACCGAGGCCCGGCCCCCTTGCTTGGGCCTACTCGTCCCGCGGGGTCAGGCGAGGGCGGCGACCAGCAGGGTGAAGGAGGCGATGATGACGGCGACGCGGATGTAGTGGAAGCAGTCCCAGCGGTTCATCTGCTCCTTCCAGTCCTCGGGCCGGCTCTCGGGGGTCCACGTCCTCAGTTGCATCGAGTGACGCGACTCGGAAGGTGTGTGGTCAACGGGCCAAGGATCGGGCTCACCAGGTGCGAGTCGACTTTCGAGGATCTGGCATCAAGGTGAGACTGATCTTGCCGGTCGGCTCGTGAGACGGCAGCTGTCGGCGCAGATCGGCGCATCGCTCCACGTCATGGATCGCGAGATCCTGCAGAAGGGATCGTCGGCATCACCGACATGGACCTCGACGACGAGCCCGCCGAGCACCAGCGCTTCGCCCGCTGCCTACAAGCCCTGGAGGCTGTCCTCGAGCGGACGAAGCCGAGCTGGTAGCGGCCGTCAGTCTGCTCGCCGAACGCGGCCGCACCCGCCATTGAGTGAGGAGCGTGACGAGGCCCGGCCGGACCCCGTCACGCGGGTGGGGACTAATCCTTTGACGTGATGAAGTCGTTGTACTGCTGCGCGCTCAGCAGGCCGTTGGTGCTCGGGTTTGTGAGGCTGATCTCGATCAGCCATCCGTCGCCGTACGGGTCGTCGTTGATCAGCTCGGGCTCATCAGTCATCCGGTCGTTGGGCGCGGTGACCTGGCCGGACAGGGGCATGTAGACCTCGGTGACAGCCTTGACCGATTCAACAGAGCCAAACGGTTCGCCGACCTCGAACCGGTCGCCGACAGCGGGTTCCGTCGGCCGCGAACTGTCGGGGCGTGGAGGGCGCATTGCGAGGGCATCGGGATGAGGTCCCGCGTGCCTTGCGGGGACAGTGCGATCTGCTCCATCCAGTTCAGGCGCGCTCGATACTTGGCCAACTGTGCCTCAGCGTGCACGTATCCGGGCCCGTGCGTGCTATCGACCTGGACGGTGTCCAGCTGGGGGACGGGCCCCTCGGCCCAGATCGCGCGGGCGGCCGTCCGCTCGGTCCTGCAGGCCTACCGGCTCGACCCGCTCGCGCCCGCCGCCGAGCAGGTCACCGGCGAACTGGTCGCGGCAGGCTGGCGTTTGGACCCGGGGCGGAGTCTGTACCTCTCCGTCCGCTACCGCGACGACGCCCTCCGCCTCACCGTCTACGACGGCCACGCGCCCCACGCCCACCCCCGCCTCGCCGCCCACTGCGAGGCCCGCCGCCGGGCCGCCCTGCGCGTCATGGGCGCGGTGGTCCGGGACTGTGGCGGGGCCTGGGGCTTCGGGGAGTCCCGGGAGCCCGGCGGCGGGACCCGTACGTGGGCGAACCTGCCCCGGGCCGGGGCCGCCACGTACCTCGGCTGACCGTCGGAACCGGTCAGTCGATGCCCTTGATGTAGACGCGGCTGCTCTGTTCGTCGAGCGGTGCCACAGCGACGTGAAGTTGGTCGATGTTGTCCCCACAAGGGGCGCAGACCTGGGCCTTGCGGAGGTCTGGCAGGGAGTCGGGCTCCGGGAGGCCGAGGCGTGTGAAGCCCGGTTCGGCGCCGCCGACGAACGGCGTTTTCCTGGGCTGCACCGGCTGCTCCGGTTTCAGCTGGGTGAGGAAGGCATCGACGTCGCCGGTGGGCAGGGTGAAGGCGAGGAGCAGTGCGTCGTCTTGGAACTGCCGTCGCTGCCCGGCCCGGGCGTCGCTTGCCGTTGCCGGCAGCTGGAGATGCAGCCGCTGCGTGACCCCTTCGACCGTGGTTCCTCCCACCCAGTCCGACGGTTGGCGCTCCGGCGTGCGGCGGCCGTCGCCGTCTGCGGTGCCATGTGCTCCAGAGCATCCGGCGACGCTCAGCCCTACGAGCATCGTGAGGGAGGCGCACAGCAGGGCTGACCACGCGGGCCGTCGGTTGCCGGTCATCGGGTGGCCGGGTTGCGGCCGATGTCCGTACGCGTCCCATCGCGTCCGGTCTCCACGGAGTCGGGCCAGGCGCCGCTTGAGTTCAGGTCGTGCTGCTGCACCGAGCTGCTTCCCCTCATGTCGAATTCCCTGGCCTGCCCGGTCGTGTGGAAGCGCGCCATGTCGGCGTCCGTCACCGAAGTGGGGCCGATGGGTGTGGTCCAAGTGGTTCGAGATGTGAGCGCAGGCCTGCAGCACCGCCTTGGTCTGCGATGTCCACACCGACACCGCCGTCTCCAGCTCGCCCCCCGGCTCGAAGCCGCTGGACTTCAGCGCGGAGGCAGCCTGCATCGTGGACCCGGAGCCCGCCTCGTTGATGCCTGCTCCCGCTACGCGAGCACAATCGCTCGCACAAACAGGTCCGGGCCCGCGTCGAGCACGTCTTCGCCCGCATGAAGACCTGGAGATCCTCCGCGACTGCCGTCTCAAGGGCGACGGGGTCCGACATGCCATGCTCGGCATCGCCCGACTGCACAACCTCGCTCTCACGGGATGGCTTCTGCCGCATACGAGACCTGAGAGGTCCCCGGGAGACGGCTCCCCCCTCGCAGTCTCGGAGGAGAATCAGCCGAGGCAGAACTCGTTGCCCTCGATGTCCTGCATCGTGATGCACGACTCGTTGACGCCATCGGCGCGCTGCGTCAGCACGTGTTTCGCGCCGAGCGCCATCAGCCGTGCGCATTCGGCCTCGAGTGTGGCCAGGCGCTCGTCACCCACGAGCCCTGTGCCGACCCGCACATCAAGATGCACCCGGTTCTTGACGACCTTGCCTTCGGGAACTCGCTGGAAGAGCACGCGCGGGCCCACACCCGAGGGATCAGTACACGCGAAGTAGACCTCGTCCTCGGGCGGCAGCTCGTGGTGGTACTCCTCCCACGTGGCAAAGCCCTCCGGGACTGTCGGTACGACGTACCCCAGCACCTCGCACCAGAAGGCGGCGAGGCGCGCAGGTTCCGCGCAGTCGAAGGTCACTTGGAACTGCTTGATCGTTGACATCGGCGCACGATAACAGGGGCCCTGCTCATCTCCCCGGGCGGGTGGATCCACACGTTGCCGGGAGGACGGCCCCTGCCATCCGCTGCTGTGTCGTGCGGTCACAGGGGTGAACCGCGGTCGGCGCCTCTTCCAAAGGGTGGGACCCAGGATCCGATCTCAGCCGACCACTCTCGTGCCAAAGATCAGTTACGGGACAGCCCTTGGCTCAGGTTGTCCAACAGCCAGGAGCCGAGTTCCTTGGTGATCAGCTGGCCGTGAACCGTGGCGGATCCCCGCCCGGTCCGCTATGGCCGGTGCCGCACCCACAATTGCGGGGGTGGCTAGGTCAGTTCACGGTCAGGCCGCCCCGCGCGTCATGGGCGCGGTGGTGCGGGAGTGCGCCGGGGCCCGGGGCTTCGGGGAGTCCCGCGAGCCCGGCGGCGGGGCCCGGAGCTGGGCCGGCCTCCCGAGCGCCGGGGCCGCGAACCGCCCCTGCGCGGGCTGAACCACCGGCGGCCGGGCTACCTCAACCAGTCCTATAACCTCCGTCCCGGAGACATCCTGTTCTTCAGGTTCAAGGGGGACTCGGTGTACAACCACACGGCGGTCGTGACGGGCCACAGCCGAGGTGTCGTCCTGATCGCCCAGCACGGGTACAACGATCACAGCAAGCCGCTGGTGAAGCCGCGACGGTCCCTGCGGGCCGGCCTCGTGTCGGCACTGGCGCTCGGCGTGCTGACCAGCTGTTCGGCGGACTACGACGCGGACGACGCGCGGTACGCCGGGGACTACAGCAGTCACCCGCCGCTCGCCGTGGTCGGGTACCCGTCCACGGGAACGTTGGGCATCACCCAGCAGGTGGTGTGGCGCATCGCCGACGGCAAGGCCGACGAGCTGGCGTCCCTGGGCGACCCCGATCATGACAGGGCAGCCACCCGGAAGACCGCCGAGAACTGGATCGCGTCCTTCGGCAAGGGCGCCCGCGGGAAGGTCACCGCGGAGTTCTACGACGAGGGGTCGTACCGGCAGATGGTCGTGCCCTACCTGCACGACACAGGTCAGATCAAAGAGATCAACGTCCGGCCCGTGAGTGATGACCACAGGGACGTCTATCGGGTGAGCATGGCCGAGCCGGACCCCGGTGAAGCCACGGCCGTCCAGCCCTGGCTGCCGAAGACGCCGGGCGAGCTCGGTTCGAAGACCGTCCGGTGACCTGATCCGGCCTCGGCATACGGAGGGGCGTCGCCCGCGTGGGAAACCACGCGGGCGACGCCCCTCGTGTCGGACGGACGGCCGTGGGCCGCCGCAGTGGTGAAGGAACTCGCTGCGCTCTACGGGGCGATCGTGACGCTGTCGCAGCCGTAGAAGCTGAGCGGTCCGCTCGGGCCGGCGAAGCGCCCGAGGACGCAGCCGCTCGTGTCGGTCGGGGTCAGGGCGTCGCTCCGCGGCCGGAAGTGCAGGACCGCGTCCGTGTCGCCGTCACGGGTCACCTCGTCCGGTTCCAGGGAGTTCTCCGGATGGATCCGGCTGTGGATCTCGGGTACGCCACCGCCGAGCAGCAGCACACTCGGCGACGCGAAACGCAGCGAGGCCGCGTCGATGCCGGTCGCGTTGAAGGCGATCGGGTTCCCGTACTCGCCCGCCCGGGTGGTCAGCGCGGCCACCGGAAGGACGGCGCCGTTGAGGTTGACCGGGTTGCGCGTGCTGCCCGGCTGGATGTTGATGGTGATCGGGACGGCGCAGTCCACGGTGAGTCGCGTCGTACGCCGGTTGTTGGCCTCCTGGGGGTCGATCACGGAAGCGCGCTCGGGCGCCACCGCAGTGGTGAAGTCCAGTGTCCGTGCCCCGGGCTGGGTGCAGGTGACGGTGTACGTCTTCTCCAGCCGCTGGGGCGTGCCCACGGCCAGCGCGACCTCGGTCGTCTCCGGCGTGTCGGGGGTGACGGTCACGCCGGTTCCGGCGGTGACCGTACGTTCCACCCGCGCGTCCGTGGGGCCGTCCGGACCGGCGTTGGAGACGGTGCTGGCGACCGTCACCGTGACGGGCTTGCCCAGGACGGCGAAGAGCGGGGCCCGCGGCTCGACGGCGTCGACCGACAGATCGCTCTCCAGGCAGTCGGGGTCACTGGGGTGCGACACGCAGAAGGCGCGGATCGCGGGTTTGACGTCGACGGTGACGACGTCCCTGTTCAGCGCGGAGTCGGTGATCGTCATGGTGGACAGAGCGGGCGAGAAGGGCACGATGAAGCTGCCCGACCCGCCGGCCTTGATGTCCACCCGCTCCCGGTCGCCGTGCGAGTAGGCCCACAGGGGACTCCACGCGTTCATCCGGTCGATGACCTGGCCGTCCACGTCCGTGAGGCTCAGCTTCAGGATCGGCGGATCGCCGATGTGCGTGTGGGCGCGCTGGAGACTGACCGACGTGCGGTCGACGGTGGCCTGGGTACGACTGGCGAACGTGACCCGTGCGACCACGGCCTTCGCCGGGTCGTCGTCGTCCATGAGGGGCAGCGGGATGGTGGTCGGATCGGGGTCGTCGCGCCGGAAGGAGTCGGCGGAGCCCTGCAGTGGGGCGATCACCAGGGTGAGAGCGACCATGATGATCACCGCGAGCAGTGAACGGTAGCGGTCACGGCGAGGGTGATGGTGGTGGTGACGGCGCATCGTGGGCCCCCTCAGCATTTCGCCGTCGAGCAGTCGCCGAAGATCAGGTTGAACCTCCTGATGTCGGCGGCGTTCGCCGGACCGGTGTTGTTGAACATCACGTCGTTGGGGGAGGGTTCAGAGCTGAACCAGTCCGGGTCGGGCCACCAGTCGGTGGGCCGCTCCCACCTGCGGCAGGCGGTCGCCTGACGGCCCAGGGCGGGCGCGTCGGCGATGCAGCCGGCCATGTCCTCGTAGACGTTGGGCGCGACCTCCTGCTGGAAGTAGCCGCCGTCCGGGGGGTACTCGTCGGCGAGCCCGAAGGGCTGGTGCCCGTTCTCGTGGGTGACCACCTGCAGGGCGTCCGTCCGCACGGCCGTGTCGACCACTCCGGAGAAGATGCGGTCGCCGCGCAGGGCGCAGTCGCGCTGGTTCTTGCGGTGCAGGATGGCGCCGGCGTCCGCGAAGGCGAAGGCGTCGTCCCAGTTGTCGGGCAGTTCGTGGTCGCAATCGCCGTCGTTGGCGTCGTCGGCCCGGCCCTGCGCGCGTGCGATCCAGAAGTTGAACTTGTCCTGGTTGGCCAGGAATTCGTTGAACCCGTAGTAGGAGGTGTCGACGACCCGGCGGACGTCTTCCAGGAACTGCATGTCGCGCGCGCCGTTCGGGTACGTGTCGCGGTCCGCGATGAACACGATGTCGATCCGGCTGGAGCGGGGGCCGGTGTAGGAGATCGGCAGCGGCTCCGCGGCGCTGCCGGGGTTGACGTCCGCGCGGCGCCAGCCGGTGAAGAGGGCCGTGGCGCCCTCGCGCAGGCGGCAGCCGTAGACGAGGTCTCCGCCCTCGATGGGGGTGAACGTGACGGACGTGCTGTTCACCCCGGACACCCTCCGGTCGGCGACCGGATGCCTCACGGAGACGCCCGAGATGTTTCGCTGGGCCACGATCTGCAGCTCATCGGCGATCACGGTGGGCATCAGCGCACCGTCGAGCGCGGTGGCGGTGATCGTCACGGGGGTGCCGATGGTGGGCGAGACGGGATTGGACGTGCACCGGATGCGCAGGCCCGGTGCGCTGGCCGGATCGTCCACGGTCACGGAGTACGTCACTTCGGCCCGGTCCTCCGCGGTACCGGAGGAGACGATGCCGCTCCCGCACGGGACACCGTCGGCGGCGTCGAAGAACATCCGGCACGGGGACACGCCCAGTTGGAAGTTGATGCCCCTTCCGACCACGGGTGACGCGTCGTAGTGGTCGTCGCCGGCGCAGAAGCCGCCGTCCTCGTCCCACACCTCGATGGTGACGGGGAGCTTCGCGACGCCGCTGCTCTGATCGAGGGTGGCGACGTCGACCTCGGTGGAGAACTCCCAGCCGGGGCTGATGTCCTCCTGGCCCTCCAGGTCGTCCTGGCTCTCGGAGTCCTCGTTGTTGAACGGCACGCCGTTGATGAACAGCTTGGCGTACCAGTCGACCGAGCCGCACGCGCCTTCTTCGGAGCTGTTCAGTGCCCGGATGCGGTCGAGCGTGACCGTCACCTTCACATTGGGCGCGGCGCTGGCCGTAGGTGTCATGACGCCGAGGAGCGCCGCGCAAGCGGCGAGGATCAGAACCAGATTCAGGTACCGCTGCCGCGCCGCTGTTCCGCTTCGCGGTGGCCTTTCCGGCCTTTCCAGGCCGCCGACCGTATTTTCCACCCGGTTTCCCCTTTGCATTCGCTGATGTCCGGGGTAACGGAGCGTAACTTCATCGTCGGCGTGGCGTTGAACTGACGCGCGCTGTTTGACCCTTGGGGGGGTAAGAGGGATCGCATGATGAACTTCTGAGCGTGTATGTCTGCAATCAGTTCGGGCCCTTCCCCTCCGCGGCTCCGACCGCCCCGAGCCCGAGCGGCGAGGTTCGTGCGAACGCGCGCGCCGGCCCCCGGAAATTCGTCTGACAAAGCCGTGCGCCCTTGGCAGGATCGCCCAGTCGCCTTGCCCAGTCGCCCTGCCCAGTCGCCCGGTTCCGGAGGTACACCACGGCCATCGACCACGAGCTCGCCCCGGCCTGGCTGCCGTGGCCTGCCGCCGACCCCGGCCTCAACTCCTTCGTCTGGGACGAGGACGAGGCCTCCCGGATGACGGTGCTGATCGCCTCGATGGTGCCCCCTCCCGCCGATGCCACGTGGCGCGAGAGGCACCGCTTCCGCGCCGAGGTCACGGAGCTCCTCGCGGCCCGGTACGGCCGGTGGACCTGCGGATGGCACTGGGCGCTCGGCGAGGGCGGCGGCGGGGGCGTGGTCGTCAGCTGGTGCTGCGAATCGCATTCCGTGGGCGAGCCCGAGGTGACGGCCGCCAAGGTGGTCGCGTCGCTGCTGGAGTGGCGCGACTGGCTGGAGGAGCTGGCCGAGCGGTTCGCGGAGCTCGCGCCGCCCGCCGGAGTGGACGCCGAGGACCGCAGCTGGCACCTGGAACGGGCGGCCGTCCGCCTGGTGACGGTCGTACTGGACCGCACGGGTCACGAATGCGGCTGGTACAGCCTCTGCCACACGGTGCTGACGTGGTTCCTCTCGTCCACGGGCATGGGGCCGGAGGACGCGCGAGAGGCAGTCAAAGCCGCGATCGGCGGACGGTTCAAGAGCTGGACGGAACCGCCGCGGACCCTGGTCGATGCCGTGGGCGAGGATCTCGCCGTGGGCCTGACGGGGGAGCGGCCCTATCGTGACCGCTGACGCCTTGGCCGACTGGTGCCGGATCAGGGAGCGGGTGGACTGGGCTTCCGCGGCCGGTGAGGTGCCGACGGCGACGCGTACGCCGACGCCGACGCTGACCGCGACACCGATCGCCCCGGCCGCCCCGACCGTGGACGGCCTCGTCGACTGGTGCGACGCGGGGGGTCGCGCCTCGGACCCGGCTCGCGGTGAACGCCTGCGCGCGGCGCTCGGGCGGTCGCGTACGGACGCCTCCCACGCGCGCCCCCTGACCTGCGCGCTGCTGGCGGAGTGGCAGGGGCTCGTGCTCGGGGTGCCCGAGGTCGCCTTCCGGGAAGGGGACGCCTTCGCCAAGGGCGGCCGGGAGCGCTACGGACTCACGCCCCGCACCCGGCCCGACTTCGAGCGCTGTCTGCGCGACAGCGCCGACCCGCGTCTCCCGCCGGCCTCCCGCGCGGCCAGGGTCTACCTGGACGTGGCGTTCTTCCACCCCTTCCCCGACGGCAACGCCCGCCTCGCCATGCTCGCCCTCGGCTACGTACTGGAGCGGGAGGGGGTCCGGCCGGCTCAGGTCGGCCCCTTGCAGACCACGCGCTACGCGGATGACGCGGCCGGCGCGGCGGACCTCGCCGCGCTGGTCTCCGTACTCATCCGCATCCGTTCGACCAGCCGTCACCGGTCCACTGACAGGGGATGTCAGCGGACCGGCCCTAGCCTCCGGCCATGAACGTCATCGTGGAACTGCGGCAGTACACCCTCCACCCCGGCACCCGCGACACCCTCATCGAGCTCTTCGAGCGGGAGTTCGTCACCGGGCAGGAGGCGGCCGGCATCACCCTGGGCGGCCGGTTCCGGGACCTGGACGACCCCGACCGCTTCGTCTGGCTGCGCGCCTTCCCGGACATGGCGGCGCGGAAGCGGGCGCTGCACGCCTTCTACGACGGCCCCGTCTGGCAGGCCCACCGCGACGCGGCCAACGCGACCATGCTGGACTCGGACGACGTCCTCCTGCTGCGCGGCCCGGGCTTCCCCGCCCCCGAGACCCCGGGGCCGGTGGTCGTGACCATCTGCCACCCCCTCGACACCGCGGCCTTCGCCGACCACTTCGAGCAGCACCTGCGCCCCGCCCTGGCCGCCGCCGGAGCCCCTCCGCTCGCGGTCCACCGCTCCGAGCACGCGGAGAACACGTTTCCCGCACTGCCGGTCCGGACCGGGGAGGACGTCCTGCTCTGGTTCACGGCGGGGGAGGCGACGCCGGCCCTGCCGGACCTCTCGGCCCGTCTGAAGTCGGCGCCGCAGCAGCTCCGGCTGGAGTCCGTGCGGGACGTGCGGCGGCGGCTGGGCGCTTAGGGACGGGCCGCCTTCAGCGCCTCCTCCAGGGCCTGGTCCAGGGCCTGGTCCGCCGGGACCCGGATGTCCGGGACGACGCCCACGCCCTCCCAGTTGGTGCCGGTCACGGTGCTGATGCTGCGCGCCGCCGGCACCGTCACGAGGGTGTGCTCGGAGACCGCGTGCCGGGCCGTCGGGTGGGCTCCGCCCCGCGTGGTCGCGCCGATGACCACGGCCCGGCCGTGCGCCTGGAGGGTGTATGCCACGTCCTCGCCCCCGGAGAAGGTGATCTCGCTGGTGAGTACGTAGACCGGGCGCCGGCGGTGGTCCGCGTAGCGCGGACCGGGGAGGTGGGGGGACGTCCAGTACTGGCGGGTCGAGTCGGTGCCCCGGTCGTAGACGTCGTGCAGGTGCACCTGGTCGTGGTCTTCGGGGAAGAAGAAGCTGTTCCACAGCGCCGCTCCGTCCGGCGCCCCGCCGAGACAGGCCCGCAGGTCCAGGACGAGCGCGGTGCTGTGCGCCACCAGCTGCATGGCCGCGCCGATCGCGGCCGCGCCCTCGGTGGCGGTCGCGATGCGCCGCAGCTCGATGAGTCCGACGTTGCCGTCGAGGCGCTCCACGCGGTGGACCCCCTGGTTCTCGGCCCGGAGCAGTGTGAGGAAGGCGGCGATGCCCCCGTCGTCGTCCACCGGCTCCAGCGACTGCGGCTCGTCCGTCCACAGCAGCCGCAGGTGCTTGTCCGGGCACACCTCCTGGAGGTGCCGCGTCACCGTCTCGCAGAGCTCGGGGCCGCCCAGGCCTTCGTACGCGCCCGAGGCGATGCGGGGCCGGATCGCGGCCTCGATCGCGGCGGTCTTCTCGGGGAAGACGTAACCCGCGGTGATCCGGTCCAGGGCCGCTTCGATTATGTGTTCGTTGGTAAGCATGGCGGGTCACGTTAGACGGCCAACGCCCCGATGGCCACCGACTTTTCCGGTGCCGCCGAGGAGGAGTTCCCGCGTACGGATCCACCTGTGACGGAACCCCGGTCGTGCTCGTGGACATCTACCTCCCAGGACACGAGGAAGGGGTGGGCCGTGCACGGTTCCGAAGCGGAGGCCAACGGCGGAGGGCGGCCCGGCAGCGGCTGGTGGGCGCCGGGACTGGCGAATCTCCTGATCGGTGTGGTCGCGATCGTTCCGGGCCTGTGCATCCGGTGGCTCATGACGGAATACCCAGCCCGACTGCGCCGGTTGCGGCACCCGCATGGAACACCTGCTCAGCATCACCGCCTCGGAGCCGTACGGCGGCCGCTGGCTGCCCCTCGACGAGGACCCCGCGGAGTCGATCGGCCACGGGATGGACATGGGCGACCTCGGCGGCATGTACTTCTTCGTCTGCCGCGCCTGCCCCGGTACGCCGTACGCCCACCGCTACGACTGCTGAGGCGCGACAACTTCCCCCGGCCGTAGACGATTTCCCCACGCCGAGACCCTCTTGGACGCGACAACGTGGCGTGGTCATGATCGGTTAGGGTGGCGGGCGCAAAATCGAAGCGCTCCCGGGGGAACGAAACTTGACCACTCAGCAAGGCCCGGGCGCGGTGCGCTCGGCCGTCTCCAGGCCCGTCACGCTCGCGCTCTCACTCACCAGCCCGGCACGACCGGGCCGCGTCGAGGACCCGGTCATCGGCCGGATGCAGTTCCTGCGCACGGCCCTCGGCCTGGGGGCCACGCTGTGGCTGGTGTTCGCCTACCCCCTGAGCACGGGCCGCGAGGACTTCGTCCTCGGCAAGCTGGAAGACCTCCTGCTCGGGTGCGCGATCGTACTGGCCGCCGGAATCGTCGGCATCGCCGTCTTCATCCTCGGCGCCCGGTCCCCGCTGGGCCGCCTGTACCTGTCCCGACTCATATGGCCCCTGCGGGCGTTGGGCGCGATCGCGCTGGGGGTGGGCATGGCCTGGCTGATGCTGGCCTTCCTGAGCGGTGACATCCCGGTGGGTCAGTGGCTGGCCGGGAACGACATCACGTTCGGCCTCTTCGGGAAGACCGGCGGCACGATCATCAGCGGCCTCGTCTTCGCCCTCATCCTCATCGTGGGTGGCGTCGCGTGCGCCGTCGGCCTCGTCGCGGCGCTCTGCTTCACCCTGTTCGCCACCGTCACCGGCCTCAACTCGTGCTTCCGCACCGCCGACGTGCACGAGCTGCTGCCCGCGCTGATCTCGCCGCTGCTCGTGTGGTCGCTGGCCGTGCTCCAGTTCTTCGACGACGCCGACGTCGCCGCCCCGGCGGCCGTACTCACCGCCTTCCTCTTCGGCGGACCGGTGTCCGTGACGGCCCTGTCCGTGTGGGAAGTACGGCGCCTGCGCAGCCGGTACGGAATCACGCTCCGCTCCGCGCTGGGGCGCTGAGCGGGGGTTGTCAGTCGGTCAGGCCCCTCGGCGTCGGTCAGGTGATCGACCGGGCAGAGGAAATCCTCCGCCAGGCAGTGGCCGGCATGTCCCCCGAGCCGACACTGGAGCGCATCGGCGCCCTGCCCGTCAGCCCCTGCATCGCCAGAGACGACAACGGCCTCGACGACCGACTGCAGGTCACCCTCGCCTGGAGCGCGACGACTTCTGGATGGACGCCGTGACCGGCGTCATGGATCGCGCCAAGGGCGAGGGCCTCGCCTTTCTCGGCGTGACATCGCCCTGCTTCCTCCCGCCGGGGAAGACCTCGGCGTCGACCACCGCTTCCCCCGCCGTGCTGGAGGCCCCGTAGGCCGATGATTGTGTCCACCTCCTGCTGGGCGAGAGCGACGCCATCGGATACGTCCCGGTCTGACTCCGCGATCACCACACGGACCGGATCCGGCCACGCAGGGGTCAGACGTCGCCGCCGGCCCCGCGGAGGTCCGCACGCAGTTTGGTCACGTCGCGAACGGACTGGACGCTGACGGAGGTGACCACGGACTTGCCCGGCGCCACTTCGCCGCCGGAGTCGACCGTGCCCTCCCACAGGGTGGCGGTGGCCCCATCGGGCGAGGAGCGTACGGTCAGGCGCGTCTCGATCCGCTGTGGCGTGGTCCCGGAGTTGGTCAGCACCACCGGGATCTTCGCCAGCCGCATGTCCTTGTCCACCCACACCGGGGTGTACGCGGTGACGGTCGCCTTCCCGTCTCCTTGGAGGGCGGCGATCTTCTGCCCGAGCCCCGCGCGGTCCTGTTCCGACAGGTCGTCGCCGACGGTCCGCTGGGACGGCGACGCGGAGGCGACGGCGGCGGGGCCGTCCAGTTCGGCTTCCATGCCGTCGGCCAAACTCACGCCGATCCATGCCGCGCCGCCGACGAACAGTCCGCCGATGAGCAGGACGGCTCCCATGCGTGTGTAGCGGGTCAAGTCAGTGCCCCTCTTCTTGCCGGCCTCGGCCGCGATGCCGTTCTCGTCGATCCGAGCCGACGATCAAGGAATTTAGGCGCGGCGAACTGCCCTGGCAACCCTCCGTTTGAAGTCGAAGAGAAGTATCCAGTACTGGAAAACAAGGTGAGTTGGGGTGTGTGCATCATGCGTGCATGACGCAGATCATCAAGGGGGGAAACCTCCCTCTCAGCGGCGAGCCCATGCGGGTCGCCGTCGTCCGCCGCTCCGGCGGTCAGGAAGAACCGCTGATCGAGGCGGCAGCGCTGCTCGTCGCCGCGGACGGAAAGGTCAGGGGCGCGGAGGACCTGGTCTTCTACAACCAGCCGGAGCACGCCGGGAGCGGCGTACGGCTGGCGGGAAGCACCCAGGGCGAGGGTGGGATCGTCGCGGACTGGCTGGAGATCGACCCCGGCCGCGTGGAGCCGGACGTGGAGCGGATCGTGGTCACGGCCTCGTCCGACGGCCCCACGTTCGGGGAAGTCGCCGACCTCTACCTGCGGGTGGTGAGCGCGGCCACGGGCGAGCAGCTGGCGCTGTACGCGGTCGAGGACGCGACGACGGAAACGGCCCTCCTGCTGGGTGAGTTCTACCGCCGGAACGGAGGCTGGAAGTTCCGTGCGCTGGGGCAGGGATACGCCTCCGGGCTCCCGCGCCTGGCAGCGGACTTCGGCTTCTCGGTGCCGGGCGACGACCCGACGGGCGACGACCCGACCGACGACGACCCGACCGACGGCGACCCGACGGACGACGGGGTGCTGGACGACGGCGCGACGGACGACAGGATGCCGGTGGACCGCATACCGGAGCCGATGGTCGCCCCGGTGCCGATGGCCGTGCCCGTGGCGGTCGCTCTGCCCGAAGCGGCTCCCGTTCCCGCTCTCGTACCGGGGCCCGTTCCCCTCGTCGCGAAGACCAGCGGGCTCGGACACCTCGTCATGCCGCCGTTCGGCGTGCCCCTGGCGCGGTGCAACGAGCTTCCGCCCGAGATGGGGCCCGAGTTCACGCCCGTCGTGTTCTCAGGGAGCGAGTCGGTTGAGGAGATCGACCCGGGCCTCGCCCTCCCGAAGGGCTTCGTGGTCGTGGACGTGTTGAAGGAGGAAGGCCGCGTCATCAACGTCTTCACGCTGACCGTGCGCAAGCGACCCTGGCGGACCGCCCTGATCAGCGCGATGCCGCAGCTGCGCGGGGTGGGCGTCTTCCACCACGACGGGCACACGCCGCTGCGGCTGCACGTCGAGTCGTGGGGCAAGGGGTCGTGGACGATCCGGCTGAGGCCCGTGTCGACGCTGCGGACGTTCGACGGCCCGCTGGAGGGGGTCGGACCGGACGTCGTGGCGTACACGGGCGGCGAGACGGGGGTCAAATACCACTTCCTGGGCAACGCCAAGAAGAAGGGCTTCTTCGAGGTGAGCGACCTCCGGCGCGGCGGTCACCAGCAGAGCGCCTTCTCCCGGACGGGCCGGGGGCGTGGCAGCGGTGCGCTGCCCGCGGGGCCGCGGCTGCTGGTGGTCAAGGGGCCGGGGGGCTGGTCCATGGAGCCCCGCCAGGGAGGCGGCGGAGGCTTCTGGACCCGCCGCCGCTAGCCGAGGGGGAGTTGGAGGAACCGGCTCAGGAACCGGCCCGGCCACGAGTACAGTGCGCCGAGGAAAGTGAGGTTCCGGCTGTAGGCGGCCTCCAGCAGGATCGCCAGGCCGATGTCCATGCCGTCCGCCCGCCCCTGCCACGTACCCGTGATGCGGCGCGGGCGGTGCCATTCCGAGCGGGTCATCGTCACGGACGCGCCCTCCCGCCGCAGCTCGCGCCTCAGCCGGCCGGCCCCTGCCATGTACCGGTACGACCGTCCGGCGACCTCGATCCGCAGGGCGCGGCCGTACGGGCTCACGGCCAGGCTGCGGCGCTTCACCTTGGCGTTCCAGCCGTCGGTGTGGAGGTCCATGTCGGCCAGGCGCGGCCGGCCGCGGAAGGCGTTGCCCCGGAAGATCATGGTCGGGATGCCCTGGCCGACGACTTCGGCGGCGTAGTGCGTGTCGTCGTGCAGGGACTCCACCGGGTAGCGCAGCTCCACGGGATCGAAGCCGTCGACGATCCCGGCCCACATGTGCGTCGCCATCCTCCCGGCGTACCCGTGGACCCCGCCCGTGTACGTCAGCTCGAACTGCCCCGTGCCCGTGCCCGTGCTCATGCATCCCCTCTGCGTCGGAACGACTCCCAGTATTGAGCCGGATCGTTTCCGCTGGTCCGGTGGGGGCTCGGGCGACCGGCTTCGGAAGAAGCGGCCGAGGAGGAGGAGGCGCTCGGCTCGGGCCGGGGATAGCAGGGGGAGTTGACGGTGATGTAGGCGATGCCCTCGCCGGTGCTCACGTTCGTGATGCCGACGCCGCCGCTCATCGAGAAGTCGTCGCGCCCTGTGCTCATGAAGAGGGAGGGGTCCGGCTCGGTCCAGTCGCCGTCCCCCTTCTTGCCCTGGAACTCGTAGCCCTGCTCGACCCAGGCGTCCCGGGCCTGGCGGAGGAGGCCCTTCGCGGCGGAGCCGGGCACGCCCTTCAGCTGGTACGAGAAGTGCACCTGGGCCCGCTTGGTGGATCCGAACTCGGACAGGCAGGCTCCGGGGCCGTGGGGCCCACCCCGCTCCGGGGTCGGCTGCGGGGACATTCCGGCCACCGCCTGCCGGATGATCTCCTCGGCGCGCGATACGGCCTGCTGCTCGCTCATGGTTTCCGCCGGCCGACCGACGCACGCGGTCGTCGTCGTTCCGATCAGCGCGAGGAGCGCTCCCGATGCCACAACTCTTCTGACGTTCATGCCTTCTTCCCTGCCGCTGTGCCGCGTATCGACCTTCACACCGTAGGGGAGGTCGAACGGCGGGGCCTGAGTACGGATGCTCACGTCGGGAGCCGCTGCCAGGCGAGGTCTACGGCAGGGAGGGAAGGCAGGCAGACGTGTTGTGCCCCCCTTGGGCTGCTCCAGGGGGGCACGTGGTCAGCGGGTGTGTTCAGAGGAGGCAGGCAACCGTGCCCCGTGGACGGGTCGGTGCAAGTGTTCCTGCCGGGGCCGCCGCTGTTGGCGTTCATTGCATTTGCTGCAAAACAACGCGAATTGCCTATGTAGATGCAAGGCGTTCTGGCTGCTAGAGTCCGCATGCGCTACTCCGAACAGGTGGCGAGATGGCCGGTCCGAACCCCTGGTCTGCCCCCGAGCGGCTTACATCCGCGAGGCAGACAGCCGTTGTGACGCCGTGGCGGTTCAGCACCGCCGCCGATGACGACGCGCAGCCGCCCGCGCCCGCGCCCCCGCTTCCGGATACCGCTCCGTACCCGCGCCGTGCCACCTCGCAGGCCTACCGCCTACTGCCGACGCGTGTCGCCCATCAGATGGGGAGATCCACATGAACACAGGACTTCTGCGCCGCTTCGCCGCGAGCAGGACGCTGCTCCTGGGCGCCGTACTGGCCCTGGCCGTGCCCGGAACCGCGTACGCCAACACCGTGGGCGTGACCGTGAAGACCCCCGGGGCCACCAGCGGACCCTCCGCCGGCAGCTCCGAGATATCCACCCACGCGGACTGTTCCAGCGGCCTCGTCTCCGGCGGCGGGATCAACCAGGCCATCGGCACCGGCGCGGGCGTCAACGGCAACCACGTCAACGGCAGTTCGCCCAGCTCCGACGGGACCACCGAGTACCTCGGCTCCACCGGGGTCGTCGGCACCGACGTGACCCACTGGCTCGGCATCGGCGGCAGCGGGGGCCAGGTCAACGCCGCCTTCTCGTCCACCCCCTACGCGATGTGCTTCACCAGCAACCTGATCAACCACACCCAGGTCGTCATGAACAAGGCCAACACCCCCACCACCGGCTCGACGGTGGGCCTCGTCACGGCGACCTGCCCGGCCAACACCCGCCTGCTCGGCGGCGGGGCCCGCACCACCCCCGGCGACACCGGCAGCTTCAAGGTGATCGCCAGTTTCCCGACCTTCAACAACTCCGCCCACAGCTACGGCGCGAAGGCCGCGGCCGACGGAGAGACCAACCCGGACTCCTGGTCCGCCGTCGGGTGGGACAACAACAACAACGCCGGCAACCAGACCTTCGCCTACGCGATCTGCAGTGGGAACGGCATCGACGTCAGCGGCGTCACCGTGAAGGTCCGCTTCAGCGAGGTGAGCGGCCCGACCAGCGGCAGCACGGGCCTGAAGACGACGGTCACCTGCGGTGGCGGGGACGGGAAGCTGGTCAGCGGGGGCGCCGCCATCAGCGGGGGCAACGTGACCACCACCAACTTCACCGGACCGGCCTCGGGCGGCGACCACCTCAACGGCAGCTACCCCAGCGACTCCAGCGCCAATCCCGTGAGTGACGGGACCACCACGGCGGCGTCCTGGACGGCCTTCACCCACACCGGTGGTCAGTCCTCACCGAACACCAAGACCGACGTCTGGGCGCTCTGCGCCGACGACGGCGTCTGAGCCACTGGCGCCATCCCGATCCGCTCGTCCTCCTGCCGCGTCCGCCGCGCGTTGACACCAGAAAGACAGAAATCCGATGAACAAGAAGTCCCTGCGCCGTTCCGTCCTGGGGAAGGCGCTGGTCCCGGGCGCCCTGATCGCCCTGGCCGTCCCGGAAATCGCCTACGCCGACGTCGCGAGCGTCACCGTGACGGTCCCCGAAGCCACCATGGGCCCCGCGACCACCTTCACCGGTGTCTCGTCCCGCGCGGACTGTGCCGACGGACTCGTCTCCGGCGGCGGGGTCAACCAGACCGTCGGCACCGAAAGCACGCGCAACGGCAACCACGTGCTGGGCATGGCTCCCAGCCCCGACGGCCTCACCGAGTACACCGAGTCGCCCGGGGTCGTCGGCACCGACGTCACGAACTGGCTCGCGTTCGGCGGCAGCGGGGGCAACGCCAGTCCCGCCTTCTCCACCACTGCGTACGCGGTCTGCCTCTCCACCCCGCGGATCAGGCACACCCAGGTCGTCATGGCCCAGAAGGCCGGGCCCTCCGCCCCGCAGTCGTCGGAGGTCGTCGTGGCGACCTGTCCCGCCGGCACGATGCTGCTCGGCGGCGGTGTGCGGAACACTCCCGCCAGTGTCGGCAGCCTCAAGCCGATCGGCAGTTTCCCCACCTTCAACGACGCCGCGCACGACTTCGGCCGGAAGCCCGCTGCCGACGGGGAGGTCAACCCCGACTCCTGGACCGCCGTCGGAGGGATCGGCGGCGGACACGGCAACAACAACAACACGACGTACGCCTACGCGATCTGCACCGGTGACCGGGTCAACGTCAGCGGCATGACCACGAAGGTCCGCTTCCGCGAAGTGGCCGGCCCGACGGTGGGCGGTACCGGCCAGACGGCGACCGTCGGCTGCGCCGACGACAACGCACAGGACCGGCACGGGCGTGGCCGCAACGGCGAAAGGGGCCGGGGCGACAGGAGCCTCCTGATCAGCGGGGGTGCCGCCGCCAGCGGAGGGGACGTGACGACGAAGGGCTTCACCAAGGCCGGCTCGGGCGGAACCCACCTCAACGGAAGCTTCCCCAGCGACTCCGACGGCAACCCGGTCGGCGACGGCTCCACCACGGCCGCGTCCTGGACGGCCAACATCCACGCCGGGGGATCGCCCTCGCCGAACACCTACACCGACGTCTGGGCACTCTGCCTGACCACGAATCGCGGGCACCAGCGCTAAGGCGTGCCCCTGGCCTCAGCCGGTCGCGCGGACCAGCCGCTCCGCGACTTCCCGCGCCCGGTGGGCCGGCTCCGGGCCCGGGTCGAGGGCGGCCACCACGGTGGCGCCCTCGACCAGGATCAGCAGCCGGTCCGCGAGGTCGGGGCGGTCCGGGCCGGCCGCGTCGGCCAGCAGGGAGCGCAGCTCCGCCTTGTGGCGGCGTACGACGTCCAGCACGGCGGCCGGGCCCGCGCCCAGCTCCCCGTACGCGTTCAGGAACGCGCAGCCGCGGAAGTCCGGCTCCGAGAACCACCCGGCCAGCCAGTCGAAGACGGCGAGGACCGGCTCGGGCGCCCCGGTCACGGCCGCGCGCAGACTGGCGGTCCAGCGCCGGTCGCGGCGCTCCAGGTAGGCCGCGATCAGGGCTTCCTTCGCCGGGTAGAGGCGGTAGAGCCGCTTGAGGGGTACCCCGGACGCGGCGCGGATGCGGTCCATGCCGACGGCCTGGATGCCCTCCGCGTAGAACAGCTCCTCCGCCGCGTCCAGCAGCCGGGTGCGGGCCTCTTCGTCGTCCATGGGGGAAGGGTAGTCCAGATCCCCTTGCTGAGAGAACGGCCGTTCTCTAGGCTGGAGAACGACCGTTCTCCACCCTGAGAGGGATCGCCATGCCCAGCCCCGGCTCCAGCCCCAGCCCCGCCCCCGCCGGCCCCGCCGCCGTGCGCCCGCCCCTGCCGCCCTTCACCGAGGAGTCCGCGCGCGCCAAGGTCCAGGCGGCCGAGGATGCCTGGAACAGCCGCGACCCCGAGCGCGTCTCCCTCGCGTACACCGAGGACTCGGTCTGGCGGAACCGCGACCGCTTCCTCACCGGCCGCGCCGAGATCCGCGCCTTCCTCACCGGGAAGTGGGAGCGCGAACTCGACTACCGGCTCCGCAAGGAGCTGTGGGCGTACACCGGCAACCGGATCTCCGTCCGCTTCGAGTACGAATGGCACGACGCCGACGGCCAGTGGTACCGCAGTCACGGCAACGAGCAGTGGGAGTTCGCCCTCGACGGCCTGATGAGCCGCCGCGAGGCCAGCATCAACGACGTCCCGATCGCCGCCGAGGACCGCCGGATCGGCTGACCGCAGACCTAGGCCGCAGGCCTAGGCCGCCCCGTACCGGCGGGCGGCGAGCCGGATCTCCTGTACGGCGCCCGGGTGTTCCATCAGCATCACGCCGGCTTCCCGCCCCTGGTGGTGGACGCGCAGCCGGGGGCCGTCGACGGTCACGCGCACCTCCGGCCAGGGGTGCCGCCACAGCAGGACGGAACGCTCCCACATCTGCAACCCGTGGCTGGTCAGCCGGAGTTGGTACTGCGGGCCCTCGTGCATCGAAGGCGGTACGTGTGCGGTGTACGGGGGTCGGACGGTGTACGTGCCGAGCACGTTCTCCCCGGGCTCCAGGGCCGCGCTCCGGACGTCTTCCCGCCCGGCGATCCGCACCCCGGTACAGACGGCCAACCCCGCGATCGCGACGGAACCGGCCACCACCGCCCACCACGGCAGGCCTTCCGTCACCCCCGAGACGACGGCGAGCACCGCGGCGGCCAGCGTGCTCCCCATTGCGGCGATGATCGCCGCCGCGCGCCGACGCCGCCGGTCCCGCCGCCTGTCCCCGTCGGCTTCCCGTTCCCCGCCCATGTACAGGCCCCCTCCCGTAGTCCTTCCGACAGAGCCTACGGGCGGGGCCGTTCCGCGATCCCCCTACTCCGCCCCGTGGGCCCGCGTGATGAGGTCCGTGGCGACCTCCAGCGCGGCCAGCCGGGTCTCCTCCGGGTCGGCCTCCACGTGCTGGAGGAACATCATCCCGGCGTGCAGCGTGAACAGGGCGCTGACGCAGCGGACCTGGTCCGTGACGGGGCTGTCCTCCGTGCGCAGCAGTTCGATCAGGCGGAACAGCCTGGCCTTCACCGTCTCGCCGATGCTCAGCTCGCGCGTGGTCGCCTGGTTCTCGTGCATGAAGCGGTACAGCTCGGCGCCCGCCATCATCGCCTCGCTGTAGCGGCGCAGCACTTCGCGCTTGGTCTCCAGGGTGCGGGGCTGCTGCTCGGCCCAGGCGATCAGCTCGTCGATGGGACGGGTCACGTCCTCGAACAGGCTGATGATGATGTCTTCCTTGGTCTTGAAGTGGTAGTACAGCGCCGCCTTCGTGACCTCCAGCCGCTCCGCGATCTCGCGCAGCGACGTCTTCTCGTAGCCCTGCTCGGCGAAGAGCTCCAGTGCTACGTCCTGGATGCGCTGGCGCGTGTCGCCACGGCGCCGCTGCGGACTGCTGCTGGGCATGACTCTCCTCAGAATTACTTACTTGACGCCCGGCAAGTTACGGGGCTACCTTCCCCAGTGTAGTGAACTAGCCGGGCGGCAAGTAAGTACCGGTGAACGGATTGGCACCAGAAGAAGTACACGGGGAGTGGACATGGCGGTGGACGTGGCGAAATCGGCCGAGACCCCGGAGGGGGTGAAGCCGCGCAGCGTGCGGGTCGTCCTCATGGCACTCATGATCGCGATGCTGCTGGCCATGCTCGACAACATGATCATCGGCACCGCGATGCCCACGATCGTCGGCGAGCTCGGCGGTCTGGAGCACCTCTCCTGGGTGGTCACCGCCTACACCCTGGCCACCGCGGCCTCCACCCCCATCTGGGGCAAGATCGGCGACCTGTACGGGCGGAAGGGCTCCTTCCTCGTCTCGATCGTCATCTTCCTGATCGGCTCCGCACTCAGCGGCATGGCCCAGGACATGGGCCAGCTGATCGGCTTCCGCGCGATCCAGGGCCTCGGCGCCGGCGGTCTGATGGTCGGCGTCATGGCGATCATCGGCGACCTGATCCCGCCCCGCGAGCGCGGCAAGTACCAGGGCATGATGGCCGGCGTGATGGCCCTCGCCATGATCGGCGGCCCGCTGGTCGGCGGCACCATCACCGACCACATGGGCTGGCGCTGGTCCTTCTACATCAACCTGCCGCTCGGCGCGGTCGCGCTCGCGATGGTGACGGCGGTGCTGCACCTGCCGAAGCGGACGGAGCAGACGCGCCCGAAGATCGACTACCTCGGCGCGGCGCTGCTGACCATCGCCATCACCTCCACCGTGCTCGTCACCACCTGGGGCGGCACCGAGTACGCGTGGAGCTCCGGCGAGATCACCGGTCTGATCGCCGTCGGCATCGCGTCCACGGCGGCCTTCATCTACTCCCAGACCAAGGCCGCCGAGCCGATCATGCCGCTGCACATCTTCCGCAGCCGCAACTTCACCCTGATGTCCGTGATCGGCTTCCTGGTCGGCTTCGCGATGTTCGGCGGCGTGCTCTACCTCCCGCTGTTCCAGCAGTCGGTGCAGGGCGCCTCCGCCACCAACTCGGGCCTGCTCCTGCTGCCGATGCTGCTCTCGATGATGCTCGTCTCGCTGATCGCGGGCCGCGTCACCACCAACAGCGGCAAGTACGAGATGTTCCCGATCATCGGCGGCGCGCTCATGGTCGTCGGGCTGTTCCTGCTCGCGACGATGGACACCGGCACCACCCGCCTGGTCTCCGGCGTGTACATGGCCATCCTGGGCGCCGGACTCGGCTTCCTCATGCAGATCACCATGCTGGTCGCGCAGAACAGCGTCGACATGAAGGACATGGGCGTCGCGTCCTCCTCCGCGACCCTCTTCCGTACGCTCGGAGGCTCCTTCGGCGTGGCCCTGATGGGCTCCCTCTTCACCACCCGGGTCACGGACGCCATGTCCGAGCGCCTCGGCCCGGAGGCGGCCGGCGCCGCCGGCTCCGCCCAACTCGACGCCGCCAGCCTGGCCAAGCTCCCGGAAGCCGTGCGCGAGGCCTACCAGCACGCGGTGGCGGCCGGTACGCACTCCGCGTTCCTGCTCGGCGCGGGCATCGCCGTACTGGGCTTCCTGGCGGCCTGGTTCGTCAAGGAGGTCCCGCTCCGGGGCGCGGGCCCGGCCCCGGCCGAGGGTGACGCGGACGACAACACGCGGGGTGGCAAGGCCGCGCCGGCGCAGCAGGAGTCGCTCGCGCACTGACGTATGACGGCACGTGACGACGGACCGGCCCCGGTGGACGAACGGATCCACCGGGGCCGGTCCTTCGCCGAACACGCGTCATCCGCCCGCACGGTTCAGTCACGTCCATCTCATCCCTCCCATCCATCCCATCTGTCCCATTAACTGGATTTTATGGCCCATTTGGCTGGAACCTCCCCGCTGCGGAGATCGTCCTGATCCACAGAACGCTCACAAGGCGGATGGGGAGTGGACAGGATGGACAAGCAGGGCATCAAGGCCCGTGCCGCCGTGGCGGCCTCGGCCGTCGCCGTGGCGGCCACGGTCTGGGGAGTGACGGCCCTCGTCGACTCGGGGGACCGGGCCCCGCGCCAGGACGTGTCGCGGCAGCAGGACGCCGAGCCGGCACAGCAGCAACAACCGCAGCGGATACCCGAGTCCATAGCCCACGCGTCGGAAGGCGGCGCGAACGCGGTCAACATCACCATCGACGACGGCCCCGACCCCCGATGGACCCCGAAGGTGCTCGAGGTCCTCGCCGCGTACGACGTGAAGGCGACCTTCTGCATGCTCGGACCGCAGGCCAAGGCCCACCCCGACCTCGTGAAGAAGGTCGTCGCGGCCGGGCACCGGCTCTGCGACCACACCATGGACCACGACACGACCATGGACAAGAAGCCCTTCGCCTACCAGGAACAGCAGATCCTGGACGCGAAGAAGCTGATCGAGGAAGCCGCGGGCGCCGGTGCGAAGGTCGACTACTACCGGGCCCCCGGCGGCGCCTTCACCCCCGACAGCCGCCGCATCGCCGCCGCGAACGGCATGCGCCCGCTCGGCTGGAACGTCGACACCAAGGACTTCGAGAAGCCGGGCACGGCCGCCATCGTCGACGCCGTGAAGCGCGAGCTCGCCAACGGCCCGACCGTGCTCTTCCACGACGGCGGCGGCAACCGCGCGCAGACCGTCGAGGCACTGGACCAGGTACTGGCCTGGCTGAAGGAACAGGGCCGGCCCACCGGCTTCCCGGTCCGCACCTCCTGACACGCCGCCCCGGCCGTCGGTATCTCGTTTGGGTGAACGGCACCGCGTTGCAGGGCTCGCGGTCGTGTCTGGACTGGTTGCCTGTGAGGATCGCTATGTCCGCTGTGGTAAGTGGAGGGGGTGGCTGGTGGGGCGCGGTGCACGTGGGAGGAGGCGCGAACTGCGGACGGTGGCCGATCCGTTCACGGTCGCGGCCCCTGCAGGTGCGCGTATCCGTGACCGGCTGCGCCTGGGTTCGGCGGATGTGAAGGTTCTGACGCTCCTGGGGGAGCACCTCGGTCACCATGCGCGTGTGGATCTGGCGGGGCGTGTCCGGATCGGCAGGGTGGCAGTGAAGGACAATCGGCGGGCGGAGCGTAAGCGGGCGCTGACGAAGGTGTCGTCTTCACGTTGGGCGGGTGCGATCACCCGGGCCAGTGAGGACCAGTACCAGCTCAGCCTGCGATGCCTGTTCGATGAACGGGCGTTCCTGCGCCGGGCCATTGTGAAGATCCGTCAGCGTTCAGCGGTGCCGTGCGGGCAACGTGTGGCCGGTGTCCGCGGATATCGGGACCGGGCCGAGCGTGCACAAAAGCAGTACCGGTTGCGGGCACTCACAGCCCGTCTGGCCGAGGTGGAGGCACGTATCGAGGCCGGCCATCCAGCGATCGTTGTCGGCGGCAGGCGACTGGTGAAGACCCGACACCACCTCGGTGACGCCGGGCTTACCGAACCCGAGTGGCGGGAGCGGTGGGACGCAGCGCGCATGTTCCTGACTGCCGACGGCGAGTCCGGCGCTCCGCACGGCAACTACACGATCACCGTGGACCCGGCCGACGGCACGGTCACGATCGTCCTGCCGGAACCGCTCAGGCACCTCGCGAACACACCGCGCGGCCGCTACCGGCTCGCCTGCACGGTCACGTTCAACCATCGCGGGGAGGAGTGGGTGGACCGGGTCACCGCCAGCCAGGCCGTCCGTTACGACATCACTCACGACCCCGTGCGTGGCCGCTGGTACCTCGATGCCTCGTGGTCCACCCCGAAGACAGTGCAGCCCACCCCGGTCGAGCTGGCCGCCACCGGCGCCAGGCTGCTGGCCGTGGACCTCACGCCGACCACCTCGCCGTGTGCGTCGTGGACCCACACGGCAACCCGGTCGGCGTGCCGCTCACGGTGCCCATCAGCCTGACCGGCCCCGCATCCCAGCGCGACGGGCGCCTGCGGGCCGCGATCACCGAACTGATCGGCCTCGCCAAGGCGAACGGCTGCGCCGGCCTGGCGATCGAGAACCTCGGCTTTGCCGGCGCCCGTGCCACAGGCCGCGAAACCATGGGACGCGGTGAACGAGGCAAGACGTTCCGGCGCACGGTCGCCGGACTCCCCACCGCACGCTTCCGGGAACGCGCGCGTGGCATGGCCCACCACGCCGGGCTCGTCGTCGTTGCGGTGGACCCCGCCTACACCTCTCGCTGGGGCAGCCAGCACTGGAAGGCACCGCTCCAGCAGCAATCGAAGACCACCGTCACCGGGCACCATGCGGCCTCGGTGGCGATCGGCAGGCGCGCCCTCGGACACGGGCTCCGGCGTCGGCCAGGTGTGACCGCACACGACCAGAGGATCGTTGTGCGGAGAGCTACCGGCCAGACCGTTCCCCGCCCGAGGGCTCGCGGGACCGCGAGCCCGCCAAGGACCACAGGCACACCCCACCGTGGTGGCAAGACCTGTCGGGACCGAAGCGACCAGCTCGTGCTGTTCTCCGTCTCCAAGACCGTTCGGGAGACACCCGGTGCCAGGCGCCCAGCGTCCGGCACGGTTCGTGGCGATTCGGCCAATACCGGCCGATCGCATAGCAACGGTGTTCCCTGGCTACGTACGAACGTACGCCCGACCGCCGACACGCCCCACCCGGAGGCCCCCGTGACCATCGCCCCCGCCAAACTCTCCGACCCCGTGGTCGGCGCCCTCGTCGCCGCCGTCAACGCGCACGACAAGGACGCCTTCCTCGCGCTCCTGACCGGCGACGCGACCATGTCCGATGACGGATCCGACCGCGACCTCCAGCAGTGGATCGACAAGGAGATCTTCGACTCCGGCGGCCACATGGACGTCCAGACCGAGTCCGACGGCGGCCGCCGCCTCGTCGCCAACTTCCGCAACGACACCTGGGGCGAGATGCGCACCGCCTGGCGGTTCGTCATCGCGCCCGGCGGCGGAAAGATCAGCCGCTTCGAAACCGGCCAGGCCTGAGCCGGACCCGGACCCGGACCCGGACCCGGTTCAGGGCACGCCCTAGAGCCCCCGGGCCACCTTCAGCACCGCCGCCGTCAGGCGCCCGTTCTCGGGGGCCGCACCGCCCGGGAAGCCGAAACGGCGGCGCGTGTACCCGTACGCGACCTTCGTGTCCGGATCGGCGTAGCCCAGCGCGCCCGCCGCGCCGCTGTGCCCGAAGGCCCGCGGGCCCACCTCCGGAAGCTGCTTGAAGCCCAGTCCGAAGTGGTCCGGCTCCGAGGTGACGAGGTCCGGGCCCGGCGTGTTCAGCTTCGCGACCTCCGCCGCCGTGTCCGCCGCCAGCAGCGGGGCCCGGCCGTCGACCTCGCTGATGGCAGCCGCGTACAGGGCCGCGATACCGCGCGCCGAGCCCATGCCGCCCGCCGATGCCGGGCCGAGCTCCCGGGTGCTCGGGTGGTTGGCATGGGCGATCAGGTCCATCGGGGGCTCCCGGTGCGCGTTGAAGGCGACGGACAGGAGCTCCGGCAGCGGCTCCGCCGGGGCGGCGGCCTGTTCGGGCGTCGGCAGCATCTCCAGCACCGGCTTCCACCGGGCCTCCTCCGACCGGGGCAGGCCCAGGTACAGGTCCAGCCCGTACGGGGCGCGCAGGCGCTCCTCGTAGACCTCCTGGATCGACCTGCCCGTCGCCCGCCGCACCACCTCGCCGGTCAGCGCGCCGATCACGAAGGCGTGGTAGCCGTACGCCGTCCCGGGCTCCCAAAACGGCTTCTGCGCGGCAAGCCGCGCCGCGATCAGCGCGTCGTCCGCGATCTCCTCGTAGTCGAAGCCCTCGTCGGTGTTGATCAGCCCGGACTGGTGGCTGATGAGCTGGCGCAGTGTCAGCCGCTCCTTGCCGTCCCCGGTGAACTCCGGCCAGTACGCCGACACCGGACGGTCCCACTCCAGGACGCCGTCCTGCACGAGCAGCGCGACCACCAGGTGCGCCGCGCCCTTCGTGACCGAGTAGACCCCGCTGAGGGTCTCCCCGTCGGTGTCCTCGCCCGCCCACAGGTCGACCACGCGCCGGCCCTCGTGGTGCACCACGAACTGGGCCTCGGGGGAGTGCGGCTCGGCGGCCACGAAGGCCTCGAACTCCTCCTGCACCGACTGCCAGCCCGCCGCCACCGTGCCGTTCACGCGTACGCCCATGAGATCCCCCTGGATCACTCGACCGCCGGATCGAAGCCGTCCGGCATCCGACATCCGCCAACGGCCGCCGATCATGGGATATTCCGAGCTCCAACGGCTCACGTACGGGTGAAAGCGCGCCCGGCGTCGTTCCGGCCCGCCGGAGGGCCCCGTTGGACCGGGCATGAAGCGCACCCGCATCGCAGCCCTCGCCCTCGCCACCGCCGCGGCGGCCCTCGCCCCCGCCCTCGGCCAGGCGGCCACCGCCGCCGAGGGGACCTCGTTCCTCCAGGACCCGTCCAATGGCGAGAAGGCCATGAAGTCGATGTGGACCAAGGACGAGATGCACAAGGTGGAGGCGCAGTTCCGCTTCCACCCCGGGATCCAGTACAAGACGGTCACCGGCCCCGGACCCGCGGCCGCCCCGGACTACAAGCGGCAGGTACCCGACCCCAAGACCCTCGCCTGGCAGCCGGGTTACGAGTTCGCCTGGGCGGTGTCGGACTCGACGGTGGTCAAGAAGACGCTCACGACCAAGGAGGGAACGCACCCGATCGTCGTACACGCCGTCCTGCGCCGTGCCGGGGAGCGCGCCAAGGCGGGCGAGGTGCGTCAGGAGCTGACCGGGAAGCCGGCGACGGGGCGCGCGAAGGTGCCGGGCGGCAAGCGGATCGCGTGTGACACCGGTGAGTACACGGTGGAATGGTCCGTCACGCGCTCGGGCTACGGGACGCTCACGGGCTCGCTGCGCTGGGACTCCAGCTGCGAGCAGTACCGGACGGCGTTCGCCCAGGACCACGGCCGGCAGCGCTGACGCAGTGGTGGTGGCCTGCCGCCCCGAGCACCTTGTGGGTGCGTGATGGGCGACCGGGCCGCGGCCTCGGATCGAGTGCCGTCATGGCCGTCCTGCCGCAGGGAGTGTGCCGCGACAGGGGGAGAAGGTCCTGCTTCAAAGGGCCGTTCAGCGGTTCTTGGAGGCCTCGGTCGCCTTGGCGGCGATCTCCTCCAGCACGGCCTTCGGGTTGCCGTTGGGCTCCACGGCGCGTCCGATGTTGCGCTTGATGGTGTCGCTGACGGTCACCCAGGCCGGGTCGTTCACCGGGTAGAGCTGGGCGCCGCGCAGCGCCGTCAGGAACTGCGTGTCGTTCCTGTCGATGCCGCCGCTGCCCGCGACGGCGCGCTGGGCGGAGACGGTGGACGGCAGCAGGTGGTACCGGTTGGCGAACTCCGTCAGGTTCTTGTCCTGGTAGATGAAGTCCAGGAACTGGCTGATCGGCTTGCGGTTGTCGTTCTGCTTGAACGCCATCATCCAGTCGGCCACGCCGACGGTCGGCGGGGTCGCGCCGGCGCCGAGGTCGTCGGAGACCGGCATCTCGATGGTGCCGACGCTGATGCCCTTGGCGCGCGCCTCGTGGGCGAGGGAGGGGTAGCCGTTGAGCATGCCGACCTCGCCGCGCAGGAAGGCCGCGAAGGCGTCGGCACGGTTGAGCTGGGACGGCGGGGTGGGGCCGGTGAGACCGGCTCCGACCATGTGCTCCTTGACCCAGCTCCAGGTCTTCACGTTCTGCTCGGAGGCCAGGCTGTAGTTGCCGCTGCTGTCCGCGTAGCCGCCGCCGTTGCTCAGCTCCCAGATCAGCGCCTCGGCGTGCGCCTCCTCGGGGCCCAGGGGCATGGCGTAAGGGAACTTCACGCCCTTGTTCTTGAGCGCCGTCGCGACGGACTTCAGCTCGGTCCAGGTCCTGGGGGGCTTGACTCCGGCCTTGTCGAAGTGCGCCTGGTTGTAGAAGAGCAGGCGGCTGCTCGCCACGAACGGCAGACCGTAGAGGGTGCTCCCGACGGAGCCGGCCTCGGCGAGGGGCTGCAGGAAGTTCGCCTCGGAGGTGACGGAGAGGAGCTCGTCCGCGGAATAGAGCTTGCCCTGCGCCGCGAAGTCCGAGTAAGAGCCCATGAGGGCGATGTCGGGCGCCTTGCCGGCCTTGACCATGCGGGAGACCTCACGGTCGATGTCGGCCCACGGTACGAGCCTCACCTCGACCTTGATTCCGGGGTGGGCGGCGGTGAAATCAGCCGTCGCCTTGTCCCAGAACGCCTTGGAACTCGTGGCCGGTGTGTCGCCGTATTCGGCCGCCACCAGGCGCAGTGTGCCCTCGCTGTCCGAGGCGTCTCCGGAGTCACCGCAGGCGGTCAGAGGTATCAGCAGAGCGAGCACGACCGCGGTGGCGGGCGCGCCGAAAATTCTTCGTCGCACGGGTGTATTCCTCTGAATTTCTTTTGGCTGGCGATGCTACTTATGAGTCACTCCGGGCTGGGGTGTCCCTCCGTGGCCCGTTGGCCGGAATTCTCTCCTGAAGGTGGGTGGGTTGATTCCATTGGGGCAGCACTTGTGGTCAATGCTCCAACTGAGCCATTTCCGAATGGTGTTTTCCGATATGTGATCCACAATTCCGACGCGCGTAGACATCCCGGGACATGCCGAAAAGCCCGTTTCCGGTATCGGAACGGGCTGAAGGGCGGTGCGAAGGCGTGGACTAGTCGGCGAAGTCGCCCGCGTAGGGGTCCGGCTCGCCCGTCTCCGGGTTGCGGCCCTCCTGCCACCGGCGCTGGGCCTTGCGCCAGTGCACGAAGCTGAGGTGGCCGCCGTCCCAGAAGGTGATGCTGACGGGGCTCACGTCGAACTCGTCGGAACAGAGCCGGTACAGGAACTCGGCCATGCCGTACGGGTACACGGCGAAGGAGTCGGCGGTGTGCCGCCCGCAGACCAGGACCGGCCACCGGTCCGGGTCGGGGTCGGAGGTCAGCCAGCACAGGATGTCGGCGCCGCCGGTGACGCCCCAGGCGAGGATCGCCTCCGGGTCCACGTCGAAGGCGGCCCGGCCGCCCTCGGCCTCCCAGACCTGCCGGGCGTTGGCGGTCTCCTCCGCCATTTGCGCCGGGTCCCACTGGAGCCCGGGCTTGGGCAGCGGCAGCAGCACGCTCGCCTCGCCGTTGATGGAGCCGGCGCCGAAGCGGCCCATGAACGCGACGAAATCGGCCGGGAACCTGGTGCCCCAGGCCGCCTCGGCGGCCTGCCAGTCGATGTCCTCGTCGGCTCCGTGCGTCGCCGGCATGATCTGCTCCAGCGCCTTGATCCGCGCGTTCTCCGTCATGCAGCTCCCCTGAGACCCCAGCTCAACCGCCCCAACCTACCGCCGGGGAGGGGCCTCGCCTAGCCGCGCATGAGACGCCCTGATACGTCCACCTTCACCCTCGTTCCGACCCGCAGTCCCCATCCGGCCATCACCCCGGCCCCGGCCTCCAGGACGTGCCGGGAGCGCGGGCGGGGCAGCCCGAGCCGGCCGGGGGGCATGGTGGTGACGGCGAGCACGCGGAGGTTCCGGTCCAGGTACGCCACGTCGATCGCGAACCGCATCCGAAAGGTGTGCACGCCCGCGGCGGGGGTGAGCAGCAGCGCGCCGGTCACTCCGTCCCGGCCGAGGAGGCCCCGAGTCCGGGCCCGGTAGGAGGCGGCGACCTCCAGGGGGATCGCCGCCTCTCCGACGGTGAGGATGCCTTTGCCGTCCCGCCAGTTCGCCATGCGGCCAGGGTAGGGCGCGGGTGCCGCTGCGCGGGGCCTTCTCCCCGCCCCGCCCCTTCCCGAGCTGGGGCTCCGCCCCAGACCCTCCCCCAGACTCCGTCCGGGGGGACCCCCACGCCTCAAACGCCGGCGAGGCTGGAAGTGCCGCTGCGCGGCACTCCAGCCCGCCCGGCGTTTGAGGGCACGGGCGCGCAGCGCACGTACGGGGTCTGGGGCGGAGCCCCTGGGGGCACCTCCCAGCGGTGGCTGGGGGAGGAACGGTGGAAGGGCGGGTAGGGGACAAGCCCCGTGCAGCGGCACCCGCCGGCGCTACCGTCGCGGGATGGGTGTCGTCCTGATCTTGCTCGCCGCCGCCGGCTACGGCGCCGCCGCGGGATGGCTGCTGCCGCGCGCCGCATACCGGTTCTCCGTCGCGCCGGGGGAGCCCTGGCAGGGCCGCTGCCCCGAGGGGCACGCCCTGCCCGGCTGGCTCGGCCCCGCCCGCTGCCGGGTCCCCGCAGGGGCCGTCGTGCAGGGCCCGGACACCCCGCCGCCCGTGGTCACGGCCGCGCACGCGTACGGACGGCGGGCGGCGCCCCTGGCCGTACTCACCGGAGGCATCTGCGCCCTGCTCGCCGCGGCGGTCGGGGCGCGGCCCGAGGTGGGGGTGTACGTGGGGCTCGCCCCCGTGCTCGTGCTGCTCGCGCTCGTCGACCGGGCCGTGCACCGGCTGCCCGACCCGCTGACCCTGCCGCTCGCCGCCGCGTTCGCCGCCGGGCTCGGGGCCGCCGCCCTCCTGCCCCGCGCCGCGGGCGACTGGCGGGGCGCGCTGCTCGGCGGCGGCGCGCTCGGGGCCGCGTACCTCCTGCTGTTCCTGATCAACCCCGCGGGGATGGGCTTCGGCGACGTCAAGCTGGCGCTCTCGCTGGGGGTCGCTCTTGGGTGGTACGGGTGGGGGGTATGGGTCGCCGGGGCCTTCCTGGGCTTCCTCTACGGGGCCCTGTACGGGCTGGCCCTAGTGCTGCGGGGCCCCGAGGCCCGGAAGCGGGCCTTCGCCTTCGGCCCCTTCATGGCGGCCGGAGCGCTCACCGGAGTGCTGCTGGCCGGCTTCGGAGCGTAATCGTGTCGCGGCAATGCACGCATCACGCTTTACGAAGGGTTATGGTGGAACCCCCCCCTCGGGCCGGTCCGTATCCCCCCCACGGACCGGCCCGTTTTTTGTCTTCCGGGCCCTACGGGCAAACGTGCAGGTCAGCCTCGCTGGGCCCAGATGTTCGTGCCGGGGGTGGACACCGCGAAGGAGTCGATCTCCTTCAGCTCCGCCTCCGAAAGAGGGGCTCCGGCCAGCGCCGCCACGTTCTCCTCGAGCTGTTTCACGCTCGATGCGCCGATCAGGGCCGAGGTCATCCGCTCGTCGCGCAGCACCCACGTCAGCGCCAGCTGGGCCAGGGACTGCCCGCGCCGCACGGCGATCTCGTTGAGGCCGTTCAGGCGCCGTACGACGTCCTCCGAGAGCAGCGCCGGGTTCAGGGACTTGCCCTGGGTGGCGCGGGAGCCCTCCGGGATGTCCTTGAGGTACTTGCCCGTCAGCAGCCCCTGCGCGAGCGGCGCGAAGGAGATGCAGCCCATGCCGGCCTCCTCCAGGGTGTCGAGCAGGCCGTCCTCCTCCGTCCAGCGGTTGATCATGGAGTACGAGGGCTGGTGGATCAGCAGCCGCACGCCCATGCCGCGCAGGATCCGCGCCGCCTCCGCCGTCTGCTCCGCGGTGTAGGAGGACACGCCGACGTAGAGCGCCTTGCCCTGCTGGACCGCGGACGCGAGGGCGCCCATGGTCTCCTCCAGGGGGGTCTCCGGGTCGAAGCGGTGCGAGTAGAAGACGTCGACGTAGTCCACGCCCATCCGCTTCAGGGAGGCGTCGAGCGAGGCGAGCAGGTACTTGCGGCTGCCCCACTCGCCGTACGGCCCCGGGTGCATCAGGTAGCCGGCCTTGGTGGAGAGGATCAGCTCGTCGCGGTAGGACGCGAAGTCCTGCGCGAAGATCTTGCCGAAGTTCAGCTCGGCGGAGCCGGGGGGCGGGCCGTAGTTGTTCGCCAGGTCGAAGTGGGTGACGCCCAGGTCGAAGGCCCGGCGCAGGATCGCCCGCTGGGACCCCAGGGACCTGTCGTCGCCGAAGTTGTGCCAGAGGCCGAGGGAGATGGCGGGGAGCCTGAGGCCGCTGTGGCCGGTGCGCCGGTACTCCATGGAGTCGTAGCGTGCAGGTTCTGCCCGATAGGGATTGGTATCAGTCACGTTGTCCTCCCTATCACGGAGTTGTGACAGACCGAGTTGGGTACCCCCACCCGCCGCGCAGTAATGTGGCCGCCTCGGGGGAGGGACCGCACCGCATTTCGCACGGGGGCATTGCACGGAGGGGCTGGAAGATCGTGAAGCTGCGCGACCTGGTGTACAGGCTCTACGCACGCCGGGTGGAAGGCCGCCTCGACCATGACGAGGCACCCAAGCACATCGGCGTCATCCTGGACGGGAACCGGCGCTGGGCGAAGGCGTCCGGAGGCACGACGGAGCAGGGCCACCAGGCGGGGGCCGACAAGATCTCCGAGATGCTGGGGTGGTGCACCGAGACCGACGTCGAGGTCGTCACCCTGTGGATGCTCTCCACGGACAACCTGGACCGGCCCGAGGTCGAGCTCCGCCCGCTGCTCAACATCATCGAGAACACCGTGCGCGGCCTCGCCGCGGACGGCCGCTGGCGCGTCCACCACGTGGGCAACCTCGACATCCTCCCCACCCGGACGCAGACCGTCCTGAAGGAGGCCGAGCAGGCCACGCACGACGTCGACGGCATACTCGTCAACGTCGCCGTGGGCTACGGCGGCCGCCAGGAGATCGCCGACGCGGTCCGCTCGCTGCTCCTGGAGCACGCGCAGAAGGGCACCTCCTTCGAGGAGCTCGCCGAGATCCTGGACATCGACCACATCGCCGAGCACCTCTACACGCGCGGCCAGCCCGACCCGGACCTGGTCATCCGCACCAGCGGCGAGCAGCGGCTGTCGGGCTTCATGCTCTGGCAGAGCGCGCACTCCGAGTACTACTTCTGCGAGGTCTTCTGGCCGGCCTTCCGCAAGGTCGACTTCCTGCGGGCCCTGCGCGACTACGCGGCCCGCCACCGGCGCTACGGAAGCTGAGCCCGCGGCTCCCCGTCCGGTCTCCTCGTCCGGTCTCCGGTCTGTTCTCCCGGTCCGTTCTCCTCGGCCGGAAATCCCCCACCCTGCTGCCACCCGGGGCGCCTGACGGCGCCTCGGCACCGGCATGCCCCCCTTCCGCTCCCCTCACCCCCGGAACCCTTCACCAGGGATTCACCGAGCGTCCGTCATATGCCATGGCATGGCCTGGCCTGATCGGGGAATATCCCTTTCAGGTCGATGCCCGATCCACGGGTGTCGAGTCTCAGCGGACGGCATGGGGTCGTCCGCCCGGGAGGCCCTTTGCACCAGGACGCACGTGCGGTTCGCACGGACGGAGTGGAGGGCCGGAAATCGGCCCTGGCATGGGTGCCGATGACCGGTCCGGTCTTCATGGCCCGACCTCTTCCGAGGGGGTACGTCCTTCCGTGGTGACCAGCACAAAGCGCCGCCTGCCCGACAGGCGGACCTATGTCCTCGACACCAGCGTCCTGCTGGCAGACCCCAACGCGATCTCCCGCTTCGACGAGCACGAGGTCGTGCTCCCGATCGTGGTGATCACCGAGCTGGAGGCAAAGAGGCACCATCCCGAACTCGGCTACTTCGCGCGCCAGGCCCTGCGCCTGCTCGACGACTTCCGGGTTCGCAACGGTCGCCTCGACGCTCCCATCCCACTGGGCGATCTGGGCGGCACCCTGCGCGTCGAGCTCAACCACTCCGACCCGAGCGTCCTGCCCGCCGGTTTCCGGTTGGGGGACAACGACTCGCGCATCCTGGCGGTCGCCCGCAACCTCCAGGCCGAGGGCTACGACGTCACGGTGGTCTCGAAGGATCTCCCACTGCGCATCAAGGCCTCCTCGGTGGGGCTGATCGCCGAGGAGTACCGCGCCGAGCTCGCGATCACCGATGCCGGCTGGACCGGGATGAGCGAGCTCTCCCTCTCCGGAGAACAGGTCGACCTCCTCTACTCGGAGGACCGGCTCTACGTTCCGGAGGCCGCGGAACTGCCCGTGCACACCGGACTGGTCCTGCAGTCCGAGCGCGGCAAGGCACTCGGCCGGGTCACGGCCGACGGCAACGTGAAGCTCGTCCGGGGCGACCGCGAGGCCTTCGGGCTGCACGGCCGCAGCGCCGAGCAGCGCATCGCGCTGGACCTCCTGCTCGACCCGGAGATCGGCATCATCTCGATGGGCGGCCGGGCCGGCACCGGAAAGTCGGCGCTCGCGCTGTGCGCGGGCCTGGAGGCGGTGCTGGAGCGGAGGCAGCATCAGAAGGTGATGGTCTTCCGGCCGCTGTACGCGGTGGGCGGCCAGGACCTCGGGTACCTGCCCGGGGACGCCTCCGAGAAGATGAGCCCCTGGGCCCAGGCGGTCTTCGACACCCTCTCGGCGGTGGCCGGGCGCGAGGTCATCGAGGAGGTGCTGAACCGCGGGATGCTGGAGGTCCTGCCGCTCACGCACATCCGCGGCCGCTCGCTGCACGACGCCTTCGTGATCGTGGACGAGGCGCAGTCGCTGGAACGGAACGTCCTGCTGACCGTTCTGTCCCGAATCGGTGCGAATTCGCGGGTGGTTCTCACCCACGACGTGGCCCAGCGGGACAACCTCAGGGTCGGCCGGTACGACGGAGTCGTCGCCGTGGTCGAGAAGTTGAAGGGACATCCGCTCTTCGCCCACGTCACGCTCAACCGCTCCGAGCGCTCTCCGATCGCCGCCCTTGTCACGGAGATGCTCGAATCGCTGTAAGCAGCACGCAGGGGTAAAACGCCCATAGTGGAAGGAAGTTGGCGCCGCCCGGCAAAGGCCCGAGAGCCTAGCCGGGCGGCGTCGTGCTGCACAGGTCTTTGTCGGAATCAGCGGCGACATGCCAGGTGTGACCTTTCCCACGCAACGGAGAATTGCCTTGCGGCGTCGAGGTCCGGCAGAGTCTGGTTTCCGTCAGGCCCCGCATACGGCACATCTGTATCTCCGGTATCCCGTGAGGTACGCGCAGCACCACAACTCCACAGTCGATCGCCGTATGCCGCCCGGAGTTTCAAGCGGCAGCCCCCGCGAGGGAGCTGCCCACGGGCCCGCGCCTCCAGTGACCGAAGCACCACGGAGGCCAGAGTCGAGGGCAACTTTGCGCCCGCTCGGTCACTGCGGACGCTGCTGGAAGGACACCGTGTGAGCCGGATCTCGGTCCGGGGGTTCGCAGTGGCTTCGGCCACCGCGGTCACCACCGTCGGCGCAGTTGTGGGCGTTGCCACCGGCGACCCCACGAACGATCTCGAGACGACCGCGTCCGGCGCGACTCTCCTTGCCGACATCCCGGTCGGCGACCAGGCGTCGGTCCAGAGCGGGTCCCTGACCCAGCAGGCCGACACCATCGCCCACGCTGCCGACGCCGACGCCAAGCGCTCGGCCGAGGAGAACGCCCGCATCCAGGCCGCCGAGGACGCCAAGTCCAAGAAGGCCGCGGCGGAGAAGGCCAAGGCCGAAGCCGACGCCAAGGCGAAGGCGGACCGCGAGGCGAAGGAAGCGGCCAGCCGCTCCGCCACCCGCAGCGCCGGCGACTTCGCCGTGCAGGCCTCCTACACGGTCGCCCAGGTCAAGGCCATCGCCCAGCAGATGGTCCCGGCCGACCAGTTCTCGTGCTTCTCGAAGATCATCAACCAGGAATCCACCTGGAACTACCTGGCCGTGAACAAGTCCTCGGGCGCGTACGGTCTGGTCCAGGCGCTCCCGGGCACGAAGATGGCCTCGGCCGGTGCCGACTGGCGCACCAACCCCGCGACGCAGATCAAGTGGGGCCTGAACTACATGGAAGACCGCTACGGCAGCCCCTGCGCCGCCTGGAACTTCCACCAGGCCAACGGCTGGTACTAGGCACCACCCCCGCCGTACCGCGCGCTCGACTTCGAAGAGCCTCGCACCGTTCTACGGTGCGGGGCTCCTCGCGTGTACGGTCGGTCGAGGCGTGACCAGTGGGTGGGGGGGAAGGGACGGACATGGCGAAGAGGGCAGGCTGGCTCGGCCGGCTCGGGAGCAGGCTGAACCGGATGGAGGCGCGGCTCGACGAGCGGCGCGCCGAGGTCGAGGCCGAGGCGAGAGGCGAACTGCCGGGTCCCGTCATGGCTCCGCCCATGCCCACGACTCCGCCCGTGCCCCCGCGGCCGCCGCGGCCCCCGGCCGCCGTCGCCCTCCCCGAGCGCCCCGATCCGGCGACCGTGGTCCCGTGGGGCATGCGCGTGGCCGCCGAGGTCAGCTGGCGGCTGCTGCTCCTCGCAGGGATGCTCTGGGTGCTGATGAAGGTGATCAGCGAAGTCCGCCTGGTCGTCCTCGCCTTCGCCGCCGCCATGCTCGTCACCGCGCTGCTCCAGCCCTTCGTGGTCCGGCTGCGCCGCCTCGGCATGCCGCGCGGACTCGCCACCGCCGTCACCGCCATCCTCGGCTTCGTGGTCATCGGGCTCGTCGGCTGGTTCGTGGTCTGGCAGGTCATGGAGAACCTCGACGACCTCTCCAACCGGCTCCGCGAGGGCATCAACGAACTCAAGTCCTGGGCACTGGACAGTCCGTTCCACGTGACCGAGAAGCAGATCAACGACATCGCGAAGAACCTCAGCGAGACGATCGGCACCAACACCGAGCAGATCACCTCCGCCGGCCTGCAAGGCGTGACGGTGCTCGTCGAGGTCCTGACCGGCATGCTGCTCGCGATGTTCTCGACGCTCTTCCTGCTCCACGACGGCAAGAAGATCTGGACCTGGGCGCTCGGCCTGGTCCCGGCCGCCGCCCGGCCCGGTGTCGCGGGCGCCGGTCCGCGCGCCTGGCGCACGCTGACCGCGTACGTCCGGGGCACCGTGCTCGTCGCGCTCATCGACGCCGTCTTCATCGGCCTCGGGCTCTACTTCCTCGACGTGACGATGGCCGTGCCGCTCGCCGTCTTCATCTTCCTGTTCGCCTTCATCCCGCTCGTCGGCGCCGTGATCTCGGGCGCCCTCGCGGTGGTCGTGGCGCTGGTGACCCAGGGGCCGGTCATCGCCCTGGCCGTCCTGGGCGTGGTGCTCGCGGTGCAGCAGATCGAGGGGCACGTGCTCCAGCCCTTCATCCTGGGCCGGGCGGTACGGGTCCACCCGCTCGCCGTGGTGCTGTCGGTGGCCGCCGGCGGGATGATCGCGGGCATCGGCGGAGCCGTGGTCGCCGTACCGCTGGTCGCCGTCACCAACACGGCGGTGGGCTACCTGCGGGCGTACTCGCGCGAGCAGCTGCACCCGACCGCCACCCCGGTCGGCCCGGCGCCGCACGGCTCCACGGCAGTCAGCCGGATGGAGGGGGAGGCGTGATAGGCGAGCCCGAGCTCGACGGCGAGTGGCGGACCGACGGCCAACCGGCCGAGGAGGCGGCGGCGCCCGAGCCCTCGCGGGGCCGGCCGCGGCCCTGGCTGTGGGCGCTGGGCGGGGCCGTGGTGGCCTCGGCGGTGTGGGCCGGGGTGCTGGCCGCGCAGGATCGATTCACCGATGCGCCGAGGATCTCGTACCGGCACTCCGAGGACCTGTGCAAGGACGCGCCGCTCGCCACGCTCGGCTCCCTGGCCGGGGGATTCATGGACGGTCGGCAGCGGCATCACGAGGGTCCCGCGCTGGACTGGTCCTCGTGCGCCTACAGCTCGCCGCGGGTGCCGGAGCGGGCCTCGTACTACGGCGAGGTGCAGGTCGAACTGCACAAGAAGACCGATCCCGGGCCGGAGTTCGGCACCACGCTCCTGCTCGACCCGTACGTGGACCTGATGCCCGTGGACCCGGAGGAGGTCCCCGGGCTCGGGGAACGGGCGCTGGTCGGCGGCCAGGTGAGGTCGCCGCGGCTCCTGGTGCTCGACGGCGGGGCGGTCTTCGTGCTCACCGCTCAGTGGTGGGGCGAGGACGGGGACGCCGAGATCGACGGGGACGCGCTCCGGGCGGCGATGATCGAGGACGCGCGCGTGCTGATGGAGACGCTGAAGAAGAAGTGAACGCGCAGGGCCCCCGCCGCCGGTGACGGCTGCGGGGGCCCTGGTGGTCCTCGTACGGGCGACTCGGGTGACTACTCGGCGGCCAGGGCCGCTTCCGCGTCGAGGGTGACGGCGACGGCCTGGATCACCGAGGCGATCTTGAAGGCCTCCTGGACCGTCTCGCGGTCGAGGCCGTGCTTGCGCAGGACCTGCTCGTGCGAGTCCAGGCACTGGCCGCAGCCGTTGATCGCGGAGACGGCGAGCGACCACAGCTCGAAGTCGACCTTCTCCACGCCCGGGTTGCCGATGACGTTCATCCGCAGACCCGCCCGCAGCTTGTTGTACTCCGGGTCGGAGAGCAGGTGGCGGGTGCGGTAGAAGACGTTGTTCATCGCCATGACCGCTGCGGCGGACTTGGCGGCGGTGTACGCCTCCGGCGACAGGACCGCCTTCGCCTCCGGCTCCAGCTCACGCAGGACGCGCGGGGAGCGGGCGGCGATCGCGCAGGACAGCACGGTGCCCCACAGCTGCTGCTGCGTGAGGGTGTCCTGGTTGCCAATGACCGAACCGAGGTTCAGCTTCAGGTCCTTGGCGAAGTCCGGTATGGCGGACTTGAGGGAGTCGAGGGACATCCGTCACTCACCGGCCAGCAGGGCGCCGGCGTCGAGGGTGCTCTCGCCCTTGTTCCAGTTGCAGGGGCACAGCTCGTCGGTCTGCAGGGCGTCCAGGACCCGCAGGACCTCCTTGGGGTTACGGCCCACGGAACCGGCGGTCACCATCGAGAACTGGATCTCGTTGTTCGGGTCCACGATGAAGACGGCGCGCATCGGCAGGCCGTCCTCGCCGAGGATGCCGAGGTCGGCGGAGAGCTCGCGCTTGATGTCGGACATCATCGGGAAGGGCAGGTCACGCAGGTCGGCGTGGTCCTTGCGCCAGGCGTGGTGCACGTACTCGGAGTCCAGCGAGAAGCCGAGGACCTGCGCGTCGCGGTCGGCGAACTCCTCGTTCAGCTTGCCGAAGGCGGCGATCTCGGTCGGGCAGACGAAGGTGAAGTCGAGCGGCCAGGCGAAGACGACCTTCCACTTGCCCTCGTACGTCTTGTGGTCGATCTGCCCGAACTCGCTGCCGGCTTCAAGCGAGACGCAGGCGGTCAGGTCGAAGGTGGGGAACTGGTCGCCGACAGTGAGCACACGCTCTCCTTACGGAATGGAAAGTGCCCCTTTTGGGGGATTTCCGAGGGGGTTGGACGGATCTCATATGCTGACACACCTGCATTGATTACAGAAATAGCTACGCTTGCGAAAGGTGATCGGAGGTGCCTATCAGTGGCTGTGGGTAATAGGGGAACGAAGCAGGCGAAGCAGCCGACGCTCGCGCAGCTGCGCGCCTTCGCGGCGGTCGCCGAGCACCTGCACTTCCGGGACGCCGCCGCGGCGATCGGCATGAGCCAGCCGGCGCTCTCCGGGGCCGTCTCCGCGCTGGAGGAGGCCCTCGGCGTGCAGCTGCTGGAGCGGACCACCCGCAAGGTGCTGCTGTCCCCGGCGGGGGAGCGGATCGCGGCGCGGGCGGCGGTGGTCCTCGACGCCATGGCCGGGCTGCTGGAGGAGGCGGAGTCCGTGCGCGCGCCGTTCACCGGGGCGCTGCGGCTCGGGGTGATCCCCACGGTGGCGCCGTACCTGCTGCCGACCGTGCTCGGGCTCTTCCACCGTCGCTACCCGGGGATGGAGCTCCAAGTGCACGAGGAGCAGACCTCCTCGCTGCTGGAGGGGCTGGCCGGCGGGCGGCTCGACCTGCTCCTGCTGGCGGTGCCGCTGGGGGTTCCCGGGGTCACGGAACTTCCGCTCTTCGACGAGGAGTTCGTCCTGCTGGCGCCCCGCGACCACGAGCTGGCGGGGCGTCGGGACATCCCGCTGGAGGAACTGCGCGGCCTGCAGCTGCTGTTGCTGGACGAGGGACACTGCCTGCGCGACCAGGCCCTCGACATCTGCCGCGAGGCCGGGCGGACCTCGGGCGCGGACGTCACCACGACCGCCGCCGGGCTGTCCACCCTCGTACAACTGGTCGCAGGGGGACTCGGGGTGACGCTGCTGCCGCGGACCGCGCTGCGGCTGGAGACCGCCCGCAACGAATACCTGGCCACCGGGTACTTCGCGGAACCGGCGCCGTCGCGGCGGATCGCCCTCGCCATGCGGACGGGGACGGCCCGGCAGGAGGAGTTCCGGGCCGTCGCCGCCGCGCTGCGCGAAGCCGTACGCCCCCTCCCGGTGTGGCTCACGGACTGAGCGAGGGGTGCGGCGCCGCGGCGGAGGCTCCGCCCCCGAGTCCCCGCGCCTCAATCGCCGGCGGGGCTGGATTTCGGCTGCTGCCGCCTGCCCTGTGCGGCTCAAAGACCGGAGGGGCTGGATTGCCCGCAGGGCAATTCCAGCCCCTCCGGCGTTTGAGGAGTGGGGGTCCCCCCGGACGGAGTCTGGGGGAGGGTCTGGGGCGGAGCCCCAGGTCCCGGCGGAGCCGGGCTACTCCGTCCGCAGGCCGTCCGGGCGCATCAGGCGCAGCAGCGCCGGCAGGCTGAGGAGGGTCACCAGGGCGACCACCCCCGCGCCGACCCCGGTCATCGCCGCGACCGAGGGCCAGTCGACCCGGATCGGCCGGCCGGTCATCCGCATCAGCACGGCCCCCAGCCCCACGCCCACCACCGCGGCCAGGCCCAGGCCCAGCCCGATCGGCAGGGCCGTCTGCCACAGCACGGACAGGCTCAGCGTGGAGCGCTTGGTACCGAAGGCGACCAGGGCCGAGAGCAGCCTCTTGCGCTCTCGCAGCTGCTGCAGCTGCGAGACCAGCAGGCTGGCGCCGATCAGGATCAGCACGGCGGTCGCGCCGAAGAACAGCCCGGTGCGGATCGTCGAGTAACCGGCCTTCTCCTCGGTGTACTTCAGCGTCAGCGTGCGGCTGAGCTGATCGGCCTTGAAGGCGGTCGCGCGGACGTTGTCCAGGGCGTCCGGCACGGACTCGTCGACCTGCACGAACACCTGTGCGTTCTCGGCCGCGCCCACGCCCCGGGGGGTCAGCGAGGTGGTCACCAGAACCCCGTCGCGGACCTCGCCGGTCGGATCCTCCCGGCTGGCGACCGTACGGGCCCCTGCGGGGAAGGTCCATTCGACGGGCTTGGCGTCCTTCTCGGCGAGGAAGAGCGGGTTGATGCCGAGCTTCTCCCCCGGCTCCGGCGGGGAACCGTAGACGCCGGACCCCTCGGAGGTGGAACCGGTGAGCACGAAGGCGTCGCCGTCCCTGCACGAGTCCAGTACGGCGACCTCGCGCAGCGCCTCGCAGGTGCCGATGGTGATCCGCGTGCGCCGATCCCCGTCGAGGCCTTCACGGTGCCCGTAGACGGAGGTCAGCGGTACCGCTGCGACGACGCCCTCGGTGGCGGCGACCTTCGCCGGGAGGCTGCCCATGTCGCCGCCGCCCGGGGGCAGGCTGATGGTGAGCGCAGCCCGACCCGGGTCCTGGCCGGTGTCCGAGATGTATTCGTCCTGGACGCCCGCGAAGAGCATCTGCAGGGCGATGGCCCCGGCGACGGCGACGGCGACGCCGTTGGCCAGCCGGGCGGCGCCACCGCCGGTCAGCTGCAGGCGGCGGACGGCCAGCTGCCAGGACACGGGGCCGCCGGAGAGCCGGGACACGATCCGCTCCAGCAGCCACGGCAGCAGCGCGGTGACGGCGACCAGGAGCAGGACGACGCCCGCGCCGACCTGCCAGAGGTTGAACTCCCCGCCCAGGCCGCGGCGGCCCATCAGCGGGGCGAGCAGGCCCAGTCCGCCCAGTGGCAGCAGCAGCCGCCACCAGACGCGGCGCCTGCGAGGGGTGGCCGTACGGACGACGCCCAGCGGCTCGATGGCCACGCCGCGCAGCGCGAACAGGGTCACGGCGACCGCCGCGACGGGCACCACGAGCGCGACCAGCGCGGCCAGTCCCATCGACGGATCCAGGTCGGCGGGGAAGACGCTGCGCTGGCGGAGGGTGAAGCTGCCCGCGAGCTCACGGCCGACGGCGAAGAAGCCGGCGCCGAGGACCAGGCCGACCAGGGACCCGGCGAGGGCCTCTCCGGCGGCGATCCGGCGGACCATCCGGATGTCGGCGCCGACCAGCCGCAGGGCCGCGAGCCGCTGGTCGCGGCGTTCACCGCCGAAGCGCACGGCGGCGGCGATGAACACGACGACCGGCAGCAGCAGCGCGACGAAGGCCAGCACCACCAGCAGCATGAGGACCGGGTCGAGCTGATCGCGTTCCTTGGCGTCGGCGAAGCCGGTGATCCGCCGGACGTGGTACTGCTCGGGCCCGGTCTTCTCCAGGCGGTCGCTGCCCGCGTAGAAGAGGAGCTCACCGGGGCCCATCAGGCCCGCGTCACCGATGACCTCGGAGATCCGCCCGTCGAGGCGTTCGCGCAGCAGCCTGCCCTCCGAGGAGTTCAGGAGCTGTTCCAGGGCGGGGGAGACGGCCATCTCGCCCGGGCCGGGAATCTTCTCGAGGCCCGGCGGAACGGGAGCGTCCGGGCCCTCGGCCCGGAGCAGGGAACCCTCGATCTCCGTGTCGCGGTACGTCTGGTCGGCGCGCGCGACCAACAAGGTGTCGGGGCCCGGCTGCTCGGCCGTCCGGGAGGTCAACGTGGAGCGGGCGTCGTTGCGTTCGTAGCGGGCGGTGAGCGCGCTCGGCAGGGCCGTGGTGATCAGCAGCAGGGCGACGCCCAGGCCGACGCCCACTCCGGTGAAGAGGGTCCGGGTCCAGCCCTCGCGGCCGCCGCCGAAGGCGAAGCGGACACCCATCCCGAGGTCGCGGACCCATGCCCGCAGCGCGCTCATATGACCCGCTCCATGTCACGCGACCTGCCGTCGCGTACGACGATCTCCCGGTCGGAGTACGCGGCCACGCGGGTCTCGTGGGTGACGAGGACGACGGCGGCGTTCGCGGATCGGGCGGCCTCGGTCAGCAGCTGCATCACGAGCTCGCCGTTGAGGGAGTTGAGGGCGCCGGTGGGTTCGTCGGCGAAGACCACCCGGGGGCCCGTGACCAGGGCGCGGGCGACGGCCACGCGCTGTCCCTGACCGCCGGACACCTCGCCGGGGCGCTTGGGGCCGGTGTCCTCGACCTGGAGCCGCTCCATCCACTCCAGGGCGACGGCCTCGGCGTCCTTCCGCCGCATCCCGGACAGGCGGAGTGGGAGGGCCACGTTCTCCACGCAGGTCAACTCCGGTACGAGCTGCCCGAACTGGAACACGAAGCCGAACTCGGAGCGGCGCAGGGCGCTGCGCTCGGCGTCGTTCATGGTGGTGAGCTCGCGGCCGGCGTACGTGATGGAGCCGGAGTCGGGCGGGACGATGCCGGCGAGGCAGTGCAGCAGGGTCGACTTGCCGGAGCCGGAGGGCCCCATGACGGCGACGACCTCGCCCGCGTGGATGGAGAACTCCGCGCCGTCGAGGGCCTTGGTGGTCCCGTACGCCTTGTGGAGGTCCGTGGCGGCGAGCAGTGATCCGGCCGGGGTCATCGGCGCACCTCCTGGGCCAACTGATCGAGGCGGGCCGCGGTGAGCTCCAGCCAGCGCAGGTCTGCCTCCAGGTGGAACAGGGCGTGGTCGCAGACGAGTTGGTCCGCCATGTCGCCCTTGCGCTTGCGTGCGGTGAGGATGCGCATGAGTCGGAGGTGCTCGGCGCGCTGGGTGTCGAGGAGCTCGCCCGCGCTGCGGTGGGTGAGCAGCGCGAGGACGACCTTGGTGTAGAGCACCGAGTGCAGGTACGGCTCGGGCTTCTCGGGCTGCGAGAGCCAGAACTCGACGTCGGTGATGCCGGCGTCGGTGATGGCGTACCGCTTGCGCTCGGGACCACCGCCGCTCTCGACACCGTCGACCTCGACGAGGCCGTTCTTGAGGAGGCGGGACATGGTCGAGTAGACCTGCCCGTAGGCGAGCGGGCGGTCGTGCCCGAATGTTTCGTCGAAGGCCCGCTTGAGGTCGTAGCCGTGGCGCGGGCCGGCCTCGAGGAGGCCGAGGAGCGTGTGACCAATGGACATGCCGGTGACTGTACACCGGGTGTATACCTCGTGTGTATAGCTGCCGTGGGTGCGGCCGGCTGAGCGCCGCTGCCGGGGCTCCGCCCCGTACCCCGCGCCTCAAACGCCGGCGGGGCTGGATTTTGGCTGATGCCGCCCGCCAGCCGCGGCTGGGTTGCCGCTCAGCGGCAATTCCAGCCTCGCCGGCGTTTGAGGCGCGGGTCCGGGCGGAGTCCGGGGAACGGTGGAAGGGCGAGTAGGGGACGGCTCCGCGCAGCGGCGGCCAGGACGCGGCGGCACGGCGGTGGGTCGGTCAGTCGGCGGACTTCGGTGGGCGGCCCCGCCGCGGGATGGGTCCCGGCCCGGAGGGGAGCCGCCCGGACTCGGCGAGGGCCCTCCGCAGCAGGAACTCGATCTGCGCGTTCGCGCTGCGCAGCTCCTCACCCGCCCACCGCGCCAGCGCGTCGTACACGAGCGGATCCAGCCGCAGCAGCACCTGCTTCCGCGCCGCCCGGCCCCCGGCGGCACCGGCAGCACTGCCAGGACCGGCCGTACCGCCGGCCCCGGCGGAACCGGCGCCCCGGGCGGCGGCGGCGCCACCGGAGGCCCCGGCAGCGCCACCGCGCCCGGTGTCCGGGCCGTCGCCGTCGGGACGGGTGGGTTCGGGGCGGTTCACTGGTAGAGGGTGCCCGTGTTGACGACCGGCTGTGCGGCGCGGTCCCCGCACAGGACCACCATCAGGTTCGAGACCATGGCGGCCTTCCGTTCCGGGTCCAAGTCCACGATGCCGTCCTCGGCCAGCCGGGTCAGCGCCAGTTCGACCATGCCCACCGCACCCTCCACGATCTGCTTCCGGGCCGCCACGACCGCGCCCGCCTGCTGGCGCTGGAGCATCGCGGAGGCGATCTCCGGAGCGTACGCGAGGTGGGTGAAGCGGGACTCGATGATGTGCACTCCGGCCGCCTCGACCCGCGCGTGCAGTTCGACCGCCAGCTTCTCGGTGATCTCCTCGGCGTTGCCCCGCAGGGACAGGCCGCCCTCCTCGTGGGCGTCGTACGGGTACTCGATCGCGATGTGGCGGACCGCCGCCTCCGTCTGCGTCTCCACGAACTCCGTGAAGTCCTCGACCTCGAACACCGCCCGCGCCGTGTCCTCGACCCGCCAGACCACGACCGCCGCCAGCTCGATCGGGTTGCCGTAGGCGTCGTTGACCTTCAGGACGGCCGTCTCGTGGTTGCGCACCCGGGTGGAGATCTTCTCCCGGGAGGTCAGCGGGTTGACCCAGCGCAGTCCGTCCGCGCGGATCGTCCCCCGATAGCGGCCGAACAGCTGGACCACCCGGGCCTCGCCCGGCGCGACGGTGTTGAGCCCGCTCATGGCGACGATGGAGGCGATGATCAGCAGGAAGCCGCCCGCGATCAGAACAGCCTTGGCCGCGGTGGCCGTCAGGACCGCGCCGGCCGCGATCAGGCCCGCCCCGGCCACCACACCCGCCAGCCCGAGGAGCAGCGCCAGTCCGCCGCCCACGCTGCGCGCGGCGAATTCCCGTACGCCGCCCCCGTTGCCCCCGCCGTCCGATGCCGTCACTGCGTTCGTCATGGTCTGCCCCGTTTCCTGTGGTCGCGGCCGGTCGGGCCGCTTAGCAAAGTGATATCACTTTTTCCGTACACGGCAACCCTTTGGGCTTCGGATGCGTCGGTTCCTGTGGCGTGGGTGCTGATTCTCACGTCCGAATTGACCGGTATTGGTGATGGTTGGCCAACCTTTGTCACAGCCTGCGGTGTTAGCTTTCTGAGCTGACGTGTCGGGGGAAATCGAGCGGAGCGGGAGCGATGGGCCGAGCAGAGGCGCGTAGGGCGCAGCAACAGCGCGGTGCGCGGCGTGCGCCGAGCGGACGCGCAGAGGGCACCAAGGGCAAGGGTGGCGGCGGCAAACGCTCCGGCATACGTCGCTTCTTCACCTGGAGGAAGATCCTCGGGACGTTCCTCGGGCTGCTGCTGGCCCTGATGGCGGCGGCGATCATCCTGTACTTCTCGGTGAACGAACCCACCGACCCGAACAAGCAGGCCACGCTCCAGAGCAACACCTACCGGTACTCCGACGGCACGATCATGGCCCGCACCGGTGACATGAACCGCGAGATCGTCCCGATCGACAAGATCCCGGAGGACGTCCGCACCGCGTTCATCGCCATCGAGAACAAGTCCTTCTACAAGGACCGCGGCATCGACCTGATGGGCGTGGGCCGAGGCCTGTTCAACACGGTCCGGGGCAAGGGCACGGCCGGTGGCTCGACGATCACCCAGCAGTACGTCAAGAACTACTACCTGACGCAGGACCAGTCCGCGACGCGCAAGCTCCGGGAGCTGGTGATCGCCCTCAAGGTCGACCGCCGCATGGAGAAGGACGACATCCTCGTCGGCTACCTGAACACCAACTTCTACGGTCGCAACGCGTACGGGATCCAGGCCGCGGCCCAGGCCTTCTACGGCGTCGACTCCGACAAGCTCACGCTGGAGCAGGGCGCCTACCTCGCCTCCGTCATCCAGGCCCCCAGCCAGTACGACCTGGCGACCGCCGGCCCGAACGGCACGCGGCTGGTCAACATCCGCTTCAACGCCGTCCTCGACAACATGGTCGAGATGGGCAAGCTGGACCCGGCCAAGCGCAAGGCGATGACCTTGCCGCCCCCGATCAAGCCCAAGCCCCGTCCGGGCATGGAGGGTCAGAAGGGCTACCTGATCCAGGCGGCCAACGAAGAGATGAACGAGCAGAAGATCCAGGACGCCGATATCGCGGCCGGCGGCTGGAACATCGTGCTCAACATCGACCCGAAGAAGCAGGCGGCGCTGGAGGCGGCCGTCAACGACGAGCTGGAGTCCAAGCTCGACCGCAAGGACACCAAGAACCGACCCGTGGACCAGAGCGTCCAGGCCGGCGCCACCTCGGTGGACCCGAAGACCGGCGCGATCGTCGCCATGTACGGCGGCCAGGGCCTGGCGCAGAAGGACCAGAGCAACGCCCTGCGCACCGACTACCAGCCGGGCTCGACCTTCAAGCCGATCGTGCTCGCCTCGGCCCTGGAGAACGGCTCCAAGACCCAGGACGGCAAGCCGATCACCCCGAACGCGCTGTACGACGGCACCAGCAAGCGCCAGGTCGTCGGCAGCCCGATCCCGTTCAACCCGCAGAACCAGGACGACAAGGACTACGGCAAGGAGATCACGGTCCAGGACGCGACCAACTCCTCGGTCAACTCCGTCTACGCGCAGATGATCGTGGACGTCAAACCGCCCGCCGTGAAGAAGACCGCGCTCGCGCTCGGCATGAAGCACCGCAACGGCTGGGCAGAGGACGACCCGTCCATGACGCTCGGCACCATGGGCGCCAACACCGTGGAGATGTCGGCCGTCTACGCGTCCTTCGCCAACCACGGCAAGAAGGTCACGCCGACCATCATCAAGAGCGCCGAGCACCGGGAAGGCGAGTTCACCCCCCGTCAGCCCGTCGGTGGCCAGGCCATCAGCCGTCAGACCGCCGACACCGTCACCAAGGTGCTCACGGGCGTGGTGAACGACGGCTCCGGCAGCAAGGTCAAGAGCAGCGCTTACGAGGCCGCCGGCAAGACCGGTACCGCCGAGGAGAACAAGGCGGCCTGGTTCACCGGCTACACCCCGGAACTGGTCACCATCGTCGCGATGTTCGGCGAGGAGCCCGGCACCTACAAGCAGGTCACCCTGACCGGCACCGCCGGCGGTGGCCGCGCGGGTGGTTCCAGCTTCCCCGCGGAGATCTGGAAGGCGTACACGCTGGCCGCGCTGAAGGGCGCGAAGACGGGCAAGTTCGACCTGTCCGAGGCGGAGATGGGTGCCTCGCAGGCGCCGTCCCGCAGCGCCTCCCCGTCGCCGTCGGCGAGTACGTCCCCCACCCCGTCGGCGAGCAGCCAGCCGCCGGCGAGCCAGTCGCCGACACCGACGCAGAGCCAGACGAGCTCGAAGCCGCCGACCCCGACGACGTCGGCGCCCAGTCCGTCGCCGACCAAGACGGGCCCCAAGCCGCCGGACCCGCCGCCGCCGCCGTTCTTCCCCGAGTCGTAGGCACCCCGACATGAAGGAACCGCCGCCCGCAGGACGCGGGCGGCGGTTCCGTCGTTTTCCAGGACCCTCAGCGACGCTCGGTCGACCCAGGCCCCGGCCCCGCCACCGGCCCCGGCAACGCCAGCTCGAACCAGACCACCTTGCCGCTGCTCAGCCGCGTCGCACCCCAGCGCCGTGCCAGCCGGTTCACCAGGAACAGGCCGCGGCCGCCCTCGTCGGTGTCCCGCGCCCGCCGCTGGCGGGGCAGCTGCGGGGAGTCGTCGCCGACCTCGCAGCGCAGTACGTCCGTACGCAGCAGGCGCAGCGTCACCGGCCGCTCCGCGTACCGGACGGCATTGGTGACCACCTCGCTCACCAGCAGCTCCAGGGAGTCGCTCAGCTCCTCCAGGCCCCACCGGGCCAGCGCGCGGCGGGCGAAGCGGCGGGCGCGGCCCGGAGCGGTCTCCTCCGGGTCCAGGAACCAGTACGCGACGTCACTGGGCGCGATCCCGTCGAACCGGGCGGCGAGCAGCGCGATGTCGTCGTCCCGGTCGCCCGGGCCGAGCATGTCCAGCACGTCGTCGCACAGGGCCTCCAGCGGCGGCGGGTGGTCCAGGCCGGTCAACTGGGCGGTGGTGGCGAGGCGTTCGCGGAGCATCTCGATGCCGGTCCACACGTCCCGCAGCCGGGACTCCACCAGCCCGTCGGTGTACAGCAGCAGGGTGGCTCCGGCCGGGGCGTCCAGCTCCACGGCCTCGAAGTCCACGCCGCCGACGCCGATGGGGGCGCCGGGGGGTACGCGGAGCACCTCGGCGCGGCCGCCCAAGTGCAGGAGCACGGGCGGCGGGTGGCCGGCGTTGGCGATGGTGATCCGGTGCGAGACGGGGTCGTAGACCGCGTACAGGCAGGTGGCCATCCGGTCGGAGCCGAGGCGCTGCGCCTGCTCGTCGAGGTGGTGCAGGACCTCGGCGGGCGGCAGGTCCAGCTGCGCGAGGGTCTGCGCGGTCGTCCGGAGCTGGCCCATGATCGCGGCGGAGGTCATGGAGTGGCCCATGACGTCGCCGACGACCAGGGCGACCCGGCTGCCGGGCAGCGGTATCGCGTCGTACCAGTCCCCGCCGACCCGGGCCGTCTCGGCGGCCGGCAGGTAGCGCGAGGCGAGCCGCACCCCGGTGGGCTGGGGCAGGCTGTCGGGCAGCATGGTGCGCTGGAGCTCGTCCGCGATGTACGCCTCGCGGCCGTACAGCACGGCCTTGTCGATGCCGAGCGCGGTGTGCGTGGCCAGCTGGGCGGCGACGAGCAGGTCGTTCTGCTCGAAGGCGGGCCGCTCCGGGCTGCGCAGGAACACGGCCGCGCCGATCACCCGGCGGCGGCCGCGCAGGGGCGCGAGGACGGCCCGGTTGCCGCGCGGCACCGGGTGCTCCGAGCCGAGCAGCTCCGCGAGGGCCTCCTTGGCGCCTGCGGCGGACCCGAAGACGGGCCGTACGCCGCGCAGCACCTCGGCGAGCGCACCGCCGGAGCGGATCTCGCACAGCTCGGCCGCGGGCAGGTCACCCTGCGGGCCGAGGAGCGGCAACTGGCTGAAGTCGAGCTCGCCGGCGGCCCCCGCGGCCCCGGCGCCCTCGATCGTGGTCAGATCATCGATCGGCCGGAGCCGGTCGGTGCGGCGCAGCCTTAAAACGACCGGCCCGACGGGGCGTTCGTCGCCCACCGGAAGGGGGTCGCGCAGATAGACGAGGATGGCGTCGGAGAAGGTCGGCACGGTGGCCCGGCACAGGCCGAGCACGATCTCGTCGAGGTCGATACCGCGGGCGATCCGCCGTGTGGCGGCCCCGACGAACCGCAGCCGGTCCCCTTCGCGGCGCGCGGCCGTGACCTCCCCGCCCGGTATCCCGACCCCCTTGCCGTCCACGGCGGTGTCGCCGCCTTCCCCGAGCGGGCGCGGCCCGCCGACCGGCCCACCGATACCGCTCGTGCCGGTGCCGGTGCTGCTGCCGACACCGCTCGCGGTGGTACCGCTCAGGCCGGCGCCGCTGTCGGTGCCGCCCGGGCCGGCGCCGGCGCCGCGCGCACGCGATGCCGCGGCGGGCCCGCCGGAGGCGGGTGCGGCCTTGCCGCGCGGGCGCGGGGTCTTGGCGCTGCCCCCGTGGCCGGCTGCGCCGCCGCCCGCCGCGTTGCGTGCGGCCGCGCCGTCCCGGGGTCGGGCCGCGCCCTGGCCGGGTTCCGCGGGGTCGGTTGCGTCGCCGGATTCCATGCGGACCCCGACCGGGTCGATGCCCCCGCTACGCGGGCGCGGCGCATCGGCGGGCCCGCTGTGTCCGGTGGGGCTGCCGCCCGCCGCGTTGCGTGCGGCCGCGCCGTCCCGGGGGCGGGCCGCTGCCTGGCCGGGCTCGGCCGGGGCGGCGGGTTCGCCGCGCCGGCGCGGTGCCTCGGCGGGTACGCCGTCGGCAGCGCCGGCCCGGGGGCGGGCGCTGCCCGGGCCCTCGCCGGTGGCGGCGGACTCGCCCCGGGGCCGGGGGAGTCCGGCGGCGGCCGAGCCGTCACCCGCCGCGGATCGGGCCGCGCGGGCGCCGGGGGCCGCAGGGTCCACCCCCTGGCCAACGCCAGTGCCGGGGGCATGCGTGCGTACGGCCTCGGCGGCGGCGATGGGCGCCTTGCCGTGGCCGGGCTCGTCCGTCCCTCCGCCGGAGGCGACGGGCTGCGGGCCCTCCTGGGAGGTGGGGTACTCCGTCACGCGTGGAATTCCGTCCGTTTGCGCTCGATGTGCGCTGCACTCAACTCGGTCAGTCGCGGTATACCCGCTCAGCGGCCGCGGCACCATCGCCCCGCGCTTCCGGGTCCCCCTCGTTACTTCTCGCTCTGGCTCGACCTCCGGTCAAGTACCGCGTGTAACACGACACTTACGGATGCGCGGCCCGCCCGCACCGCCCCGTGCGCGCGACCTCGCGGAGGACGATCCTACGTTTGAACCCCGGGGGCGCATCAAGGGTCTCATGAGGTCATATGCGCCGGAGTGCGGTCCCAGTCCTCGGGCAGGACCGGAACGGTCCAGCCCGGATCCGGCCGCCAGTCCTCCCAGCCGTCACAGAACGGCGGGCCCCACGCCTTGATCACGTCGACCGCCGCCCGCCCCGCGGCCTGTACCTGCTTCGCCTGACCGGAGTCCATCAGTCCGGAGCGCTGCGCCTGCGCGAACTCGTCCTCGTCGAGCCACTTCCACGTGCGGTCCGGGTGGACGGAGATGTCGAGGAAGTGGTCCTCGGAGTCGACCCCGCCGGACCACCGGGCGCGCGGCGACTCCAGGTTCACGTACCAGCTCTTGAACCGCCAGCCGTGCTCCCAGAACAGCCACACCGACCACGGGTCCCCGGGCCGGGCCAGCTTCAGCACGCCCGACCCGAACCACTGGGACCGTACGGTGGTCCGCGGCGCGGTGTAGCGGGTGGCGAGCGGCTCCTTGTTCACGGGTGTGCCATCGGCCAGCACCGGCTTGACGCACTCGGTGCCCGGGGCCATCCAGACGGCCAGCAGGTCCTCGGTGTCCCGCACCACGGTCACCGGGCGGCAGATGTGCACCTGGCCCTTCAGCCCCGGGGCGTGGTCGCGGTAGCGCCAGAGGATCTGCTCCCCGGGTGCCCAGCGCGTGCCGTGTGCCGCGTCGCCGCTCGCGGGCCGGAAGGTACCTGTCATGCGCAGATCTTAGGGCGGGGGCCCCCGCGATCGCTGCGGTGCAGGTCACGGAGGGGGTCGGGGACGGTAATCGACCGAATCCGGACCCCTGTCGGGCCCCCTCCGGCCCCCCTCCGGCGTGCCTCAGGGGTGCGTCATGCGCAGGACGTCCAGGGCCTCGTCCAGCTGTTCCAGGGTGAGGTCGCCGCGCTCCACGTAGCCGGATTCCAGGACGACCTCCCTGATCGTCTTCCGCTCGGCGAGGGACTTCTTGGCGACCTTGGCGGCCGCCTCGTAGCCGATGTAGCGGTTGAGCGGGGTCACCACGGAGGGCGAGGACTCCGCGTACTCCCTGGCCCGCGCGGTGTTGGCGGTGATCCCGTCGACCGTGCGGTCCGCGAGCAGGCGGCTCGCGTTGCCCAGCAGGCGGATCGATTCGAGCAGGTTCCTCGCCATCACCGGCAGCATCACGTTGAGCTCGAAGTTGCCGGACGCGCCCGCCACGGCGACGGTCGCGTCGTTCCCCATCACCTGCGCGGCGACCATCAGCACGGCCTCCGGAACCACCGGATTGACCTTGCCGGGCATGATGGAGGAGCCCGGCTGGAGATCCGGGAGATTGATTTCGGCCAATCCCGTGCGCGGGCCGGATGCCATCCAGCGCAGGTCGTTGCAGATCTTGGTGAGCGAGACGGCGACCGTACGGAGCATGCCGGAGGTCTCCACGAGCGCGTCCCGCGCCCCCTGTGCCTCGAAGTGGTCGCGCGCCTCGGTCAGCGGCAGGCCGGTCGCGGCGGCCACCTCGGCGATCACGGCGGCCGAGAACCCGGGCGGGGTGTTGATCCCGGTCCCCACCGCCGTACCGCCCAGGGGCAGCTCCGCGAGCCGCGGCAGGGCCGCGTGCAGCCGCTCGATGCCGTAGCGGACCTGGGCCGCGTACCCGCCGAACTCCTGGCCCAGGGTGACCGGGGTGGCGTCCATCAGGTGCGTCCGCCCGGCCTTGACCACCTGCGCGAACTCGGCGGACTTGCGCTCCAGGACGATTTCGAGGTGCCGCAGGGCGGGGATCAGCTCGTGGGTGACGGCGGCGGTGGCGGCGATGTGGATGGAGGACGGGAAGACGTCGTTGGAGCTCTGCGAGGCGTTGACGTGGTCGTTGGGGTGGACCTCCTCGCCGAGGCGCTCGGTGGCCAGGGTGGCGATCACCTCGTTGGCGTTCATGTTGGACGAGGTGCCCGAGCCGGTCTGGAAGACGTCCACGGGGAAGTGGTCGTCCCAGCGGCCCTCCGCGACCTCGGCGGCGGCGGACCGGATCGCCGCGGCGACGTCCTCGTCCACCACGCCGAGCCGCGCGTTCACCACGGCGGCCGCGGCCTTGATGCGGGCGAGCGCCTCGATGTGGGCGCGCTCCAGCCGCTGCCCGGAGAGGGGGAAGTTCTCCACCGCGCGCTGGGTCTGAGCACGCCACTTGGCGTGCGCGGGGACCCGTACGTCGCCCATGGAGTCGTGCTCGATCCGGAACGCTTCGGCCTGTTGATCACCGGTCATTTTCGTTGCCTCCTCAAAAAGTTGAGCAATTGTCTTGTTCGAAGTGTTCCCAACTCCCCTACCGGCCAGTAAATACCGTGGGTAACACTGACATCCGGGGAGGCGTTCATGGCACGTGCACGTACGAAACCCATGCTCAGATCTACCTTCGCCGCGGTCGCGGCGATCGCGGCCGCCCTCGGGGGCGTCACCGCCATCACCCCGATGGCCCAGGCCGCGACCACGGCGGGGGCCACGGCGGCCGTCACGGCCGGGGCGGCGACCCCCCTCTCACCCGAACTGGAGGCCATCCGGGCCGCGGAAGCCACCAAGATCTACGGCGACCCGGCCATCCGCCCGCTCGCCGACCGCAAGACCGGCCTGATCTCGCTCGGCGACAGCGAGATCTCGGGCGAGGGCGTCGGCAACTACGACCCCGCGACCAACACCCCGTCCAACCAGTGCCACCGCTCGCCCGACGCGGCGATCCACCGCACCGGCATCCCGGCCGACCTCACCTTCAACGTCTCCTGCTCCGGCGGGTACACCGGCAACATCAGGATCGGCGGCAGCAAGCAGTACGCCGACGAGCTGGTACAGAGCGACAACCTCGCCGTCAAGGCCCGCAACACGAAGATCAAGATGGTGCTGCTGGTCGCCGGCGCCAACGACGACCTCCAGTTCGGCCCGGTCATGACCGACTGCGTCACCCGCTGGGTGCTCAGCCAGGGCACCTGCGAGCCCAAGTACGGCCCCGGCTGGCAGGCGCGCGTCGACGGCCTCAAGCCCAAGGTCGAGGCCACGGTCGCGGACCTCAAGACGGTCATGCGCGACGCCGGATACGCCGACTCCGACTACAAGCTCGTCGTCATGGGCTACCCCAGCCCCATCGGGCCCGACTTCTACGACAACCCGAACTTCCCCGGCAAGCTCCCCGGAGGCTGCGCCGGCTACGACTCCGACGCCACCTGGGGCCGCAACTACGCGGTGCCCACCTTCGAGAAGGGCATGCGCGACGCCGCCCGCAACTCCGGCGCCGTCTACCTCGACAACTCCCGGCTCTTCCACGGCCACGAGGTCTGCATGGAGGACACCTGGGCCCGCGGCCTCTACCTGGACCTCGGCGACCACTTCCCGTGGGACGAGAACACCGCCCGCCAGTCCTTCCACCCCAACTACCGGGGCCACGGCGCGTTCGCGTCCTGCCTCACCCAGCTCTACAACTCGGGCCTGCGCGAGGCCTCCTGCGCCGACCCCGCCAGCACCGGCACCCCGGTCCTCCAGGCCGGTGCCTGGGACTCCCTCTACGCACCCCTGAAGAACGAGGCGAACGGCAACTGCCTCGACGCGAAGGGCGGAGCCAGCGCCAATGAGACGGCCGTCCTGGGCTGGGACTGCCACGGCGGCCGCAACCAGGGCTGGTGGTACGACGCGGCCCGCAAGTCGGTCCACGTCGAGCTGACCCACGACCGCTGCCTCGACGCCCCCGGCGCCAACTACGGAGCCGGCACCGGCCTGATCATCTGGAACTGCCACGGCGGAGCGAACCAGCAGTTCGTCCGCGACGGCGCCACCATCCGCCCCGCGGCCGTCCCGGGCATGTGCCTGACGGTCGCCACCGCCCGCGACCCGCTCCGCCTCCAGCCCTGCAACGGCACGGCGACGCAGCGCTTCGTCTAACCCTCCTGTAAACCCCCACGAACACCCGCAAGCCCCTGCCCCATCCGACCCCCCACACCCGGCCGGCGCACCCCGGCCGGGTGCTCACATGTCGTCGAGCAGCTTGCGCACGTCCCGCGGCCGGTTGGTGATGATCGTGTCCACGCCGAGCCGTACGCACAGCTCCACGTCCTCGGGCTCGTCCACGGTCCACACCCGCACCCGCAGACCCTTCGCCCTCAGCCGCCCCACCAGCCCCGGATCCCGCCGTACGAGCTCGATCCCCGGGCCCGCGTGCGTCGCGAACGGGGGCCGTGCCGGGCGCAGGGGCAGGGTCCGCTCGATCAGGAACACGGTCGGCAGCCCGGGCGCGAGCCGGTGCGTCCGCGTCAGCGCGTTCCGCGAGAAGCTCATCACCTCGACGAGCCCGGATGCCCCGTCCGCGAGCCCGTACTCCTTGAGCATCCGTACGAGCTCGACCTCCAGCCGCCCGCCGGCCCGCGACGGATGCTTGGTCTCGACGGCGAGCCCGACGGGGCGCTGCGCCGCCAGCGCCTCTTTGAGCAGGTCCTCGAAGAGCAGCACCCGGGCGCCCGCGTGCCCGTCCCCCTTCCAGGCCCCGAAGTCGAGCGCGGCGAGCTCCGCGTACGTCATCTCGGAGACCACCCCCCGCCCGTCGGAGGTTCGCTCCACCCGCCGGTCGTGCACGCACACCAGCTTCCGGTCGGCGGTGAGCCGCACATCGCACTCGAGCGCGTCGGCCCCGTCGGCGATGGCCTGCCGGTAGGCGGCCATGGTGTGCTCGGGATGCTCATGGGAGGCCCCCCGGTGGGCGACCACGCGCGTGCCGCGGGCGGTGGGGAGGGGGGAGGTCGTCGCTGCCATACGGGAATCCTCGCAAACGGGGTTGAACGCACAGGTGCGGGCCTGTGTCCCCGACGTTAACCGGGTCCCACCCGGCCGCGGGCTTCGCGGGGCCGGGGCCGGGGTGGGAAAGGCTCCGCGCAGCGGCAACCCGTTCGGCGGGAGCCGCTACGGCTTCGGAATCGGGGCCAGCGGTGCCGGGGTGACCTTGAAGCCGCCCTTCGTGACCTCCGTGAAGGGGGCCGGGGCCATGCAGGTGCCCACCGCGCCCTGGTCCGCCGTGCCGTCCGGCTTCACGTCGACGTTGGCGACGCCCCAGGAGAAGCCGAGGCGGTCCGGGCCGCCGCGCTCGCCGTCCTGGACGCTGATGCCGATCCGCTTGCCCTCCCAGCCGTCGACGTTCGCGGTCTTGACGATGGCCGTGAGGGTGGCCGTCTTCCCGCCCGTGACCAGGCAGTCGATCTCCGCTTCGGCGACCGCGGTGAAGCCGGTCTCCTTGTACTGGTGGTAGATCGTCACCCGGCCCCGCGCGTCCGTCGGCAGCCCGTTCTCCAGGCCCGGGACCGGGAGCGGCTTGGTCCACGGGGTCGACTCCGCGTCGACCGTGAAGCGGATGTCGTCCTTGGGGGAGTAGGGGAAGAAGATCGTGCCGCCCCCGTGCACGGAGGCGACCTTCGATGCGGCCGGGGTCGCGGGGTTCGCCGGGGCCGCCGGTGCGGGCGCCGCCGCGACCAGGGTGGCCACCAGGGCGGCGGATGCGGCGAAGGTGAGGGCGAGTTTGCGCGTGCGGCTCTTCATGGCGATCGTAACTCCCGTTGTGCGTGGGCTGTTTGGGTACGGGAACAGCCTCGCCGGGAGCCCGCCCGCCTGCCATCTGCCGATGGGCGGACATACGCGGGGGCCCCTCCCCCAATTGGGGGAGGGGCCCGGAGACCGACGCGGTACGCCCTACAGCCCGTTCAGCCTCGACTGGGAGCCGATCGGCCGGAACTGGTCCCCCAGACCGATGTCATTGCGTACGAAGAGACCCGAGGCGCCCCGCAGCGCACCCTTCTCGGAGGAGAGCCGGCCCATCAGGTTCTTGACCTGCTTGTCCCAGGTGTCCGCGACCTTCTTCAGGCCCGCGGCGGTGTCCCACCCGTCGAAGCCCGTGACCGCGGCGTTCGTCGCCTCGTCCGCGTGCTCCGTGGCCTTCTTGGTGTTCGGCTCCAGCTCGGTCTCGATCGTGTTCGCCGCCGAGGTCTTCTCGGCCGGAGTGGAGGCGAAGTTCCCCGGCCCCCCGGGCACCGGCCCCCCGGGCACCGGCGGCCCCGCGGGACCGTCGAGGCGGTTCAGCCGCATGTCCACCTGCTGATCGGCCGCCCCGGCGCCCGCCCGGTCCCACTCGTGATCAAAGCCCACCGCCACGTTCGGTCCTCCCCGTCAGTCGTTTCCGTTCCACGCATCGCATTCCAACCGGACTCAGGCGCGTCGCAGTTCGCCTTCCTCGGGCAGCAGGTCCGCGATCAGGTCCCAGACCCGCTTCGCTCCCACGCGGACCAGCCGCACGGTGTTGTCCGGACGCACCGCCTCCGCGGCCACCGGCTCCTCGGGCAGCTCCCGGTGCCAGTACCCCAGGGGGCCGCAGTCCCAGATCGCGAAGCCGCGCCCGGCCACCCCGTCCCGGCCCTCCTCGCGGCCCCGCCACGCGGCGGTCATCCGCCAGCTCGACCGCAGTTCGGCGAGCAGGTCGGCGAGCAGCCCCGCCTGGGCCTCGCCGAGAGTCCCGTCCTGCGCCAGCGCCTTGCGGATGTACGCACGCTCGGAGCCCGGGGCCTCGGCACCGGACAGCCCTGCCAGGGCGGCGAGCCCCGCGTCGAGCGTCCCGAGCCGGGTCTCGATCGCCGCGGCCGGGTACGCGGCGGGCCCCGCCCCGCCTCCGGGACCCGACTGCCGCAGGTTGACCATGTTCGCCAGCGCCCACACCAGGGTCTTCGGCTCGACGGAGGAGTACTCCGACTCGCTCGCGCCCGGCCAGGCCTGATGGGCGATGACGTGGTCCTCCCCGATGAGCAGCCCGTGGTTCAAGCGGCCCTGCCGGCCGACCGATTCCAGCGAGATCACCACGGTCGGCGTCATCAGCGTGTCGAGCAGGGGGATGAGCACGTGGGCCAGCAGCCCGTTCTCGCCGATCAGTCCGCACGCCCGCAGTTCCTCGCGTGCCCCGAGGAACTCGCCGGGCACGGGCTCCCCGGCCGCCACCTGGACGAGGACGAAGACGTGCTCGTCGCTCAGGCGGAACCGGGCTCGGGAAAGGTCATGGGAAGGCATACGCTCACTCGCTCCATCGGTCGGTTCGGGGGTCGGGCCAGGTCGGGTCGGGGATCACCCCATGGACGAATCCACCGCCACGTGGAAGACCCGCGAGATGCCCGCGCGCACGGCCCCCCGCCGGGTGAGCACGGACCGGTCGACACCGGAGAAGACGAGTGCGAGCGCGATGTCGGACCCGAGGGCGCGGCCCGTCGCGCTCACGTCGACGCGCTTCCACTTGGCCATGCCGGATTCCTTGACCTTGACGGTGACACCGCGGTCCTCGTTGTCCGCCTCGCGCATGAGGACGTACTCCCGCTTGTTGACCGCCCAGAGCCGGTACCTGTCGCCGCCGTACTTCATGTGCAGGGCGCGGCCCCGGTGCGTGGCCGCCCACCGGTTCCGCTTCAGGTACGCCGTGGCGCCCCCGACGCGCAGCGTCGGCCCGTTCAGCGTCGGCCGTTCGGTGATCGTCACCTGCATGCCGCGGGATTCGAAGACGACCGTGGGGATGTGGCCGCCGGTGATCTCGGTGGCGCGGACGTCGTCGTGTGCGTGGGGCAGTGAAGCCACCGTGATCTCGCCCCACTCCGGGGACGTCCCCTGCCAGAGGGGCAGGCTCCGGCGAACCTGACCCTTCTCGCCGCCCTGCCACGTTTTCAACTGGAACGGGGTGGTCTGGGTGTGCATGTCTCTGCCCTCCTAGTCGAACGGGTTCAGCGCGCTGCCGAGTTTCTTGGCACCGTCGGCGATGCCGTCTCCGGCCTTCTCCAGGCCCTTGCCTATGGCTTCGTGGTTGTCCCAGATCAGCGCGGCGCCGTAGGCGACGCCGGTCCCCACGGCAAATGCGGCGGTCACCGGATTGGGGGCGATGGCCAGCGCGGTCATCGAACCGCTGAAGGCCGTACCCGTGAGGTCGGTGGCGAACTTCGCCGGGTCCTTCTTGATCATCTCGGTGTCGTACGTGGCCAGGTTCGCCACGCCGTAGGCGGTGGCGGCGACGCCTCCCACCACGCCCAGCCCGCGCAGCGCGCCGGCCGCCTTCGCGGCGTTCGCCATGCCGCCCTGCTGGGCGACCGTGATGAGGTTGGCCTCGGAGGCCACCGGGATGAAGAAGCGGCCGTTCTTCATGTGGCCACCCCACATGGCCGCCTCGTCGGAGCCCGTGAGCGCGCCGACGACGTTGGGGGGCAGTTTGCTCAACAGGCCGCCCGGAGTCGCGCCCGCCAGCCGTGCGTTGACGTTCCGCTCCAGCAGGGTGCCCGGTGCGTTGAAGGCCCTCGGGTAGACGCCGCCCTTCACGTCCTTGAAGTAGCCGGCCAGCTTGAAGGAGTTCATGCCGACCGCCGTCAGCGCAGCGGCGAACGCGCCGGCCGTCACCGTGGACTTGCTGATGTTGGAGACCAGTTCCGCCAGCTTCGGGTTGCCCGTGAGGCGGGTCATGCCGTCCTTCTGGAGCCGCTCGATGTAGTCGTCGAGGGTCTCGTTGTCCCGCTTCTTCAGCCAGGCGAGGTCGAAGCGCTCCTGCTTCTGGGCGTCGTCGGCCTTCGCGACGTCCCCGGCCTGCCCGTTGAAGCCGGTGCCCGGCGTGCCGTCGCCCTTGCCGCCCGCGCCGTCCTTGACGACCGCCTCCAGGTCCTTGCGCAGGTCCTGGTCGGCCTCGTCGACCGCTTTGACGCACTCCTTGATGTAATCGCGCCAGGACTGCTCGGCGGTCCTGACGCTCGTCATGTAGTCAGGGTCGTGCCGCATGGCGTTCTTCTCGGCGGCGCTGAGCTTGGTGGTGTCGAAGACCACGTCCCCCGTCCCGGAGACGCTCATCCCTGCCTTGATCGCGTCGGCGCGCGCGTTCTCGAGCGTCTTCTTGAGCTCGGTGAGCTGCTGGTGTCCGTTGCGCAGCAGCGTGGCGGTCGCCTTCGCCTGGGTCTGGGCGGCCTGGTACTCGTACCGGGTCGCTTCGAAGTTCGTGAACGACGCGGTCGAACTGACCCCGGCCCAGTTGCCGCTCGTGTGGATCTTCTGAACGGTGTCCCGATAGCGTTCTTCGACCTTGCGGATCTCCTCCGCCATCGACTGCCACTTGTCGGCTGCCGCCAGGAGGCGCCCGTAGTCGGTCGTCATGACTTCCTGGTACGTCAGCATGTCGTCCCCCCACCGCACGTCGGTCAAGACTTCCCGAGCAGCCTATACATTCGAATTCCGTTGGCTGTTCGAGGCCTTGGGGCGGCCTGTGGGGGTCGCATGGGCATCGCGTGGGCGTCGTGTGGGAGTCGTGTGGGCGGGGTGTTCGGCGACGTTTCGCGCACGTCGCCGAACACCCGGGAGGCCCGTCCGAGCCGCCGGCGCCCGGCAGTGGAGCGCGGGCTACAGACCCGGGCCGCGGACCGGGATGTGGGTGAACGTCGGCTCCGGGGCCGGGTTCTGGAAGAAGTCGTTGCCCTTGTCGTCGACCACGATGAAGGCCGGGAAGTCCTCCACCTCGATCTTCCAGACGGCCTCCATGCCGAGCTCCTCGTACTCCAGGACCTCGACCTTCTTGATGCAGTCCTGCGCGAGGCGCGCCGCCGGGCCGCCGATGGAGCCCAGGTAGAAGCCGCCGTGCGCGCCGCACGCGTCCGTCACCTGCTGCGAGCGGTTGCCCTTGGCCAGCATGACCTTCGAGCCGCCCGCCGCCTGGAACTGCTCGACGTACGAGTCCATGCGGCCGGCCGTCGTCGGGCCGAAGGAGCCGGAGGCGTAGCCCTCGGGGGTCTTCGCGGGGCCCGCGTAGTAGACCGGGTGGTCCTTCAGGTACTGCGGCATCTCCGCGCCCGAGTCCAGCAGCTCCTTGATCTTGGCGTGCGCGATGTCGCGCGCCACGACCAGCGGGCCGGTCAGGGACAGGCGGGTCTTGACCGGGTGCTTGGTCAGGGTCGCGAGGATGTCGTCCATCGGCTGGTTCAGGTCGATGGAGACGACGTCCGAGGCCTCGTCCAGGTGCGAGTCCGTGGTGTCGGGGAGGAAGCGCGCCGGGTCCGTCTCCAGCTGCTCCAGGAAGACGCCCTCGGCGGTGATCTTCGCGGTCGCCTGGCGGTCCGCGGAGCAGGAGACGGCGATGGCGACGGGGAGCGAGGCGCCGTGGCGGGGGAGGCGGACGACGCGGACGTCGTGGCAGAAGTACTTGCCGCCGAACTGCGCGCCGATGCCGATCTTCTGGGTGAGCTCGAAGACCTGCTGTTCGAGGTCGTGATCGCGGAAGCCGTGGCCCAGGGGGGAGCCCTCGGTGGGCAGCTCGTCCAGGTAGTGCGCGGAGGCGTACTTCGCGGTCTTCAGCGCGTGCTCGGCCGAGGTGCCGCCGACCACGATCGCCAGGTGGTACGGCGGGCAGGCCGCGGTGCCGAGCGAGCGGATCTTCTCCTCCAGGAACTTCATCATGGAGGCCTCGTTGAGGACCGCCTTGGTCTCCTGGTAGAGGAAGGACTTGTTGGCCGAGCCGCCGCCCTTGGCCATGAAGAGGAACTTGTACGCGCCGCCGTCCGTCGCGTACAGCTCGATCTGCGCGGGCAGGTTCGAGCCGGTGTTCTTCTCCTCCCACATGGTGAGCGGCGCCATCTGCGAGTAGCGCAGGTTCAGGCGGGTGTACGCGTCGTAGATGCCGCGCGAGAGCGCCGCCTCGTCGCCGCCCTCGGTCAGCACGTTCTGGCCGCGCTTGCCCATCACGATGGCCGTGCCCGTGTCCTGGCACATCGGCAGGACGCCGGCCGCCGCGATGTTCGCGTTCTTGAGGAGGTCGAGCGCGACGAACTTGTCGTTCGCGGAGGCCTCGGGGTCGTCGATGATGCGGCGCAGCTGCGCGAGGTGCGCGGGGCGCAGGAAGTGCTGGATGTCGTGGATGGCCTCTTCGGCGAGCTTGCGCAGCGCCTCGGGCTCGACCTTGAGGAACGTACGGCCGTCAGCCTCGAAGGTGGAGACGCCCTCGGCGGTCACCAGCCGGTAGGGGGTGGTGTCCTCGCCCAGGGGCAGCAGGTCGGTGTACGCAAACTCTGGCATGACGGCAGTCATTCCTCACTCGGCAGACAGCACTGGCGACCAATTGGCAGCGCGGTCATCCAGCGTAGAACCTCTCGACGCGGCCGTGGTTGTGAGGTAAGGCTCACTAGGGGCCCGCTCTGCGCCACTCAGGAGTATCGCGATCTATCGTGTCTCGCTATGCTGGGTGCCGTGGACCTGGAAAAGCACCCCGCCGCCCCTGCTGCCGCCGCCCCCTCGGAGCTGCGCGCGTCCGACGCCGACCGGGACCGGATCGCGCAGACGCTCGGCGACGCCCTCGCCGAGGGCCGCCTGAACTCCGAGGAGCACTCGGAGCGCCTGGACTCGCTGTACGAGCTCAAGACGGTCGGCGAGCTGGAGGGCCTCGTACGGGACCTGCCCGCGCCCGGCGCCGGCCACCCCTCGCCCGCGTACGGCGCCTCCGCTCCGGCGGGCTACACCGACAACGTCGTGGCCGTGTGCAGCGCCTCCGCCCGCAAGGGCCGCTGGCGGCCGGGCGCGCACACCCGCGCGGTCTCGGTCATGGGCGACATCAGCATCGACCTCACCGAGGCGGTCTTCGAGCAGCAGGTCACCGAGATCAACGTGACCTGCGTACTCGGCAACGTGGAGGTGGTCGTCCCGGAGAACGTCACCCTGCGCGGCTACGGCAGCGGGGTCCTCGGCAACTTCGAGGTGCGCGGCGAGAGCCGGGGGGAGACGGACCCGCAGGCCCCGGTGGTGATCGTCCGCGGCTTCGCGCTGCTCGGCAACATCGAGGCTCGCCCCAAGCTCGGCTCCCGCCTGGTCGACCTGGCGCACAAGCTGCGCAAGCGCCTGGACGGCTGAGCGGGCCGCGTGAAGCGGCGCCCAACACGCCCTGAAACAACGGGATTCAGCCGAGTGGCGTGCCGGTGATCCGCCGCAGGCGCACCACCCCCGCAGGCGCACCACCCCCGCTGGGGCGCCGCCGTACGCCCGCCACCCCCAGAGGCGCGCAACTCCCGCCGGGGCGCCCGCCGATGGCTGGGAGCGGGCCGATACGCGGTGCGAGCCGTGGGACGCCACCCAGGTCCTCCAGTGCGCCGCAGGCGACCGGCACGCCGCCGGCGACCAGCTGGCCTACGCCTCCCGCCTGACCGGCGGCCCCGGCCCCGCCGAGGACCCTTTCGCACCCTCCGGCACCCTCGCAGGCAGCCCGGTGCGGCTGCTGGAGCCCGCACTCGCCGCCGCGGCCGAGGCCTTCGCCGGGGTGGCGCCCGGTACCGCCGAGGTCGCGGTGCCGTTGCCCCCGTTCACGGTGTCCGCCGAGACGGCAGTCGGCGCGGCCGCCCTCGACGCCACGGTGCACGCCTGGGACATCGCCGTCGCCACCGGCCTGCCGTCCCCGCTCCCGGCGGCCCTCGCGGAGGCGCTGCGGCCTGCGGCGGAGGCCCTCGCCGAGCCCCTGCGGGGCTTTGCCTACGGGCCGGCGTTCCCCGGCGGCCCCGCACCCGAGGTCGACCCGGCCGGCTTGCTGCTGGCCTTCCTGGGGCGCGATCCCCGCTGGGCGCCGCCGGCCGTGTGAGGGCCCGGGCGGCGGGGGCGCGTTTCGGACGAACCTCCGCCGGCCCGTGGCGCGTGGTGCATAGGGGCGCGTACAGCGGGTAGGGACAGGTGCATCGTCTCTCGCTCGCGTATACGTCGTCAGGAGTAGACCGTGCCGCATCCGCCGCATCAGTCCCTGCAGGTAGCCGCCGTCCAGAGTCTTCAGGGCCGCGCGGCGGCGGCCGTGCCGAAGCCGCGGACTCCGTCGCGGGAAGAGGACGGCCCCTGGCACGCGGAGGCGGTGTGCCGCCGGGACGAGGCGGGGCTCTTCTTCGCGCCGTCCAAGGAGCCGACCGCGGCCCGGCTCTCCCGCGAGGAGGCCGCCAAGCGCGTCTGCGCGCGCTGCCCGGTGATGGTCGCCTGCCGGGAGCACGCCCTGCTCCAGCCCGAGCCGTACGGAGTCTGGGGCGGCCTCACCGCCGCCGAGCGCCGGGTGGTCCTGGCCCGGATGCGCCGCAGGTCCGCCGAGCTCCGCCAGACCCCGGGCACGGGCCCGATCGCGGCGGCGGGCTGAGCTCGTACCCGCGCCTCAAACGCCGGCGGGGCTGGAAGATCCAGCCCCGCCGGCGTTTGAGGCGCTGGGGGTCCCCCCAGCGGTAGCTGGGGGAGGGTCCGGGGGCGGCGCCCCCGGCAACGGCGCCGCAGGATCAGGCCGCGAACACGGCAGAGGGGGCGGTCACCGCGCCGGGGGTCCCCCCGGACGCGGTGACCGCCCCCTCCCGTGGTGCCGAGCCGGCCGCAGGCCTACTTCGCGCGGTCGAAGTCGATCGCGCTGTACGCGCGCAGCTTCGACAGGCGGTGCGTCGAGTCGATCTGGCGGATCGTGCCCGACTTCGAGCGCATGACCAGCGACGAGGTCGTAGCGGTCTCCGCGCGGTAGTGCACGCCGCGCAGCAGCTCGCCGTCCGTGATGCCGGTGGCGACGAAGAAGACGTTCTCGCCGGAGACCAGGTCGTTCGTGGACAGGACGCGGTCCAGGTCGTGCCCGGCGTCCAGCGCGCGCTGGCGCTCGGCGTCGTCCTTGGGCCACAGCTTGCCCTGGATCGTGCCGCCGAGGCACTTTATGGCGCAGGCCGAGATGATGCCCTCGGGGGTGCCGCCGATGCCGAGGAGCAGGTCCACGCCGGTGCCCTCGCGGACCGCCATGACGGAGCCCGCGACGTCGCCGTCGGAGATGAACTTGATCCGGGCACCCGTCTCGCGGATCTCCTTGACGATGCCCTCGTGGCGGGGGCGGTCCAGGATGACGACCGTGACGTCCTCGACGGCCATGCCCTTCGCCTTGGCGACGCGGCGGATGTTCACCGAGACGGGGGCGTTGATGTCGACGAAGTCGGCGGCCTCGGGGCCGGTGACGAGCTTGTCCATGTAGAAGACCGCGGACGGGTCGAACATGGTGCCGCGGTCGGCGGCGGCCAGGACGGCGATGGCGTTCGGCATGCCCTTGGCGTTCAGGGTGGTGCCGTCGATCGGGTCCACGGCGATGTCGACCTCGGCGCCGGTGCCGTCACCGACCTGCTCGCCGTTGAAGAGCATCGGGGCTTCGTCCTTCTCGCCCTCGCCGATGACGACGACGCCGTTCATCGAGACGGTGGAGATCAGGGTGCGCATCGCGTTGACCGCGGCGCCGTCCGCGCCGATCTTGTCGCCGCGGCCGACCCACCGGCCGGCGGCCAGGGCGGCGGCCTCGGTGACCCGGACGAGCTCCAGGGCGAGGTTGCGGTCGGGGGCCTCCGGAGAGACTACGAGCTGAGGCGGCAGGTTGTGCTCGGTCATCCGAGGGCACCTTTCTGTTCGGCGACGGCCGGGAAGTGAGGGTGCTGGAACTCTATCGGTAGGTCGATAAATTGAGCAGACCGGGTCACGTATGAGCGGCATATCGGTCATGCGTTTGGCCTGAGCGGACACCTTGCGACGCTCCGGGGCCCCCGGCGGTGATCGCCGGCGGCGATGCGGGACCATGGTGGCGTGGCAGGTATGAAAGGCAAGCAGACGATCTGGGACATGGTCCGGTCGCTGGCGGTGATCGGCCTCGTCGTGGCGGGGATCTACGTGTTCGTCCCGCATGACGAGAAGGCCGATCCGACGCGCACGGTCGACTACCGGGTGGAGACGATCACGGCCCGGCGCGCGGCCCCGTACCCGGTGGCCGCCCCCGTGGGGCTGCCGGAACAGTGGCGGGCGACCTCGGTGTCGTACGAGCGCAAGAACGCCAATGCCTGGCACCTGGGCTTCCTCGATCCGGAACAGCAGTACGTGGCCGTGGAGCAGTCCTCGGACAGCTCCGCCAAGTACCTCGACCGGGTCACCCGGCAGGCGAAGGCCACCGGGCAGACGCAGCAGGTCGGTGACACGGCCTGGGAGCGCTGGGACGGCGAGAAGTACGACGCCCTCGTGCGGCAGGAGCAGGGGCACGTCACGGTGGTGACCGGGACGGCCTCCTTCGAGCAGCTCGGCGCGATGGCGGCGGCGCTGGAGTTCAAGCAGGGCGCCGGCGCGTAGCGCGTGCCGCGTGGCAGGTGAACGAGAAGGGCGGCCGGCCCCGGGGATCCCGGGGCCGGCCGCCCTTTCGGCGTGTGGGCGACGTACGGGCTACGTCACTCAGACGGTGGTGATGACCTGGTCGAAGTCCAGGCGCGGGGAGCGCGCGAACCAGGCGTCCTCGCCCGGCTTGCCTATGTTGACCACCATCAGCGGGGTGTGGTCGTCGTCCAGGAACTCCTTCTGGAGGCCTGCGAAGTCCAGGCCGGTCATCGGGCCCGCGGCGAGGCCGGCGGCGCGGACGCCGACGATGAAGTAGGCGGCCTGGAGGGCGGCGTTGACGAGGGCGGACTGCTCGCGGACCGGGCGCTCGGCGAAGAACATGTCCTTGGCCTGCGGGAAGTGCGGCAGCAGCGCCGGGAGCTCCTCGTGGAACTCGTTGTCCGCGGCGAGGATCGCGACCAGCGGGGCGGCGGCGGTCTTGGCCTGGTTGCCCTCAGCCATGTGCTTCACGAGGCGCTCGCGGGCCTCGGGGGAGCGGACCAGGGTGATGCGCAGCGGGGTGCCGTTGAAGGCGGTCGGGCCGTACTTCACCAGGTCGTAGATCGCCTGAACCTGCTCCTCGGTGACCGGCTCGTCGGAGAACGAGTTGGCGGTGCGGGCCTCGCGGAAGAGCAGGTCCTGCGCGGCGGAGTCAAGAACGAGAGACATCGGAAAGCCTTCTTCTCATGCGGGGGTGAAGCGATGTCCCAGACTCTACGACCGAAGTAGATGAAATTTCAACTATCTCCCCCTGGTCGTGACCGGCATCACCAGCCCGCACCTGACGGACCCGGCCCACACCGGCCCCAGCGCCTTCCGGCACCTGGCAGGCTTGCCGGCCCGCAGGCCTCTGCCAGGGCCGGCCCGACCCGGCCCGATCCGGCTACTCGGCTCCGCCGTCCTCGGCCCGCTCGCGGGCCGCCAGCGCCGAGTCCAGTCGGGCCCGGGCGCCCTCCAGCCAGTGCCGGCAGACCTTCGCCAGCTCCTCCCCGCGCTCCCAGAGCGCGAGGGAGTCCTCCAGCGAGGTCCCGCCGGCCTCCAGCTTGCGGACGACCTCGATCAGCTCGTCGCGGGCCTGCTCGTAGCCCAGCGCGGTATCGGCCTCTGACATTCCCTTTTCCACCCTCTGCGTGTCATGCAACGGAACCGTTGCCTCGATGTGTCGCCTTGCTGACGCCCTGACGTGCGGCTATTCGGATTCTGAGGCGACCCGTACGGTGAACTCGCCCTCCGCGACCCGCGCCCGCAGCACCTCGTCCGCCGAGACCTCCTCCGGGGACCGCACCACGTGCCCGTCCGACCGCTGGAGCACGGCGTACCCCCGCTCCAGCGTCGCGGCGGGCGACAGCGCCACCACCCTCGCGAGGGTGTGCGCGAGCTCCGAATCGGCCCGGTCCAGCAGGTGGCCCAGCGTGCGCCGGCTGCGCGCGAGCAGCGCCTCCAGCTCGCCCTCGCGGGTCTCCACCATCCGCTGCGGGTGGACGAAGACCGGCCGCGCGAGCGCGTGCGCCAGGCCCCGCTCCTCCCGGTCGAGCAGCCCGCGCACCGCGCGCAGCCCCCGGCCCTGCAGCTGGCGCACCCGCTCCAGCTCCTCGCCCACGTCCGGGACGACCTTCTTCGCGGCGTCCGTGGGCGTAGAGGCCCGCAGGTCCGCGACGAGGTCCAGCAGCGGGGAGTCCGGCTCGTGCCCGATCGCCGAGACCACCGGGGTGCGGGCCGCCGCGACCGCCCGTACGACCTCCTCGTCGGAGAAGGGCAGCAGGTCCTCCACGCTGCCGCCGCCGCGGGCCACGATGATCACGTCGACCTCGTCGAGCGCGTCCAGCTCCTTGACCGCCTGGACCACCTGGGGCACGGCGTGCACCCCCTGGACGGCCACGTTCCGCACCTCGAAGCGGACCGCGGGCCAGCGGCGCCGTGCGTTCTCCAGTACGTCGCGCTCGGCCGCCGAGGCCCGCCCGACCACCAGCCCGATCAGCTGCGGCAGGAACGGCAGCGGCTTCTTGCGCTCCAGCGCGAACAGCCCCTCGGCGGCCAGCGACCGCTTGAGCCGCTCCAGCCGGGCCAGCAGCTCACCGATGCCGACCGGCCGTATCTCCGTGGCCCGCAGGGACAGCTGCCCGCGCGGGGCGTACCACTCCGGCTTGGCCAGCAGGACGACCCGCGCCCCCTCCGACACGACATCCGCGACCTCGTCGAAGACCTGGCGGAAGCAGGTCACGCTGACGGAGATGTCGTGCGAGGGGTCACGCAGCGTCAGGAAGACCACCCCCGCCCCCGGCCGCCGCGAGAGCTGCGTGATCTGCCCCTCCACCCACACCTGCCCGAGGCGCTCGATCCAGCCCCCGATGAGCCGGGACACCTGACCTACCGGCAGCGGCGCCTCGGCCGACGTATTCAGACCCATGTACGCAGGCTATCCGTCGCCACTGACACCGTCTCAGGCGCGTGCGGGGTGTCGCGGCCCGGCCGGTGGCTCCGCCGCTGCGGCCCCCCCCGTGCGCCTCAATCGCCGGCGGGGCTGGGGTGGTGCCCCCGGGCGGGGTTCTTGGCCGTCGGGTAGGCCCGCGGGGTCCCTCCGGGGCGTCTCCTCGTCCTCGCGCACCAAGGCACCTCTCGATGTGGAGGGTGGTTGCGCGCTCGTCCTGCGGGGACGCCCCGGAGTGCCCCCGCTCCCCCCGTCGGCCAAGGGCCCCGCCCGTGGGCCGGGAGCGTGCGGCGCTGCGGGTACGCCCCTGTGCCCCCTGCCCCGTGGGTCGGGAGTGCGTGGTTGGGGTGGGGACACGGCGGAGTGTCCCCGCAGGACGAGCGCGCAACCACCCTCACGTCTCGCAGCGGTGCCTCGGTGCGCGAGGACGAGGAGACACTCCGCCGGGGCACCGCCCCAACAGGCCGGTCCCGGCCCAGGGGGCACCCTCAGCCCCGCCGGCGTTTGAGGCGCCGGGGCAGGGGCAGCGCCCCGGCAACGGAGCCGCGCCACACGCTCACACCGCACCGCCCCGCCCGCCGCGTTGAGCGAAGAGCACGCCCAGACCCACCGCCAGCCAGACCGCCCCCACCAGCTGCGCCGTCCACGAGGCCTCGACGATCACCGCGACCGTCACCACCGCGCCCAGCACCGGGATCACCAGGTGCTTGAACCAGTTCGGCGCGCCCTCCCGCCGCTTGACCACGAACCAGCCCACCACCGACGCGTGCAGCAGCGTGAACGCCACCAGCGCCCCCACGTCCACCACCGAGACCAGGTGGTCGAGCCCGTCGTCCCGCCGGGCCGCCCACACCGCCGCGATCAGCGTCACGGTCGCCGCCACCAGCAGCGCCGGCCGCGGAGTGCCGCCCGAGGTCCGGGCCAGCGCCCGCGGCAGCCGCCGCTCCCGGGCCATCGCGAACAGCAGCCGCCCCGCCGCCGCCTGCCCGGCCAGCGCCGCGAAGGCCGCCCCGACGGCCTTGCTGACCGCCACCAGGTCGTGCAGCCAGGAGCCGACCGAGGCCTCCACCGCGTTGTAGAAGGCCGGGCCCTGCTGCCCCGGATCGGCCGCCAGCTCCTGCGAGGACACCGGCATCAGCAGTGCCGCCAGGTACGTCTGCGCGATGAACAGCACCCCCGCCAGCCCCAGGCAGAACAGCAGCGCCCGCGCCACCCGCCGCGAGCCCCCCGTCACCTCCTCCGCGAAGGAGGCGATCGCGTCGAAGCCCAGGTACGAGAGCACCGCCACCGACACCGCGCCCAGTACGGCGCCCATGCTGAAGCCGAGCGAGCCGTCGCCCGTCAGCGGCGAGAGCCAGCCGCGCTGCGCCCCGTCCCGGACCAGCACCGTTACCGCCGCGACCAGGAAGACGAGCAGGATCAGGATCTCCATGACCAGCACGGCGAAACCCACGCGCGCCGCCGCCCGTACGCCCCACAGGTTGAGGGCGGTGGTCACGACCACGGCCAGGGCCGTCCACACCCACCGGGAGACCTCCGGCACCAGCGCGTTCATCGCGATGCCCGAGAAGAGGTACGCGACCGCCGGGATCAGCAGGTAGTCCAGCATCACCATCCACCCGGCGATCAGGCCGGGCCCCTCGCCCAGCCCCTTGCGGGCGTACGTGAAGACCGAGCCGGCCTGCGGGGCGACCCGCACCATCTGCGCGTACGAGAAGGCCGTGAAGGCCATCGCGACGGTCGCGACGACGTAGACGAGGGCGACGGCGCCGTGCGACTTCGCGTCGAGGGTGCCGAAGACCCCGACCGGGGCCATCGGGGCGATGAAGAGGAGCCCGTAGACCACCAGGTCCCGGAAGCCCAGATTCCGCCGCAGGGCGGTGGGGGACCCCTCGGGCGCCGCGTTGCTGGAATCCGTAGCGGACGCCGCCATCAGTCCTCCGGGCCAAAGTCGGGACGTTCTTTCTGATCTTCCCGCCAAGTGTGTGCCGTACGGGCGACGTCCGGCCTCCCGGGGACCCCCGTACGATGGATCCCATGACTGCTCCCGCCCCTGCTGCCGCCTCCCGCCGTGTCCTGCTCGCCGCGCCCCGCGGCTATTGCGCGGGCGTGGACCGAGCCGTGATCGCCGTCGAGAAAGCCCTTGAGCAGTACGGGGCGCCGGTCTACGTCCGGCACGAGATCGTGCACAACAAGTACGTGGTCCAGACCCTGGAGAAGAAGGGCGCCATCTTCGTCGAGCGGACGGAAGAGGTGCCCGAGGGCAACATCGTGATGTTCTCCGCGCACGGCGTGGCCCCCGTGGTCCACGACGAGGCGGCGCGCGGCAAGCTCGCGACGATCGACGCCACGTGCCCGCTGGTCACCAAGGTGCACAAGGAAGCCATCCGGTACGCGAACGAGGACTTCGACATCCTCCTCATCGGCCACGAGGGCCACGAGGAGGTCATCGGCACCTCGGGCGAGGCCCCGGACCACATCACGATCGTCGACGGCCCGGACGACGTGGCCAAGGTCGAGGTGCGCGACGAGTCGAAGGTCGTCTGGCTCTCCCAGACCACTCTTTCGGTCGACGAGACCATGGAGACCGTCGACGCGCTGAAGACGAAGTTCCCGCTCCTCGTCTCCCCGCCCAGCGACGACATCTGCTACGCCACCTCGAACCGGCAGGCCGCGGTCAAGGTCATGGGCGCGGACTCCGACCTGGTCATCGTCGTCGGCTCGAAGAACTCCTCGAACTCCATCCGGCTGGTCGAGGTCGCCCTCGACGCCGGGTCCAAGGCCGCCCACCTGGTCGACTTCGCGTCCGAGATCGACGAGGCCTGGCTGGAGGGCGTCACCACGGTCGGCCTGACCTCGGGCGCCTCGGTGCCGGAGGTGCTGGTCGAAGAGGTCCTGGAGTGGCTGGCCGTGCGCGGCTACGCCGACGTCGAGATCGTCAAGACGGCGGAGGAGTCGATCGTCTTCTCCCTCCCCAAGGAACTGCGCCGCGACTTGCGTGCGGAAGCCGCCGAACTGGTCGCCGACAAGTAAGTCCTTTCGTACGGTATGTCCATGCAGATCATGGGTGTGGACATCGGCGGATCCGGGATCAAGGGCGCTCCCGTGGACCTGGCCCGGGGCGACCTGGCGCAGGAGCGCCACAAGGTACTGACACCACAACCGGCCACCCCCGAGGGGGTGGCCGGCTGTGTCGCGGAGGTGGTCGGCGCCTTCTCGTGGTCGGGGCCGGTCGGGGTCACCTTCCCGGGCGTGGTCACGAACGGCATCACCCGTTCGGCGGCGAACGTCGACAAGGGATGGGTCGGCGTGGACGCGGCGGCCCTGCTCTCGCGAAAGCTGGGCGGCCTGCCGGTGACGGTCCTCAACGACGCGGACGCGGCGGGCGTGGCGGAAATGACGTACGGGGCGGGCCGGGGCCGCCAGGGCACGGTCATCCTGCTCACCCTGGGCACGGGCATCGGCAGCGCCCTGTTCACGGACGGGCGGCTGGTCCCGAACTCGGAGCTCGGCCACCTGGAGCTGAAGGGCCACGACGCGGAGACGCGGGCGTCGGTGAAGGCCAAGGAGGACGGGGACCTCACCTGGGAGCGCTGGGCGCACCGGCTGCATACGTACCTCGCCCACGTGGAGATGCTCTTCTCCCCGGACCTCTTCATCATCGGGGGCGGGGTCAGCCGCAAGCCGGAGAAGTTCCTGCCGCTGATCGAGGGGATCCGGGCGGAGATCGTCCCGGCGAAGCTCCAGAACAACGCGGGCATCGTCGGCGCGGCCATGGCGGCGAAGGCGGCCGAACCGAAGAAGTCGTCCTAGTCGTCCTACGTCGTCCTAGGCGACGCGCCGGGGAGCCGCCCTCCGCCTCCCGATCAGCACGGCCTTGCGCACGACCACGATCAGGGCGGCGACCAGCGTCCCGGCGTACAGCCAGCCGGCGTGCAGGGACAGCGCGGACACCAGCCCCATCAGCTGCCCGCCGAAGCCGCCGGAGCCGCCCGATACGGGCCACACTCCGGCGGCGAAGGCGATGGGGGCGGAGATCGGCGCGGTGATCAGGTCGGCGGGCCGCACCCACAGCGCGGTGGCGGCCGCCACGGGCGGAAACAGCAGCCCGTACACGAACAGCGACGAATCGAAGAGCAGCCAGGCGAACCCGCCCACCAACACCATCGCGGCACACGCGAACAACCCGCCGCCGAGCCCCGTCAGCCGCGGCCGCGGCATCCGCCGCGCCACGCTCGCGACGCTGGCCGGCCGGGTGCGCTGAGCCGGGGGGCGCAGGGGTCGCTGGGGCCTCGCGGGTCGCTGGGGGTGAGGGGCCGGTCGCGTCCTGTATTGCTCCACCCCTCCAAACTAGGCGGGGAACCCGTCGGATCCGGTCCCGGACACGCGTACATCCACGGCCACTCATCGGAAAGTAAACTGTCCGGTGGCCCGCACCCGGGCCGCCGCCCCCTCCAGCTACGGGAAGTCGCCAACGTGTCGCTCACGATCGGAATCGTCGGCCTGCCGAATGTCGGCAAGTCGACCCTGTTCAACGCCCTGACCAAGAACGACGTGCTGGCGGCCAACTACCCGTTCGCCACCATCGAGCCGAACGTCGGCGTCGTCGGTGTCCCGGACGCACGCCTGGCCGTCCTCGCCGGCATCTTCGGCTCGCAGAAGGTCCTCCCGGCGACGGTGGACTTCGTCGACATCGCCGGCATCGTGCGCGGCGCCTCGGAGGGCGAGGGCCTCGGCAACAAGTTCCTCGCGAACATCCGCGAGTCGGACGCGATCTGCCAGGTCATCCGCGCCTTCAAGGACGAGAACGTCGTCCACGTCGACGGCAAGGTCTCGCCGAAGGACGACATCGAGACCATCAACACCGAGCTGATCCTCGCCGACCTCCAGTCGATCGAGAAGGCGGAGCCGCGCCTGACGAAGGAGTCCCGCCTCCAGAAGGAGAAGGTCGCGGTCCTCGCGGCCGTCGTCGAGGCGAAGAAGATCCTCGAAGCGGGCGACACCCTCTTCTCGAAGGGCATCACCAAGGGCACGGAGCGGGGCGACCTCCTCCACGAGCTCCACCTGCTCACCACGAAGCCCTTCCTCTACGTCTTCAACGTGGACGAGGACGAGCTGACGGACGAGGCCTTCAAGGACGAGCAGCGCGCGCTGGTCGCCCCGGCCGAGGCGATCTTCCTGAACGCGAAGCTGGAGCAGGAGCTCATCGAGCTGGAGGACGACGAGGCCCTCGAACTCCTCCAGTCGGTCGGCCAGGACGAGCCGGGCATGGCCACCCTCGGCCGCGTCGGCTTCACCACCCTGGGCCTCCAGACCTACCTGACGGCAGGCCCGAAGGAAACCCGCGCCTGGACCATCAAGAAGGGCGCCACCGCCCCCGAGGCGGCGGGCGTCATCCACACCGACTTCCAGCGCGGCTTCATCAAGGCGGAGGTCATCTCCTTCGCCGACCTGGTCGAATGCGGCTCGGTGGCCGAGGCCCGCGCGAAGGGCAAGGCCCGCATGGAGGGCAAGGAGTACGTCATGCAGGACGGCGACGTGGTGGAGTTCCGCTTCAACGTCTGATTGGACGTGAATAACGGCCTGACCTGCGAGAAGGCAGGTCAGGCCGTTGTGCTGTCCGCAACAGTCCGCAGAACCTGGAGCGGTTACGTGTCGTAGACCGTGGAGCGGTGTCCGACGTGTACGACCCACACCACTACTTCGCCGTTGTCGATGGTGTAGACGACGCGATAGTCACCGACTCGTAGGCGGCGGCGCTCAGGCTGGGACACGAGTGCGGTGGTGTTGAAGCCGAAGGGGTCGGTCTCCAGCTCTGCCAGTTTGGCCAGGATGCGAAGTGCCATGTCGCGCGGGATCTTGCGCAGCTCGGCCTGGGCCTCGGGCCGGAACACCGTGCGGTAGTCACTCACTGCGTGCCAGTGTCTCCCTCATCACGTCCTCGATCGGGACGCCGGCGGCCGGGCTCGCCATGCGCTCGTCGATGATGCGGTTGATCTCGCGCTCTTCCCACTCCTGGTACTTGCGCAGGACCTCGATCGACACCACGGCGGCGACCTGCTTGCCGCGACGGGTGATGACAGTGGGCACGTCGTCGCGGTCGGCCCGTTCGACGACTTCGGCCAAGTGAGCGCGTACGTCGCGGATGGACTCTATGGGCAGCGGCTGAGTCATGCCTCAAGGGTACCGAGTGTGCCATGTGTACACAATCTGGCTTGCGTGCACTCGTTGGATGAGCCGCCGATTGGGTGGCTAATTCCGGGGACAGAGATCCCGCGGCCCTGCGGCCCTGCGGCCCTGCGGCCCCGCAGGGCCCCCGTGTGCGACGCCACGCCCCCGGCCGATGGACCAATTGCGCAAGCATGCAGGTCAGAAGGGGCCGACTCCTCCCGAAGTCGGCCCCTTCGCAGCGTTTTCGCAGGTGTGTTTGGTTTGGTCAAACGTGCATGAGGAAGGGGTCGGACTCGTCGAGTTCGACCCCTTCTGCATGCTCATGCCGACTTGGTGCTGACTCGCGATCGCGGAACCGGAGGCAGGGTCAGGCGTGGGGGACCGCCGTGGCGAGGATCACCTCGAATTCCTCCAAGCTGCGGGTGGTCACGTGGGCCTTCGTCGCGGCCTCTCCGCGGACCGCCGCGACGGCGCCACGGGATGCCACGAGTGCGTCGCGGTCGGTGTAGAGCGCGCCGACAGCGGCTCTGCCTCGATCGCGGTCGATGAGCAGGGAGATGCCGGCCAGTCCGGGGATCTTCTGGACCTTGGGCAGTGAGGTGTCGCGGAACGTGTCCACCAGCAGGTCGATGTCGGGCGGCTCGACGTCCATGCGGACCAGCCGGAACCCCGCGCCCGGCCCGAGTTCCTCTGCGCGCCGGGCGACCGCCGCTTCCCAGTTGTCGACCGTCACGGTCTGCGCGAAGGGCGCCATCATCTCGGCCCGCCGCTTGCTCAGGTTCTCGTAGCTGGCCTGCCGGGAGGCCTCGTCCTCCCACCACGATCCCACCAGGAGCTTGCCGAGCTCGCGGTCGGCGAACAGGCCCATCCCGCGAAAGCCCGGCTGCGTCGACAGCAGCGCCCGCCCGTCGGTCCGGAGAGCCTCGGCGACCCCGTCGAGCTCGGCCGGATCACCCGTTGCATAGATGCTGCGAACGTACATAGCGCCCTTTCCTGCCTTCCGGTGGCCCCGCGCGGGCTCGTGTTCCCCACTCCATGCGATGGCCGGGGCGGATGGGGGTCAACGTGGCAGGGGCATTCGGGTGAAGAGACGGGCCGTCGCTGGGTGCGTGAGCGGGGCGGGAGCGTCGACCTTGGTTTCCCGCGCTGGCTGCCGGATCGGCACCAGCCGATCGGCGGCCCCGACCTCCGCCTCGCGGTCGAACGGCCCTGCTCCTGGACCGGGGTTGCCCGACAGCGGGCCGCCGCCGGTCGCTTCGCTCTGCGCGTCCATGGGTGGGACGAGCAGGTGACGGAGGAGTTCGGGCACCTCCTCGCCGTTGGCGGCCGCGGCGATCCGGGCGAGCGGTGGTGGACGTCGGCCGCGTTGCCGGGTGATGATCAAATAGGCTTCCCGTCAAAGGCGCGATCGAGTAAATGGGAAGCCGGGTAGGGAAGTTGAATCACATGCGTGTGGCGGCAGTGGTCGCCATGGCACTGTCACTGGGTCTTGTCGCGGGATGCTCCGAAGGGGCGGGCGCGGATGCCAAGGGCGGTGGGGGGACGCAGAAGGCCGGGGAGGCCGCACCGGCTGCCTCGAAGGGACCGGTCTACGCGGGTGCGCCGGTGCCCGGGCTGGCCAAGCAGCAGGCGTGGAGCCTGCCGGGTGGCGGAGGGATGACCTGCGCGGGCGAGGCGTCCAAGACGGAGCAGTCGGCGCAGGGCATCTGCGCGCTGGGGGACGCCGTCGTCGTCACCAAGGACTCGGGAGGGGATGGCTACACCGCCCAGCTCCTTGACGCCAAGAGCGGCGAGGAGCGCAAGAAGTTCGACATAAAGACCTCCATGGACAGCAGCGGGAGGGTGAAGCACGGGGCGTCGCGGCTCGTGCAGGTGGGCGAGTGGCGGGACGGTTCGCCGGCGCTGCTGATACGTACGCTCGTGGAGACGCCGGCGAAGGACCTGAAGAAGGCCTCCTCGCAGACCGTGCTGACCATGTACGCGCCGTCCGGCAAGGAGCTGGGGAGCTCGACCTTCGACGGGGATTCCCGCATGGAGAGCCCGGTCGTTGCCGGCTACGTCGTGGACGGCTCGGGCGCCGGCGAGGCCAAGTTCCTCCCGATCGGCGGCGGGGAGGCGCTGAACCCCGGCATCTCGGCCATGGCGCTCGACAAGAAGGTCGGCCCCGGCCTCGGCTACTCCACGGACTCGGCCATCTCCTACCAGCCGTATGCCAGGTGGCTGGTCGTGACCGACAACAGTTCGGGCAAGAGGGCGTGGGGCACGAAGGACCTCGCACCGCCGGCGGCCATCGCCAAGCTGGTCACCCCGCAGTCGGCGACCACCGCGCGGCTGGCGTCGCTGCACGGCGACAAGGCCGTCCTCGAGTGGTCCGCGTACGGCGAGACCCAGGCGGTCCTGACCTCGATCGAGCTCAAGACCGGGCGCCGGATCGCCGAGGGCCCGGCCGTCGACGCCAACATCACCACCGATGACGACGGCCACGCCCTTTCCCCCGACGGCAAGACCGCCGTCGTGCAGTACGGCAAGGGCGCCGTCGCCTGGAACCCCGAGACCGGCCAGGAGATCTGGCGCCAGGCGAAGGACGAGCTGAACATCTACCCGCGGGCCCTCCCGGGCAATGGCGTGCTCTACGCGTCCCTGGACAACGGGAAGGCCGCCGCCCTCGACGCCCGGACCAAGCAGCTGCTGCCCGGAGAGATCGAGGAACTGCCGGAGTTCACGACGAACGGGTACGCCATCCTTCAGAGCTCTGAAGGCTTCTTCGTCTTCGCCACCCAGCCCGTCTGACGGTCGGCCACCGGGTCAGAGCGCTGTGCGGGGTCGCGCCGCAGGTCAGTAGGGGTCGGACTCTGTCGAGTCCGGCCCCTGCCGCATGTTCGGCCGCCGGGAGCGGACCCCGCTTCTCGGGCTCCGCGTACCCGGCCGGCCGGACCGCGGAGCGGTGACGGCGGGGACCTGACGGAGCAGGTCGGTGCTGCTCGACGGGGTGTGAGCGGCCGTCTTAGGTTCCTCGTGTCGTGAACGCGGTGATCATCGGCGGGGCCTTCCGTGGTGGTCGGGCCCGCGTCCGCGCGTTCTGCTGCACTGTCGAGCACGACCGGGTTCCGGCCCGGGGCGGGGGGAGAGCCGATCATGCGTGTCACCGAGGTCGATGGTGTGAGGTGTGGTCCCCGTGACTGAAACTCCCCTGGCCGCGGCGGACGTGGTGGTGATCGGCGGCGGGGTCGTCGGAGCGGCCGTGTTCCACGAGCTCGCCGACCGGGGCGTCTCCGTGCTCCTCGTCGAGCGCGGCCGGGCGGGGCTGGGGACCACCGCGTGGAGCGGCGGCATCGTGCGCTGCTACCACGACGACCCCGTGCTCACGGCGCGGGCCACGGTCGGCTGGCGGTACTTCCGGGACTTCGCCGCCCGGACCGGCATCGAAGTCCCCTTCGTCGAGAGCGGGTTCCTCTACGTTCCCCACCCGAGCTGGCTCGCGCACGCCCGGGCGGCCGTGGTGGAGGCCGCCGGCGAGGCCCCCATGGAGTGGCTGGAGTCCACGGAGGCGGACCTCAGGTTCGGACACCTGCTGAACGCGCCCGTCGACGGCGCGGTGTGGGAGCCCCGGGCGGGGTACGCGGACCCGATCGACATCACCCGCGCCTACCTCGCCGCCGGACGAGCCAAGGGCGGCCGGGTCCTGGAAGGGGTCGAGGCCGGGGAACTCCTGCGTACCGGAGGCCGGTTGCGGGGAATCCGCACCCGGTCCGGCGTCATCGCGGCGGAGCGCGTCGTCCTCGCCGCGGGCGCCGACACCCCCCGGCTGCTCGACTCCTGGGGGGTCCCGCACGACCTGTGGGCGCAGGCGATCCAGGTCGAACTGCGCCTGCCCGAAGGCACGGTGAAGGACCACCCCGCCTACATGGACGACGTGTACGACGTCAACGGCCGCCCGGATGCGGAATCCGGAGGCATGCTGCTCGGCCACCCCACCGGGCAGCGCGTGGACGGCCGGGCAGGGGGACTGCCCGCCGACCCGGACCAGACCCGGCGGGCCGTGGCCGCCGGAAGCTCCCGCTTCCGGTGGGCCGCGGAGAGCGCTTCCCTCGGCACCCTCCGCGCCGCCGAGTGCTACGCCTCGGACCCCTCCGCGCGCGTCGCCCCGGTCCCCGGCGAAACGGGAATTCTCCTCGCCACCGGCTTCAACGGCGGGGGTTTCAAGATGGCGCCCTGGGCCGCCGGCGAAATCGCCCGCCTCGTCACCGGCGACCAAACCGGCGTCCAAACCGGCGACTGAAATACCGCGCCGGACAACCTCCCACTAGAACTGGAAGACACCAAGCGAATGGCAAAGCAGGTAAAAGGCGTTCTGCCCGTCGTCCTCATGCCCTTTACGGATACCGGGGCCCTGGACGAGGAGGATTTCCTCGCCCAGGCGGACCACATGTTCGACGTCGGTTGTGACGGATTCGTCGTGGGCCAGATATCGGAGGTCCTGCGCCTGACCCACGACGAGCGGCTGCGCGTCGCCGAACTCTCGGCCAAGGCCGCACAGGGCCGCGGCATCTCGGTGATGAGCACCGGCGCGGAATCCCCCGAGGCCGCCGTCGCGTACTCCCGCCACGCGCAGGAAGCCGGCGTGGACGCCCTCCTGGTCATGCACCCGGCGACCATCCCGCTCGGCGACGAGGGGATGGTCGACTACTACAGCCGGGTCATCGAGTCCGTCGACCTCCCGGTGATCATCCACCACGCGAAGAGCCTGGCCAAGACGCCTCTGAGCATCGACGCCCAGGTGCGCTTGCTGGAGACCTACGGCGAGGAGCGCGTGCTGTTCAAGCCGGAGGCGCAGCCCACCCCGCCGCGCGTCAGCGAGCTGCGCGACGCCACCGGCGGCCGGGCCCGCATCTTCGAGGGCGACGGCGGAATGATGCTCCTCGACTGCCACCGGCGAGGCCTGGCGGGCACTATTCCCGCCACGGAGATCGCGGAAATCGTCGTCGTTCTGTGGCGCCTTCTCGAAGAGGGCCGACGGGCCGAGGCCGAGCGCATCGGCCACCAGCTCTCGTACCTCATGTGCCACATGATGAACAGCACCGATTACTACCTCGCGATTGCGAAGCGCTTCCTCAAGGAGCGCGGAATCGTCAAGAACACCCATGTGCGCGGCCCGAGCCGGCACATTCTCGACGAGGAGACGTGGACCGAAGTCCACGCCACCTATCAGAACCTTCTCACCCTCACCAAGGAGATTTCCCGATGAAGAACCACGCCTTCACCATCCGTCTCAAGGACGCCGCCGCAGCCGAGAAGTACATCGCCCTGCACCGCGAGGCCATCCCGGAGATCGTCGCCCCCGGCGGCGCGCTGGACGTCATCGGTGTCCGCAAGCTCCAGATCTTCTTCATCGAGCCGCTGACCCTCTTCATGTACGTCGAGGCCGAGGACCACTTCGACCCGACCTACGACTTCCTGCGCGCCAACGACCTGCACCCGGCCGTCCAGGCGTGGGACGACATGATGCACCTCGACGGCGGCCTGCTCGTCCGCCACGAGAACCACGACGCCAAGCTCAACTGGGCCGAGATGCAGCGCATCCACCACGTCGACTTCACGAACACCCTCCCCGACCTCGACGGGAAGTGACGACCGTGGACCCCAACGGCCTGACGGTCCTCGACTGCACGCTGCGCGACGGCGGTTACTACACCAACTGGAACTTCGACACCGCCCTGGTGGAGGAGTACCTGGCCGCCTGTCCCGGACTCGGCATCGACGTGGTGGAGCTGGGGTACGTCCGTTTCGAGGAGGGCGGCTTCGGCCCGTACGGGCAGCTCCCCGAGGGGCTGACCCCGAACCTCGCGGACGCCCTGCCCGCCGGTCACCGGCTGCGCTTCGCGGTGATGGTGGACGGCACCGACCTCGCCGCGCTGCCCGCCGACGAAGTCGGCCGCGAGCTGAAGCGGAAGCTGGAACCAGGGTCGCTGCCGGTCCACATCGTCCGCGTCGCGGTCCGCTACGACAAGGTGGCGGCCGTGACCGGGGCGATCGCCTCTCTGCGCGAGGCCGGCTACGCCGTGTGCCTCAACCTGATGCAGATCGACCTCGCCACCGACGACGAAGTCACCTCCTGCCTGGCCGACGTGGTCGCCGCGGGCCCGCTGGAGGCGGTCTACGTCGCCGACTCCCTGGGCTCGCTGCGCCCGCACCGCGCGGCCGAACTGGTCCGCCGGTTCCAGGACGGACAGCAGGCCGCCGTCGGCATCCACGCCCACGACAACCAGGGCTTCGCCCTCCACAACACCGTGACCGCCGCCGAGGCCGGGGCCACCTGGCTCGACGGCACCGTCCACGGCATGGGGCGCGGAGCGGGCAACACGCGGACCGAGCAGCTGCTCGCCGTGCTCGGCGGCGGGCCGGAGCGGCTCCAGCCGCTGATGGACCTGGTCGTGCGGCACTTCCACCCCCTGATGGACAAGTACCGCTGGGGTCCGAGCGGGCTCTACGCCATCGCCGGCATGCGGGACGTGCACCCCACGTACGTCCAGCGCATCGAGGAGAACACCGGACTGGGGGCCGACGAGAAGCTGAGCGCGCTCGGCTTCCTGGCGCAGGCATCGGCCTCCGGGTTCTCGGCGGCCGTGTTCGACGAGGCGCTGGCCCATGCCCGCGTCTGAGCGGCCGGCGGACGCAGTGCGGCTGGTGGACGCACTGGCCGGGCATCCGGTCGTCGTCTTCGACCTCGACGGAGTGATCGTGGACTCCAACGAGCTGAAGGTCGACTGCGTCCGCGAGGTGTTCGCGCAGTACCCGCCGGAGCTGGTCGAGGAGTTCACGGCGGAGTTCCGCCGGACCTTCGGCCGCTCCCGCCGGGACCACTTCGCCGCGTTCCACGCCGCCGGTGCGCGGCGCGGCCTGGCGGGGCCGGACCCGCAGGAGTTCCACGACCGCTACGCCGGGGCCTACGCCGCCCTCCTCGCGCAGCGGTACCGGCGGGCGCCGCTGTGCGCGCACGCCGGGGAGCTGATCGCCGAGCTGTCCGCACGCGGCCTCCCGCTGCACGTGGCGACGGGCACCCTCACCGCCGAGGCGGTCGGTGTGCTCGACGCGGCCGGACTCCTCGGCGCCTTCGACTCGGTCCTGGGCGGCGAGGAGCCCAAGTCCCGCCGGCTGGGGCAGATCCTCGAGTACAGCGGCGCCGCCCCCGCGGACGCCGTGCTGGTGGGCGACTCCCGGCAGGACGTCCTGGCGGCGGACGCGGCCGGAACGGACTTCGTCCTGGTCACCCGCTACGGGTTCTTCCCGCCCGAGCAGGTGCTGCACGACCGCTCCGGGCGGGCGGCGCGGTTCGTCACCGACCTCGACCCGCGGGGCCCCGTACGTGAGTTGGCGACGGCAGGAGGACGACCGTGACGGACGACAGACTGCCGGTGGTGGTCTCCGGCGTGACCAAGGGCCTGGGCCGGGCCCTGGCCCGGCGCTTCGCCGGGCTCGGCTACCCGGTGGCCGGCTGCGGCCGCGACACCGCGGCCCTCCACGCGCTGAGGGCCGAGCTGGGCGGCGGACACCGATTCGACCGGGTGGACGTCACCGACGCCGCCCGGGTCGAGGACTGGGCGCGGCAGGTCCAGGAGGACCTCGGCGCGCCGGGCCTGGTCGTCGCCAACGCGGGGGCCATCAACGCGCCGGCGCCGCTGTGGGAGGTCCCCCCGGAGGAGTTCGACGCGGTGATGCGGGTGAACGTGGGCGGCGTGTACGCGATGGCCCGCGCCTTCGTCCCCCGTATCGCCGAAGGCGGCGCGCTCGTCACCGTCTCCTCAGGCTGGGGCCGCAACCCCCGGGCGATGCTCGCCACCTACACCGCGAGCAAGTTCGCCGTCGAGGGCCTCACCCGGGCGCTCGCCGAGGAAGCGGCCCGGCTGCGGCCGGGCGTACGGGTGGTGGCCGCAGACCCCGGCGGCGGCATCGACACCGACATGCTCGCGACCTGCCTCCCGGACGAGCACCACACCTACCCCACCCCCGACGAGTGGGCGCGGACCGCCGCCGACGCGCTGATCCACCGGCTGCCCGCCGAGCGCTCGGAAGACACCCTCATCTTGAGCTAAGGAACGCAAACGCTATGAAGAACACGAGCGTCGTGGTCACGGGCGCGGCCCGCGACTTCGGCCGGACGCTGGCGATCCGCCTCGCCGCCCTGGGGGCGGAGGTCTTCCTGTCGGCCCGCAACCTGAAGGCCGCCGAGGCGACCCGGGACGAGATCCTGGCCCTCGGCCACACCAAGGTCCACGCGTTCGCCTGCGACGTCGGCGACCCGGAGTCGGTACGCGCTTTCGCCGAACAGGTGGGCCGGGTCACCGACCGGGTGGACATCCTGCTCAACAACGGTGCGGGCTGGCTGGACGGCTTCGACCTGGGGTCGGTCAGCGACGAGGAGATCATGGCGACGGTCACCTCCGCCGGCGTCGGCACGGTGCTGATGACCAAGCACTTCCTGCCGCTGCTGCGCGCCTCGCAGCGCCCCGACATCGTCAACATCGTCTCCCTGGTGGCCTCCGGCCGCAGCGACTCCAGCAGCGCCAGCCCCGCGTTCTACGCGGCGAAGGGCGCCCAGGCGAACTTCGCCGACATCATGTCCCAGCGGCTGCGCTCCGAGGGGGTGCGGGTGATCTCGCTGTACCCGCCGGACTTCCGGAACGTGGACCCGCTCGGCCCCGAGTGGGACGGTGCCGACCGCGGTCCGGGCACCGGGCTCACCGCCCAGTCGCTGCTCGACTGCATCCTGTTCGCCGTCAATCAGCCGCGGGACTGCTTCATCCGTACCTTCGGCTTCGAGCCGGTGGCCGGCGGCGGAGGGCAGCCCGATGGGGCCTGAGAAGTACCGCCAGGTGCTGGCCGTACCCGGGTTCCGTTCCGTACTGCTGCTCGGGCTGCTCGCCAAGCTGCCGGTCGTGGCGATCCCCATCGTCCTGACCCTGCACACGGCCCTGGGCCTCGGGCAGGGGTACGGGCAGGCGGGGCTGGTCGCCGGAGCGTGGACGGCCGGAGTGACCATCGGCGCACCGTTCCAGGGGCGGTTCATCGACCGGCGCGGTCTGCGCGCCATGCTGCTGGTCGCGGTCGTCGGCCAGGGGGCGTTCTGGGGCCTGGCCCCGCTGATGTCCTTCCCCGTCTTCGTGGCCGGCGCCCTGCTGTCGGGCCTCGTCCTGGTCCCGGGCTCCACCGTGATCCGGCTGGCCATCGCGGGGCTGGTCCCGCAGGAGCAGCGGCACACCGCGTTCGCGCTGGACTCCACCCTGACCTCCCTGTCGTACATGGCGGGCCCGGCGCTCGCCGTGGCGGCGGCCACCCAGGTGTCCACGGAGCTCGCGCTGCTCGCGCTCGGCGCCCTCCTGCTGGGCACCAACCTGGCCCTGGCGGTGCGCAACCCGCAGACCGAGAAGGAAGAGGAGCAGCAGGATCAGCAGGGGCAGGAGAACCTCACCGGGGCCAAGCGCTCCGGGCTCGGCCGGCTGAACCTTCCCCTGATCGCCGTCTTCGCGGCGACCCTCGCCTCCGGCGCGATCATCGCGGGCTACGAGGTGGCGATCGTGGCCACCCTGCGCGCCGAGGGCCAGATCGAGTGGACGAGCCTCGTCCTGCTCCTGTCCGGCATCTGCTCGGTGGTCGGCGGCCTGGCCTTCGGGGCCCTGCCGCGCAGTCTGCCCGTACCGCTGGCGACCGCCCTGCTGAGCCTGTCCGTACTGCCCCTGGGCCTGGTCGGCGAGTGGTGGCTGCTGGCACTCGCCGTCATCCCCGCCGCCGTCCTGTACTCGCCGGTCTTCGCCGCGACGGCGACCGCGGCCAGCGAACTGTCCGGGAAGGGCAACCGGGCCACGGTCATGAGCATCTACGGGGCCGCGATCAGCGCGGGCAGCGCGCTGGGCGCCCCCGTGGCCGGAGCCGCCTTCGACGCGGCCGGCCCCGTGGCCGGCTTCGCCGCCACCGGCGTCCTGGGCGCCGCGGTCGCGCTGTTCGCCGCGGTGGTCCTGCGCGGCCGGGGCCGCGCCGAACCGGCCCCGCAGCAGGAGACCGAGCCGGCCGCACCGGCCGCGCCGTCCCTTCAGCCCGTCACCCAAGAGACGTAGAGAGGTAGAGAGGTAGAGATGTCCGCTCCACAGCACGTCGTCATCGTCGATTCGTACGCGCCGACCAAACTGCTCGCCGACGAGTTCCTGAAGGCGGGCGCGACCCTCGTACGGGTCCAGAGCACCCGCGAGGTCCCGAAGGTCTACGAGGGCTCGTTCAGCCTGGACGACTACGTGGACAACATCGTCCACGGCGGGGACCTGGCCGCCACGGCACGGGCCGTCGCCGCCTACGATCCGGTGGCCGTCGTCGCCGGCGGCGAGGTGGGCGTCGAGTTCGCGGACGCGCTCAGCACCGAACTGGGCCTGCCCACCAACGGGGTGGAGTTCAGCGAGGCCCGCCGCGACAAGTACGTCCAGATCGAGACCGTGAAGGCGGCCGGCCTGGCCGGCGCCCGCCAGCTCCTGCCCTCCACCGCCGAGGAGCTCGCCGACTGGCACCGCACCCACGGCGGCCGCATCGTCGTCAAGCCGCTGCGCAGCGCCGCCGGCGACGGGATCTTCTTCTGCGACACCCCCGAGGAGTCCGCGGCGGCCTTCCGCAAGCTGCTGGGCGCCACCAACGTGTTCTCCGACGTCAACACGGGTGTCGTCGCCCAGGAGTACCTGCGCGGCACCGAGTACATGGTCAACACGGTCAGCCTCGGCGGCCGCCACCACGTCACCGACATCTGGCGCACCACCCGCATCTCCGCGAACGGGGTCATCGACCTCGTCGACGCCGCGTACCTGATGCAGCGCCGGGGCGAGGTCCAGGACCGGCTGGCCGAGTACGCCGCCCAGGTCCTGGACGCGCTCGGGATCCAGCACGGGCCCGCGCACGTCGAGGTCAAGATGACCAACGCCGGTCCCGTCCTCGTGGAGATGGGCGCCCGCATCTGCGGCGGCAACCTCCCCCACTACGCCAAGGTGACCCTGGGCGAATCGCAGCTGGACCTGTCCGCCGCCGCCTACCTCGACCCCCCGCGGTTCGAGGAGCGCCTCGGCAAGGACTACCCGAAGGGCCCGTTCATGGCCTCGGTGACGCTGGTGTCGCCGGTCGAGGGCGTCTTCGCCGGTTTCCCGCGGCTGGACGAGGTGAAGGCGCTGGAGAGCTTCAACGACCTCCGCGGGGCCCTGGCGCCCGGCGCCCGCATCGAGCGCACCGTCAACGACATGGGCTACCCGCTGATGGTCACGCTGCTCCACGACACGGAGGAGACGGTGCTCCGCGACGCCAACACCATCCGCTACCTGGACGGCCCCGACTTCTACGCGCTCGCGCCGGAGGACGGGACGGCATGAACAGCACGGAACTGACCCCGTCCTCGCACGTCGTCGTCGTCAACCGCTGGCGCGAGCAGTACGCGGACTTCGCCCGCTACCTGGACCACCGGGCCCACCGCGTCACCTACGTCAGCACCCAGGTGGGTCTCGCCTCGATCCCCCCGACCGCCACCGAAGTCGTGGTCGTCGAGGCCACGGACGACCTCGCCGAGGTCCGCAAGGCCGTCGCGGCGCTGGCCGAGCGCCACGGGGCCCCGGACCGCATCGTCGCCCTCAAGGAGGACGACCTCCTGGTCGGCGCGGCGCTGCGGGCCGAGTGGGGCGTGCCCGGCCCCGGCGAGGAGCAACTGCTGCCGTTCCGGGACAAGTTCCGGATGGCGAGCGAGGTGGCCGCCGCAGGCGTGGAGGTACCCGACTTCGCGGCGGCGCCCGACGCCCGCGCGGTCCTGGAGTTCGCCGGGCGGGCCGGCTGGCCGGTGATCGTCAAGCCGCTGATCGGCAGTTCCAGCGCCGGAGTCGTCCGCATGGACGGTCCGGACGACGTGGCCGAGACGGCTTTCCACGGCGAGCCGCGCATGGTCCAGGCGTTCAACCCGCACGGGATCTACCACGTGGACGGCTCCTTCGACGGGAGCCGGGTGACGGTGGTGCGGGCCTCGCGCTACCTGAACAACTGCCTGGAGTTCCGCGGCGGCGGGGTGCTCGGCTCGGTCGAGGAGGACGACCCGCGGATCCAGCGGCCCATCGCCGCCTTCGCCCTGCGCGTGCTGCGCGCGCTGACGGACCGGCCGACCGTCTTCCACCTGGAGGTCTTCTTCGACCCGGCCACCCGCACCTGCGCCTTCCTGGAGGTCGGCGCCCGCGTCGGCGGGGCGGAGATCCCCCTGCTGTGGCGCGAGGTGCACGGCAGGGACCTGATGGAGACGGCGTTCCGCAACCAGCTGGGGCTGCCCGTCCGCGAGGAGCCGGAGCCGGAGTCGGAGCCGGAGTCGGACCCCGCCACCGCCGCGGAGACCGGCGGCTGGCTCCTGGTCCCGGCACCGGAGAGCCGGCCCTGCCGGATCACCGAGGTCACCCCGATGGCCGGCCCGCTGCCCGGGCAGCCGTACGCGGAGGCGCTGCTGACCCCGGGCGAGGTACTGCCCGAGGCCGATTCGTACTACGAGCATGTGGGGGGCAGGTTCCGCTTCCGCGGCGGGTCCACCGCCGCCGTGGAGGAGGCGATCCGCCGGACGGCGGCCGCCTTCGAGGTCCGCGCGGAACCGGTGGTGGCGGCATGAGCGACAGCAAGGTCGTCCAGTACGAGACGGTGCTCGCCGCCGCTCCGGAACTCGCCTTCGACACGGCCGTGTTCTCCAGCCCGGCCCACTTGGAGCGTTACCTGGCCGGGCAGTCCGCCGCCACCACCGTCCTGCGCCCCGAGTTCACCGCGAACACGGGCTCGGCGCTCTTCTCCCGGCCGGGGCGGCCCGTCCCGCAGGAGGAGCTGGCCGGGCTGTGGCGCGCCGGCGGGCGGGTGCTCGTCCACGCGTACGTGCCCGGCACCCCGTACTTCGCCAACGGCGTCGTCGTGGACGGCGAGCTCCGTCTCACCGACACCTGGCGGTGCCACAGCCTGGAGGAGGGCCCGCGCTCGCTGCTCACCGCGGTGGTCAACGCCCTGCCCGGGTCGGCCGAGGTGCGGCTGCTGGAGCAGGCGCTCCAGGTGCTGGTCACCGGGGCCGGTGTGCGCAGCGGGCCCGTCTGCTTCGAGGCGGTGCTCAGCGGCAACGGGGTCAAGGTCGTCAAGTACGCCCGCCGGATCGCCGGGGAGCCGCTGCCGAGGCTGTGCTCCCTGCTGGGCATCGACGGCCAGAGCGGGGACGCGGCGCAGGAGCCGGACGGGTTCGTCGCCGACTACGCCTTCATCGTCCGCCGCGGCGGCACGCTGACCGGGTTCAGCGGTCTCGACGAGGTCCGGCGGCTGACCTCGTACAGCGGAGACCTGTTCATGCCCGCGCCCGGGGACACCGTGGCGCGCACCGTCGGCGAGGGCGGCGGCGCGGCGGTCCTGCTGCGCCACGCCGATCAGGCCGTACTCCTCGCCGACCTGGAGTACCTCCAGGAACGCAATCGGGCCGGAGTCTTCGTCGTCGCCGACTGAGCGACGGACGTGCCGCGCGGCGAACCGGCCGGCGGCCCGCGTCACCGCTGTCGCATCACCGCCGTCGAGGGCGCACACCCCGCGCCGCCCGACGGTCCCACCCCCTCATCACCTCAGAAGGAGCCCCGTCATGCCCTACGCCGAGTCGACCGTCCCGGCTGCCGGAAGCGGACCCGCCGGAACCCGGCCCGCCGGAACCCCGACCGCCGAGGCCGTGCCGCAGCGGGTGGCGACGCCCAGGCGGCTGCTGATGTGCCCGCCCCGCCACTTCGACGTCAACTACTCCATCAACCCGTGGATGGAGCCCGAGAAGCCCACGGACCAGGGCAGCGCCCAGCTCCAGTGGGAGCGGCTGTACGACCTGTACCGCGAGCTCGGGCACACCGTCGAGCTGATCCGGCCCGAGCCGGGCCTGCCCGACATGGTGTTCGCCGCGAACGGGGCCACGGTGGTGGACGGCAAGGTCCTCGGCGCGCGGTTCCGGCACGCGCAGCGCACGGCGGAGGGCCCCGGCTACCTCGACTGGTTCCGGGAGCAGGGCTACACGGACCTCCTGTGGCCCGAGCACATCAACGAGGGCGAGGGCGACTACCTCCTCGTCGGCCGCCGCCTGCTGGCCGGCACCGGGTTCCGCACCGACCAGCGCTCCCACGCGGAGGCCCAGGAGTTCTTCGGGGTCCCCGTCACCGGGCTGACCCTCGTGGACCCGCGGTTCTACCACCTGGACACCGCCCTCGCCGTGCTCTCCGACGACGAGGTCATGTACTACCCGGAGGCCTTCTCCCCGGGCAGCCGGGCGGTGCTGCGGGAGCTGTACCCCGACGCCGTCCTGGCCACGGCCGAGGACGCCGAGGTCTTCGGCCTCAACGCCTTCTCCGACGGCCGGCACGTCCTGCTCTCCAGCGCCGCCACCCACCTCATCGGCGAGCTGAAGGGCCGGGGGTTCGAGCCGATCGGCATCGACCTCCCCGAACTGATGAAGGCCGGCGGCGGAGCCAAGTGCTGCACGTTGGAACTGCGCGACAGCTGACCGCAGCCGTCGCGGCCACGGCCGAGCCTCACGGCTCCTCCCGTGTCAATCCCCTTATGTCCGAAAGGAACTGACCAGTGGTCACCAAGATACGCATCGACGAGGGCTCTGCCGCCCGGGAATTCGGCATGGCGTGCCAGCGACTCATCCCGTGGCAGGGCGCCGCCGAGGAGCCGCCGGTCGGTGCCATGGCCTGCTTCCTGCCCGCCGGGGGCAGCTCGGACCCGGACTGCCACGACCAGGACGAGATCATGATCATCCTCTCCGGTTCGGGCACGGTGTCCCTGGCCGGCGAGGAGGACGAGCCCTGCGCCGCCGGTGACCTGGTCGTCCTGCCCCGGAACCGGGAGCACGTCGTCACCAACCCGACGGACGCCGTCCTCAGCTGGGTCTCCGTCTACTGGCCGCTGCACGAGCCCAAGGCGGCCGCCGCGTGAGCCGCACCGAGTGGATCACCGCCACGCCCCCGACGCCCAACGGCGACCTGCACATCGGCCACATGGCCGGCCCCTACCTCGCCGGCGACGTCCTGCGCCGCTTCCGCGTGGCCGACGGCGCCGACGTCCGCTACACCACCGGTCTCGACGACCACCAGAGCTACGTTCCCGTGCGCGGGCTGAAGGACGGCGGGCTCAAGGGCGAGGAGATCGCCGACCGGTACGGGGAGTCCATCGAATCCGTCTGGCGCCAGGCCGGCGCCGAGTTCGACGCGATCGTCCGTCCCCGCCGCGACCCCGAATACACCGCCCACGTCCAGGACTTCTTCCAGCGCCTGTACGACCAGGGCCACATCGTCGCCCGCACCCGCCCGCTGCCCTACTGCACCGGCTGCGAGCGCTGGCTCTACGAGGCCTACCTCAAGGGCGACTGCCCGCACTGCGGTTCCGGCTCCAACGGCAACGCCTGCGAGCCGTGCGGCCGCCCGAACGACTGCGCGGACCTCACCGACCCCGAGTGCACCGCCTGCGGCGCCCCCGCCGAACTGCGCGACTGCGAGCGGCTCTACTTCCCCCTCGCCCCCTTCGGCGAGCAGCTCGACGCCTTCTGGCAGCGCGTGGACATGCCCCCGCACCTGCGGGCCCTGTGCGAACGCATGCGGGCCGAGGGTCTGCCCGAGATCGCCGTCAGCCACCCCTCGGAATGGGGCGTCCCGGTCACCGTGCCCGGCTTCACGGACCAGCGGGTCTACGTCTGGTTCGAAATGGCCCCCGGTTACCTGATGGAGTGGCAGAAGTGCGCGACCGGGGAGCCCGCCCCGGCGCCCGTCCAGTTCTTCGGCTTCGACAACGGCTACTTCCACGCGCTGCTCTTCCCGGCGGCCTTCCTCGCCGACGCCTCCGGCCCCGACAGCCCCCAGGGCCCGGCCGGCGCGCCGCTGCCGAGCGCCTTCGTCGTCAACGAGTTCTACCGGCTGGAGGGCCTCAAGTTCTCCACCAGCCGCAGGCACGCCATCTGGGCCCACGAGGAACTCGCCCGCACCCCCGCCGACGTACTGCGCCACCACGTCCTGTCCGACCGGCCCAACGGCCGCCAGACCAGCTTCACCCCGGCCGACCTCGAACGCAGCCGCGCCCGGCTCGCCGAGCACTGGGACGGCTGGCTGCGGCGCCTGTTCACCGCCGTGGCCGAGGACTGCGCCGGGACCGCCCCCGCCGAAGAGCCCCAGGGCCCGGCCTGGGAGCGGCTGCACGCCCGGCTCACCCGTACGGTCGACGAACTGCGCGAGGCCTACTCGGCGGCCGGCTTCGACGCCCGCCGCGCCGTCGCCCTGCTCGACGAGACGGTTTCCCTCGCCGTCGACTTCGGCCACGTCCACAGCCACGAGCGCGACCGTCCCGAAGGCGCCGCGCCCCACCGCCGTGCGCTGGCCGCCCAGCTCGCCGTCGCGTCCGCCCTCGCGGCCTGGGCGGCCCCCGTGCTGCCCCACGGCGCGGACCGGCTCGCCGGCCTGCTCGGCGTCCCCGCCGGCCGCCGCATCGACGCCGCCGCCCTGCGCGGACCGGCCGCGGGCACCCCGCTCGCCGTTCCCGCCGAGGGGGTGTTCAGTGGCTGACCGGAACGGCCCCGCCGGCCCCGCGGACGCGGTGGGCACGGCCGGCCCCGGCGTCCGCGCCGCCGTCGTCGGACCCTTCTCCGGGCCGCGCGCCGCCTGGGGCGAACTCCTCGAACGGGGGGCCGCCGCCCACGACTCCGTCGACTGGGACCTCCACGACGACCGGGGCGAGACCGCCGTGTCCCGCTCCGTCGCGGAGGCCGTCGTCGCCGACGGCCGCTACGCCCTGGTCATCGGCCACTTCAACAGCGCCGGCGCCCGCACCGCCCTGCCCGTCTACCGCGCCGCCGGGATACCGGTGCTGCTGCCCCTGGCCACCGCGCCCGGGCTGCTGGCGGGCACGACCGGCGCCGCCCTGCGCTGGTGCCCCGACGACCTCGCGCAGCTCGCCGAGCTGCGGGCGGCCGTCCTGCGCGCGGGCCACACGGTCGTGGCCCTCGCGGACGACGGGAGCGCCTACGGATCGCTCCTCGGGCAGCTCCTCCTGGTCCTGCCCGAGGACGGCCTGGAAGTCGGCGGCCCCGGAGCGGGGATCGCGGCCGACGCCACGGCGCTCATCGTCTGCGGCACCCACGCCGGTGCGGCGCGCGCCGCCCGCTCCCACCGGGACGCCGGATTCACCGGGGCCCTGTACTTCACCGACGACTGCGCCGTCGAGGAGTTCGCCGAACTCCTCGGGGAGGCCGCCGGAGAGGCGTACGTGGCCCGTCTCCAGGGAGGCGCGGCCGCCCAGGTGGACTCCGCGTTCGCCACGGTCGCCACGGTCCTGGCCGCGGCTCAGGCCAAGGCTCAGGCCACGGCTCCGGACGCGGCCAAGGCCACGGCTCCGGCCACGGCTCCGGCCTTGGACGGACCGGCCGTCCTGGACGCCCTGCGGGCCCACGCCGACCGGGAGTTCACCCCCGAGGGTGAGCCCGTCGCCGGCCGGGGCGGGGCCGGCTGGGAGGTCGTACCCGTCCCCGCGCCGAACGCCCTGCCCGCCTCGACCCCCGATGAGCCGGCCGCCGAGGAGCACCAGGGCAAGGCGTACGACGTCCTCGTCATCGGCGCCGGCGTCGTCGGCGCGGCCACCGCCGACGTACTGGCCCGCCAGGGCCTGCGCGTCGCCATGACCGCGCCCTCCGTGGCCGACCCGGCCGCCACCGCCGAGTCCGGCGGTCTGGTCCGGGCCTACGACCCCGACCCGGTGATCCGCGCACTCGCCCTGCGCAGCCACCACCTGGCCTGGGGCCGGGAGCCCGGCCCCGACACCCCGCCGACCGGCTTCGAGTGCACCGGCTCCCTCGTGCTCCTCGGCGAGGAGGACCTCGCCGAGGCCGAGAAGGGCGTCGCCGAGCTCACCGGCGAAGGCGTCGAGGCCACCCTGCTCACCCCGGAAGAGCTGCGCGAGCTCTACCCCGCGCTGGACGTCAGCGACGTGGCCGGGGCCGTGTGGGAGCCGGGCGCCGGGTACGCGGACCCACCGACCGTGGCGCGCGGCTACCGGGACCGGGCCTGCGCCCACGGGGCCGTCGTCCTGTCCGGCCGGGTCGTGCGCCTCGAACGGCGCGAGACCGACCGGGTCCACGTCGTCCTCGAGGAGAGCGAGGTCACCGCCCGGGCCGTGGTGCTCGCCGCCGGCACCGGAACCCCGTACATCCAGGGCCACAGCCTCTCGGCGGACGTCCCCGACGGTCCGGCCGCGCCGGCCGGCCGGGGCCCGGACGCCTGGCAGACCCTCGAACCGCTGCCCGGCACCGACGGCCCGCCCACGGCGGCGCCGCGCACCAAGGCGATCCGCTACGGCTTCTTCGAGCACCCGGACAGCCAGTCGCTGCCGTCCGTCATCGACCTCGTCACCGGGGTCTGGGGCCGCCCCCAGTACACCGGTCCGGCCGCCGACGGCTACCTCGTCGGGCGCCCGGTGGACGAGTGGGACGTGGCCCCGGACGGGGGCCCCGGCATCACCGAGGAGCAGGCCGAGCACATCCGCAGCGGCACCACGCACCGGTGGCCCTGGCTGGCCGACGCGCAGTACCTCCTCGGCCGGCACGGCGTCGACCTGTACACCCGCGACGGCCGCCCCATCCTCGGGCCGGAGTCCGAGGACAGCCGGATCGTCTTCGCCGCCGGCTGGTCGGGATCCGGCTTCAAGACGGCGCCCGCGGCGGCGGAGCAAGTAGCCGCGCACGTACGGGACATGCTCGGCCCGCAGCCGCTCGACGAGCAGCCGCTCGGCCCGGAGGCGCTCGGATGACGAATGCCCTCGACACGCCGCCGACCCGGAAGAAGACCCAGGGGATCGGCGTCAGCGCCCTCGTCGTCTTCTACGTCAGCAGCATCGTCGGCACCGGCATCCTCCTGGTTCCGGGTCTCACCGAGGCGCAGGCCGGTCCGGCCGCCCTGCTGGCCTGGGTGGCGCTGGCCCTGGCCTCGTACCCCTTCGCCCGGTTCTTCGCCGAGGTGTCGGCCCGGAACCCGCACGCCTCGGGCCTCGGATCGGTGGTGGCGGGGGGCTTCGGGCCCCGCCACGGCCGGTCCGCGTCCCTCCTGCTGCTGACCACCTACGCCGTCGGCAACCCCGTCATGGGCGTGGTCTCGGCCGGCAGCCTGCTCCACCTCCTGGGCGTCCCCGACGCACCGGACACCCTGCTGTACGCGGTCGCCGGCGGCTTCATGCTGCTGTCCACCGGCTTCACCCTGCTGGGCGTGGCCACCGGCGCCCGCATCCAGGCGGCCTCCCTGGTCGTCCTGCTGGCCGGCCTCGGCGCGGCCGTCGTCCTGGCCGTGCCGCACATGGAGGCGGGCTCGTACACGCCGTTCCTCGCGGCGGGCTGGGGCAGCGTGGGCACGGCCGTCGTCATCGCCTTCTTCTCCTTCCTCGGCTGGGAGAACGTCTCCACCCTCGCCGACCAGGTCGAGGACCCGGCCCGGTCCTACCGCCGCGCGATCCGCTACGCGGTGCCGGTCGTCGGCCTGCTCTACGTCTGCGTCACCGCGGCCTACCTTGCCGTACCCGGAGACGACCCGCTGGTCATCACCGCGCTGCTGGGCGCCTCCCTGGGCGGGAGCGGCGTGGCGGTCGGCGACCTGCTGGCCCTCGGCCTCTCGCTGATCGCGACGAACGCCTGGGTGCTGGGGGCCTCCCGGCTGCTCGGCTCCGCCTCCCGCGACGGCCTGCTGCCGCGGTCGGTGACCGCGCGGCCCGGCCGCCCGCCGGCCGTGCTGGGAGGCGCCTACCTGGTGGTCCTCGGCGCGCTCGCCGCCACGGGGGCCGGCGTGGAGCTGGCGCTCATCACCACCAGCGCCTGCTTCCTCCTGTTGTACGTCGTCGCCGCCGCGGCCGCCCTGCGCGCCCCCGACGCGGCGCCCGCCCTGCGTGTCACCGCGAAGGTCACGCTGCTGATCTCGGCCGGCTTCCTCGCCTTCGCCGGCACCGGCCTGGCGATCGCCGCCGCCCTCGCACTCGGCTGCCACCTCGCGGCCCACTCGAACTCCCAGAACCGAAAGGCCCTTGAACGATGAGCTCCCTGTACGCGTCCGATACGCAGACCCCCGTCTACGACGTCGTGGGCGTCGGCTTCGGCCCCGCCAACCTCGCCCTCGCCATCGCCATCGAGGAGTACAACGAGGCCGCCGCTCCGGACCAGCGGCTGACGGCGATCTTCCTGGAGAAGCAGGCCGACTTCGGCTGGCACCGCGGCATGCTCCTCGAAGGGGCCACCATGCAGGTGTCCTTCCTCAAGGACCTGGCCACGATGCGCAACCCGACCAGCAGGTTCGGCTTCGTGCCCTACCTCCAGGACCGCGGCCGCCTCGTGGACTTCATCAACCACAAGGTGCTCTTCCCCTCGCGCGAGGAGTTCCACGACTACCTCGGCTGGTGCGCCGACGGAGTGGACCACATGGTCGGCTACGGGCTGGAGGTCAGCGCCGTCCGCACCGCCACCGACGCCGACCCGGGCTCCCGCATCGTCGAGGTGGACGTCGCCGTCGTCGGCGCGTCCGGCACCGAGCCCACCACCTACCGCGCCCGCAACATCGTCCTCGGCACGGGCCTGGTGCCCAAGCTCCCCGCCGGCATCGAATCCTCCGAACGCGTCTGGCACTCCAGCGAGTTCCTGCACCGTCTGGACCGGTTCACCGAGCCCGACCCGCACCGCTTCGTCGTCGTCGGTGCCGGACAGAGCGCCGCGGAGGTCGCCGACCACCTGCACCGCACCTACCCCGGTGCCGAGGTCTGCGCGGTCCTCTCCCGCTACGGCTACAGCCCGGCCGACGACAGCCCGTACGCCAACCGCTTCTTCGACCCCGAGGCGGTGGACCTCTACCACGGCGCCGAACCGGCCGTCCGGGACCGGCTCATGGGCTACCACCGCAACACCAACTACGGCGTCGTGGACATCGACCTCATCGACGAGCTGTACCGCCGCTCCTACCAGGAGAAGGTCCGCGGCGAGGAGCGCCTGCGCATCCTCAACACCTCCCGCGTGGACCGCCTCGACCAGGACCCCGAGGGCCTCGGCGTCCACGTCCGCAACCTGGCCACCGGCACCACCGAGCGCCTCACCGCCGACGCCGTCGTCTACGCCACGGGCTACACCGAGCCGGACCCCACCCGCCTCCTCGGCGACCTGGCCGCCTCCTGCCTGCGCGACGGCGAGGGACGGCTCCGGATCCGGCGCGACTACCGCGTGGACACCACCCCGGAGCTGGAGGCGGCGATCTACCTCCAGGGCGGCACCGAGCACACCCACGGCATCACCGGAAACCTCCTGTCGATGGCCGCCGTCCGGGCGGGCGAGGTCTGCGCCTCCCTGGTGACCCGCCGCACCGCCCCGGAAACCGCCACGGCCCTGGCCTGAGGCCACACCAGCGCACCAGCTCACCGGTGCGCCGGCCGGTTCCCGCTCAGAGGCCGCGTACCGAGGCGATCGTGAAGGTGGTCGGGGTGCCGGTGCTCGGGGTCAGCGGGCCGTCCTTGTCGAACTGGGAGCGGACCACCAGGGTGCGGCCCCGCGTGTGGGCGAGGGTCGTCGGGATCTGGAGGGACGGGTCCGTGATCGTGCGGGTCAGGCGGGCCCGGGTGCCGTCCGTAGTGAGCTGCCAACGGGTCAGGGTGTTGGTGGTGTTGTGCGCCACGCGCAGGGTGCCCCCGGGGGAGAGGGCGAGGCCGTCGGCGGCCTTCATGTCGCGGCCGCCGAGGTCGACGCGGCGGACGGCGCCGGTGGCGAGGTCGACGCGGTAGAGGTCCCCCTCCGGCATGTCCACGGTGAGGAGGTAGCGGCCGGCGCCGTCCGAGACGATGCCGTTGAGGCTGAAGCCGCCCGCCGGGCGGGGGCGCAGGGCGGGGGAGAGGTCGTACGCCGGGGTGAGCGGGCCGCTGCCCGCGGCCAGCTGCTCCGGGGTCACGCGGTAGATCACCCCGCGGATGCTGTCGGTGAGGTACGCGGAGCCGTCCGGGGTGATCGTCAGGTCGTTCACGAAGCGGGGCTCGCCGCCCGCCACCTCGAAGTGGGCCAGGCGGGAGCCGGTCGCGGTGTCGTAGACCGAGACCCCGGCCGTGGAGTCCGTCACCCAGAGCCGGCCCCGGGCGTCGACCCGCAGGCCGTTCGCCGTGCGGCGGCCGTCCGTTCCGGAAGGCAGGAACACCTCCGCCTCGGTGCGGCCGGGGCGGGCCCGGTAGACGGTGCCGTCCGCGTACGAGCCCACGTAGACGGTGTGCGTACGGGGGTCGGTGCCAATGCCCTCGGGGTAGACCTTTCCGCCGGGTATGGAGAAGGCGGTGGATATTCGGGCGGCCTCCGGAGAGGGGGCGGGCGCGGGTGCGGCTCCCAGGCAGGCCAGGGCCAGGGCGGCGGTCAGGGAGGTGGTGGCGAGGCGTTTCATCACGTTCCGTTCGGTGTCCTCTCATTGGGCTGTGTGGGCGAATGTATGTTAGAGCTCTAATGCATGCAAGGGTCGTAGGATGCGGGGATGACCTCCATGGCCCCCGACGAGCGCATCGGCGCGCACATCAAGCGCGCCGAGCAGGCGCTCCTCGCGGCGAAGAACGCCGCGGTCAAGCCGGCCGCAGTAACGGTTCCTCAGTACGCCGCGCTGCTCTGGCTGGCCGAGAAGCCCGGCGTCTCCGCCGCCGCGCTCGCCCGGCTGTGCGGGGTGACGCCGCCGACCATGAACACCGTGCTGAAGAACCTCCAGGAGCGCGGGCTCATCGAACGGACCCCGCACGAGTTGCACCGCAACGTGCTGGAGACCCGCCTCACCCCGGAGGGCCGCGCGGTGATGGAGCAGGCGGACGCCGGCGCGGTGCGCGTGGAGCGGGCGCTGGCCGCCGCGTTCAGCACGGAGGAGCGGGAGCGGCTCATCGCGCTGCTGGGGCGGTGCGCCGAGGTCCTCGACGAGCAGCGCTGAGCAGCGCTGCGCACTGCCGAGCTGGGGCTCGGCAGGCAGTGCTCGTGTTCATCTGAGGTTCCAGCCATGTTTTTGCCGGGATTTGGAACTGCGCGGGGCATTCGTACATCAGGAAGTACAGCCAGCCGTTCTGCCCGTGGGGCAGCCACAACCTTTCGGAGCGAAGTTCGTGCACCAGCACCCGCAGCCCCCGGCCCCGCCCCGGCCCTATGAGCCCGAGGGGCCGCACTCGCCGCAGCCGCAGCCGAAGCGGTCCCGGCGCCGAATATGGATCAGCTCCGTCGTCGCCCTCGCGCTCCTCCTCGGCGGCGTCGGCTTCGCCGGCTGGAAGCTCGACTGGTTCTCCGGCAACGGCGACGCCGTCAGCTTCGGCAAGCCGACCCCGGCCCCGGCCGGCCCGCAGAAGAGCGACCCGAGCTCCCCGGCGGCCTCGCCCACGCCCACCGGTGACCCCGACGTACAGATGCCGAGCGGCCCGAAGTCCGACTTCAAGCAGACCGCCAAGCTGGACGACGGCACGATCATCGCCAAGGCCCGCCTCGCCGGCGCGAAGTCCGGCTTCGAGGGCGACGTATGGGTGTGGGCGCCCAAGGAGTACGACGACCCGAAGTACGCCAAGAGCGCCTTCCCGGTGCTCATCGCGCTCCCCGGCGGCAACGGCTTCCCGAACAACTACTGGGCCGACCGCAGCCTCGGCCTCCAGAAGGCCATCACCGAAGGCGTCCAGGCCGGCACCAGCCTGCCCTTCATCGTGATCATGCCGGTGCTCAACCCGGACAACAAGTACTACTACGACGGCGCCGACATCCCCGGTCAGCCCAAGATGGGCACCTGGATCGCCGAGGACGTCCCGGACTTCACCCGCGCCAACTTCCGTACGTACAAGTCCCGTGACGGCTGGGCCTTCATGGGCTCCTCCTCCGGCGCGTTCGTCGGCATGAAGACGGTCCTCCAGCACCCGGACAAGTTCAAGGCCGTGATCGCCAGCGGCGGCGAGATCGTCCCCGACTCCCCGCTCTGGAAGGGCCACCAGGCGGCGATGGACGCGAACAACCCCGAGACCCTCGCCAAGAAGCTGATCGACACCAACGGGCCCGAGGTCCACATCAACTTCCAGATCGGTACGAAGGAGAGCGGGAAGGACCGGATGGTGCAGTTCCAGCAGGCCTACGGCAAGGGCCCGGTCAAGACCACCATCCGCGACATCCAGAACGGCGAGCACAACGGCTGGCACTACGTCCGGGGCATGAAGGAAGGCTCCCTGGAGTGGATCAGCAAGGTGATGAAGGGGCCCAAGCCCGCGGCCGGCTGACGGGGCCCGTCCGCGGAGCCTCCGCCCCTCCCGCCGGGTGGCGCGCGCCACGTCACGCCCGTCCCAGGCAACCCGCCCCGTCGTTCATACCTCTGTAAGGGGTGTAAGGGGGACCGATCGGTCCGACCCGCGCTCCGAGGTGAGCGCCGGAGAAGGAACGGGACAAAACCGTGCAGCATGACCAGCAAGGCGACGGCAGCCCCACGACCGAGGGCGGCCGTCGCCCCAAGCGCCTGCGCCTGCTTCTGATCAGCGGCGGGCTCGTGATCGCCCTGGCCGCCGGAGGAACGGCGGCGTACAAGTTCGGCCTCTTCTCGGAGATAGGGGAGCCGGTCTCCTTCGGGAAGGTCCAGGAGAAGAGCTCCAGGACGTCCAAGGCGTCCGAGACGTCCGTGGTCCCCGAGCCTGCGTCGGGCGTGCGCATGCCGACCGGGCCGAAGGCCGAGTTCACCCGCACCAGCCGGCTGCCGGACGGCACCCAGATCGGGAAGACGACCCTCACCGGGGCGAAGTCCGGGTTCACGGGGGACGTGTGGGTGTGGGTGCCCAAGGAGTACGACGACCCGAGGTACGCGAAGAGCGCCTTCCCGGTCCTGATCTCCCTGCCCGGCGGCCGCGGCTATCCGACGAACTACTGGGGCACCGGCCCCGGCCTCGGCCTGCAGCAGGCCGTCAGCGACGGGGCGAAGGCCGGCACCAGCCTGCCCTTCATCCTGATCATGCCGGTGCACAACGCCGACACCAAGCACCACTTCGACGCCTCCGACATCCCCGGTCAGCCCAAGATGGGCACCTGGATGGTCGAAGACGTCCCGGATTTCACGAAGGCCAATTTCCGGACCTTCACCTCCCGCGACGGCTGGGCCTTCATGGGCTCCTCGGCCGGCGGGTTCGGCGCCTTCAAGCACGTCCTGAAGCACCCCGACCGCTTCAAGGCGGCCATCGCGAGCGGGGTCGACATCGTCCCCGATTCCCCGCTGTGGAAGGGGAACACGCAGGCCATGGACCAGGACAACCCGGAGAAGCTCGCCGAGAAGCTGATCAAGGCGGGCGGGCCGGACGTCTACGTCAACTTCCAGATCGGCACCGCCGAGACCGGCCGCGACAAGGCCGAGAAGTTCATGAAGGAGTACGGGAAGGGTCCCGTGCACACCACGCTGCAGGTGATTCAGGATGGTGAGCACAACGGGAAGTCGTACGTACGAGGCATGAGGGAGGGCGCGCTGGAGTGGATCAGCAAGGTGATGTCGGCGCCGACCCCCGATCCCGCCGTGCGATGAGCACCCTGGTGAAGGGGGCCTCGGCGGCCGCCGCGGCGGGGATCGCGGCGGTGTGCGCCGTCGCGTTCTTCAAGCCGCCCGGCGACCGGCCGGTGCTGCCCTTCCCCACCGTCGGCGTGCTCATGGCGGACGGAGAGCACTGGTGCACGGCGAGCGTCGTCGACAGCCCGAAGGGCAACGTCGTCGCCACCGCCGCGCACTGCGTGGCCCCGGCGGGCGAGGACGGGGAGCCGGGCGAGGTCGCGCACGACGGCCTGGCCATCGGCGAGCTCGCCTTCGTCCCCGCCTTCTCCGGAGAGGGCGCCGGCACCCACCCCCTGGGGGTGTGGAAGGTCCGCTCGATCCACGTCGACGACCGCTGGACGAAGTGGGGTGAGGACACCGCCGACTTCGCCTTCCTCACCGTCGCGCCGGACGAGGACGGGCGCAGCCTGCAGGAGGCGGTCGGCGGCGCGGCGGCCCCGGAGCCCGAGTGGACCTCCGGGTACGACCGGGACGTGACCGTCGTCGGCTACCCGGAGTCCGAGCACAACCCGCAGAACAAGCCCGTCTCCTGCACCACGCAGACCATGCACGACGAGGACGACCCGGCCATGCTGTACATGAGCTGCGCGGGCTTCTGGACGGGCACCAGCGGCAGCCCCTGGATCGCCGACCGCGGCGGCCCGGGGCGGCCCGGCCGGCTGATCGGCGTACTGAGCGGCGGGGACACGGACGTGGACTCGACGGCCGCGCTCTTCGACGAGCAGGCCAAGGCCCTGTACGAGCGCGCGGCGCGGGGCTGAGGGGCCCGAGCCCCCGTACTACCTCTTGGGGCGTTCCGTGCTGACGATCACGCCGACCGCCGCCACCACGATCGTGCCGCCGAGCACGATCGGCCAGGTCAGGGCCTCGTCGACGATCAGCCAGCCGAGCGCGACGGCGACCACCGGATTGACGTACGCGTACGTGGACACGAGCGACAGCGGCGCGGCCTGGAGCAGCCACACGTACGCCGTGAACCCGACGAGGGACCCGAAGACGATCAGGTAGCCGAGGGCCAGCCAGGAGGCGGTGGAGAACGCCGCCGGGTCCAGACCGCGATGCTCGCCCCGGAGCAGGCCGACGACCACGCCGCCGATCCCGCCCGCGAGCATCTGGTACGCGCTGCCCGTGAACGGGTTGTCCGGCAGGGTCAGCTTCGACGCCGAGAACGAACCCAGCGACCACAGCACCGAAGCCGCCACCACCAGCAGCACCCCGGACAGCCGCACGGCACCGCTGAGCCCCGGGCTGGTCAGCACCGCGAGCCCGGCCAGCCCCACCAGGACCCCGCCCAGGGTCCGCAGCGGCGGCCGGTCCCCGGTGCTCGCCCGCAGCACCACGACCCACATCGGCACCGCCGCGACCAGCAGAGCGGCCAGCCCGGAGGGCACCGAGGTCTCGGCGAGTACGACCAGGCCGTTGCCGCCGAGGACGAGCAGCAGGCCGACGAGGACCGCCGAGCCGAGCTGGGCGCGGGTGGCCTTGAGCGCGGCGGGGCCGTAGCGCCAGGCGACGGCGGCGGCCAGCAGCAGGCCGGCGGTGATGAAGCGGGCTCCGGCGGAGAGGAAGGGCGGCATGGTCTCGACGACGATCCGGATGCCGAGGTAGGTCGACCCCCAGAGCACGTAGACGAGGGCGAGGGCGGTCCAGACGGCCGCGGTCGGCCTGCTCTCCACCGGAGTTGATGTGCTCATGGCCGGATCCTATGGTTCGTTGGCCCATGCACGCTTCCGGGTATCTCAGCCCTTGAGCAGCTCGTTCAGCTCGCCGTACGGGACGGAGTGCGCGAGGGATGCGTACGTGCCGCCGGCGAGCAGCTCCTCGGTGGCGCGCCGGACCACCGCGTACGCGGCTTCCGCGACCCAGGAGCCGAGGCTGACGCGGGAGACGCCGAGGGCGCCGAGCTCGGCGACGCTCGGGGCGCCGGGGCCGACGAGGATGTTCAGGGGGGCGTCGATGCCCTTCGCGAGCTCGGCGACGGTGGCCGGGTCGGTGACGCCGGGCACGAAGATGCCGCTGGCTCCGGCGCGGAGGTAGGCGGCGGCGCGGGCGAGGGTCTCGTCGAGACGGGTCGCCGGGTCGCCGAGGCCGAAGAGGAACGTGTCGATGCGGGCGTTGATGTAAAGCGGGACCCCGGCGGCGTCGGCGGCGGCACGGGCCGCGGCCAGGCGCTCCGCGTGCTCGGCGGGGGCGCGGTTGCCGTCCTCGATGTTGATGCCCACCGCGCCGGCGGCCAGTACCCCGGCGACGGTCTCGGCCACGCCGGCGGGGTCGGCGCCGAAGCCGCCCTCGATGTCGGCGGTGACGGGCACGGAGACGGCGGCCACGACGCGGGCGATGAGGTCGAGGGCCCGGTCGCGGGCCAGGGCGTCCCCGTCGGGGGCGCCGAGGGACCAGGCGACACCGGCGCTGGTGGTGGCCACGGCGGGCGCGCCGCCCGCCTCCACGAGGCGGGCGGAGGCCACGTCCCAGGCGTTGGCGAGGGGGAGGGGGGAGGCGGGGGTGTGCAGCGCCGCGAAGGCGGCTGCCTTGGCGGTGAGTTCGGGGTTCGTGGTCATGCCCCCACCTCATCACGCGGGGCGGCGCGAGGCTCGCAATTTTCCGACACGTAGGTCCGTAGGCACGGTCCGCTCCCGGGGCCCGCCCCGACCGGCGCCTCAATCGCCGGCGAGGCTGGATTGTGGCGTGGCTCAAAGATCCGGGGCTCCGCCCCGTACCCCGCTCCTCAAACGCCGGAGGGGCTGGATTGTGCCCGGCGTGAGTGTGCACGTCGGCGCAGCGCAACCTTGCCCCCGAGTGGACTGGATTGCCCGCAGGGCAATTCCAGCCCCGCCGGCGTTTGAGGCGTGGGGGTCCCCCCGGACGAAGTCTGGGGGAGGGTCTGGGGCGGAGCCCCAGGGTGCCGCGCAGCGGCACTGCCACCGGTGCGGCGGGCCCCGGGGGCTACGCGGCCAGGCCCGTTTTGGCGCCCGCCCCGCACAGGGGGACCACCGCCGTGCGGCCCTGGAGCGGGTCGTCCGGGGCGCCGGGGCCCACGGCCGCCCAGCACGCGGCGGCCGTCGGTTCGACGAACAGGCCGCGGCGGGCCAGGTCCCGCTGGGCCTCGCGGAGCCTGGCGTCCGGGACGGTCAGGAAGGTGCCGCCGGACTTGCGCACCGCGGCCAGGATCTGCCGGGCGCGCGGCGGGGCCGGGATCGCGATCCCCTCCGCCAGGGTGGGGAGCTGCGGCACCGGCGCGGCGTCCTCCGCGCCCGCCGCGAAGGCGGCCGCCAGCGGAGCCACCGCCTCCGACTGGACCGCGATCAGCGCCGGCGGCCGCACCCCGCGCCCGGCCAGCTCCTCCACGGCCAGCGCGGCCCCCAGCAGCAGGGTGCCGTTGCCGACGGGGACGACCAGGGCCTCCGGGAGGCGGCCGCCGAGCTCCTCCCAGATCTCGTACACGTACGTCTTCGTACCGTGCAGGAAGTACGGGTTGAAGACGTGGCTCGCGTAGAAGACCCCCGGCCCGTCGGCCGCCCCCCGGGCGGCCTCCGCCGCGGCCTCGCGGCCGCCCGCGACGACCCGTACGACGGCGCCGTGCGCCCGCATCTGCTCCGTCTTCTTCTCCGAAGTGCCCTCGGGCACGAAAACTTCACAATCCAGCCCGGCCCGCGCGCAGTACGCCGCCACCGAGGTGCCCGCGTTGCCGCTGCTGTCGGCCACGACCCGGGCCGGGGCCAGCCGGCGTGCCAGTTCCGCGAGCATCACCGCGCCCCGGTCCTTGAACGACAGGGTCGGCATCAGGAAGTCGAGTTTGGCGTGAACCCGCTCCGCCAGCGGCACCAGGGGAGTGTGCCCCTCCGCCAGCGTGACGGAGAACGCTCCCGGCAGCGGCAGCGCGGCCCCGTACCGCCACAGCGAATTCGGCCCGGCGGCCGGTTCCAGCGGACTGGCCGGATCCGGTGCGAAGTCGAGGTCCCAGGGGCCGCCGCACAACGGGCAGCACCAGGGGGCCGTCCGGGCGTCGGCGCGCGTGCCGTCCTCGGAGCACACGTAGCCGGGCAGTGCGTGAGTCATGTGCGGAGTGCCTTTTCTCGATCATGGCGGACGTATGGCACGGATGTTACGTGTCGACCGTCCTCTTGTGGGCGGCTGTGAAGGTGGGTCAACCTTTCGGAGGCGACAGCCCGTTGGGCCGAATGCTTTGTCATGGGCATGGCTAAACACCGCTCTTCTTGCGGTGTGCTCCGATGGCTGCGCGCCTCACCCCCCGCAACGCACCACCTATGAGGAGGACCCTCAATGTCCGTGCGTCACACCCGCCGGAAGATCGCCGGCATCAGCGCGACCGCAGTCGCGGCCCTCGCGCTCGGCGCCGCCGCCGCGCTACCCGCCTCCGCCGCCGACACCGGCGCGCTCGGAGTCATCGAGAACGCGGGCGCCCCCGGATCCGTCTCCGGCAGCTACATCGTGACCCTGAAGGACTCCGCCGCCCGCTCCACCGCCGACAGCGGCAAGGCCGTCGCCAAGCGGTACGGCGCCAAGATCGACCGGGTCTACAGCGCCGCGCTCAACGGCTACTCGATCGAGGTCTCCGAGACGCAGGCCAGAAAGCTCGCCGCCGACCCGGCGGTCCAGTCGGTCGTGCAGAACCGTGTCTTCACGGTCGACCGCGCCGACGCCACCCAGCCCAACCCGCCGTCCTGGGGCCTGGACCGCATCGACCAGCGGGCGCTGCCGCTGAACCAGAGCTACAGCTACCCGGACAAGGCCGGCGAGGGCGTCACCGCGTACATCATCGACACCGGTGTCCGCATCACCCACCAGGACTTCGGCGGCCGCGCCACCTACGGTTACGACGCCATCGACAACGACAACACCGCCCAGGACGGCCACGGCCACGGCACCCACGTCGCCGGCACCGTCGGCGGCGGCGCGTACGGCGTGGCCAAGAAGGCCAAGATCGTCGGCGTCCGCGTCCTCAACAACCAGGGCTCCGGCACGACCGCCCAGGTCGTCGCCGGCATCGACTGGGTGACCCGGAACGCGGTCAAGCCGGCCGTGGCGAACATGTCGCTCGGCGGCGGAGCCGACTCCGCGCTCGACACCGCCGTACGCAACTCCATAGCCTCCGGCATCACCTACGGCGTCGCGGCCGGCAACGAGTCCACGGACGCCTCCACCAAGTCCCCGGCGCGCGTCGCCGAGGCCATCACGGTGGGCTCCACCACCAACACCGACGCCAAGTCCAGCTTCTCCAACTACGGCAGCATCCTGGACATCTTCGCGCCGGGCTCCAACATCACCTCCTCGTGGGCCACCAGCGACACGGCCACCAACACCATCTCCGGCACCTCGATGGCCACGCCGCACGTCGTGGGCGCGGCCGCCCTGTACCTCTCGCAGAACCCGGCGAGCACTCCGGTCCAGGTCCGCGACGGCCTGGTGAGCGCGTCCACCCCGAACGTGGTGACCAGCCCCGGCACGGGCTCCCCGAACCGGCTGCTCTTCGTCGGCGCCGGCGGCACCGTCCCGCCCGGCCCGCGCTTCGAAAACACCGCCGACTACGCGATCAACGACAACTCGACCGTCGAGTCGCCGATCACCGTCAGCGGAGTCGCGGGCAACGCCCCGGCGACCCTGAGCGTCCCGGTCGACATCAAGCACACCTACACCGGTGACCTGAAGGTCGACCTGATCGCCCCGGACGGCACCGTCTACGTCCTGCACAACCGGGCCGGCGGCAGCGCGGACAACATCATCCGGACCTTCACCGTGAACGCCTCGTCCGAGGTCGCCAACGGCGTCTGGAAGCTCCGCGTGAACGACAACGCGAACATCGACACCGGCAAGATCGACTCCTGGGCGCTGCAGTTCTGAGCGATCAGGGCTGAGCAGGAGCGAGGAACGGGCGTACTGATCGGGTACGCGGAGCGGTGAACAGGGCGGGGGCGACCGAAGGACCGGTCGCCCCCGCTGCGTACTATGCGCGCGTTCGTTCGCGCCCCGCCGACGCCGTCCCGCCCCGTTGCCGACGCCCGTCCCGTCATGGAGTCCGCCCCTGTGAGCACCCCGCCGATACCGCCCCCCGGACCGGGCCACCCCTGGGCCCCGCCGTCGCCGCAGCCGGGGTGGGGCCCGCCTCCCGGGTACGGGCCCGGGTATGGGCCCGGGTACGGACAACAGCAGCCGGGGCTCAACGGGTTCGCGCTCGCCTCGCTCCTCGTCGGCCTGCTGTGCGTGCCGCCGCTCGGCATCGTCTTCGGCGTCGTGGCCCTCGTACAGATCGGGAAGAAGGGCGGGACCGGCAAGGCCCTGGCGATCGTCGGCCTGGTGGTGTCGGTGCTCATGACCGGCGTCGTGGCGGTCTCCGCGGAGCGGGTCTCGAAGGCGGTCCTCCACGGGCTGGAGTCGGCGAACGAGCTCACCGACGCGGAGGGCGAGCTCATCGACGTCGACGACCTGCGGGCGGGCGACTGCTTCAACGTCCCGCGCGGGGACCTGATGGACGAGCACCCCCTGATGTACAAGATCGACTGCGGGAAGCCGCACCACGCGGAGGTGACCGAGTCGAAGGCGACGGACCAAAAGGCGGCCCCCGGGTCGACCGAGGCGGACCGCGCCCACGAGGACGCGTGCTGGAAGGCGCAGGACGAGTACGCGATGGACACCTGGGCCCTGCCCGCCTACGTGGAGATGTTCTACTACGCGCCCTCGCGCGAGTCCTGGCGCCAGGGGGACCGGCGGGTGGTGTGCGTGATCGGGACGACGGGCAAGGAGCAGAAGGGCAGCCTGCGCCAGGACGCCGGCACGCTGAAGCCCGAGCAGGTGGCCTTCCTGCGGGCGGCGAACGCCTTCGAGTTCGTCCTGACCCGGCAGCCCGAGCAGGAGCTCGAAGAGGCCCTCGCCGAGCACCAGGCGTGGGCGCGCGAGGTGCACGCGGCGCTGGGCGACGAGGCGAAGGCGGTGGGCGGGCACACGGCCCTGCCGGGCATGGATAAGCCCGCCCGGGCGCAGCTCAAGGAGATCGAGGCGGCCCGTACGGCGTGGCAGCGGGCCTCGCAGGCGAAGACGGCGGCGGAGTTCGACAAGCAGTGGGGCCGGGCGCTGGTCGCGATGTCTCCGGAGACGGAGAAGGCGCTCCGCGGGGCCTACGGGCTGTCGACGGACATGCCGCCGTGGCTGGAGGAGTACCCGGTGCGCCCGGAACCGGACTCCGGCGGGAGGCCCTCGCACGAGTCGGTGTGAGGTCGGTGTCAGGTGGGTGCGAGGTCGGCGGGGCGTCGTCCCGGTAACGCGCGGTAACGGGTTTGAGTGACCAGGCTTCATCACTTCGGGTGAAACTCTGGCCCTTGCTTGCGGTCTACAACTGTTGGTTGCCAGGGTGTAGCTGTCTGTCAACCTGATGGGAGTGGCCAGTGACTTTCGGTGAGCAGCCGGCGTACCTGCGCGTGGCCGGGGACCTGAGACGGAAGATCGTCGACGGTTCCCTGCCCCCGCACGCCCGGCTCCCCTCGCAGGCCCGTATCCGTGAGGAGTACGGGGTCTCGGACACCGTGGCGCTGGAGGCGCGCAAGGTCCTCATGGCGGAGGGCCTGGTCGAGGGCCGGTCCGGGTCCGGTACGTACGTACGCGAACAGCCGGTCCCGCGGCGGGTCGCCCGCTCCGGCTACCGCACGGGCGGCGCGTCGACGCCGTTCCGGCAGGAGCAGGCGGAGTCCGGCGTGCGGGGCACGTGGGAGTCGAACAGCGAGCAGACGGCCGCGCCGACGGAGATCGCGAAGCGGCTGGGCGTCGAGCCGGGCGAGCGGGTGATGCGGACCCGGTACGTCTTCCGGGACGCGGGGGAGGCGATGATGCTGTCCACCTCCTGGGAACCGCTCGCCGTGACCGGCCGGACCCCGGTGATGCTCCCGGAGGAGGGCCCGCTGGGCGGCTCCGGGGTGGTGGACCGGATGGCCGCGATCGACGTGGTCGTGGACAACGTGGTCGAGGAGGTCGGCGCACGGCCGGGCCTGGCGGAGGAGCTCGTGCTGCTGGGGGGAGTCCCGGGCCACGTGGTGCTGGTGATCGGCCGCACGTACTACGCGTCGGGCCGCGCCGTGGAGACGGCGGACGTGGTGATCCCGGCGGACCGGTACCGCCTGTCGTACCACCTCCCGGTCCGCTGAGCCCGCCGTGAGCGGGTGCGGCGCCGCCGACAGCGGTGCCGCACCGGACAGCGGACAGGGGGTGCGGAGGGTGTAACCCCCGGGCAACACTCATGGGTGACGGGGCGTCACAAAGGCTGCCTAGTGTCGGACGCCATGACCGACACCGCCACCGCCGCCCCCGCCCCCGCCCCCGAGAAGGCGAAGCGCAGCTACGCGAAACTGGCCGCGGACGAGAGCCGCGAGGACTACTCCCTCAGATACGCGCCCCACTCCTTCCGCCGCTGGGGCCCGGGCACCGTCGCCGGCACGGCCCTCGGGGGCATCGCCTACCTCGCCGACTTCGCCATCGGGGCGTCCATCGTCTTCGCCTACGGATTCACCAGCGGCGCCGCCGCGATCCTGGCCGCCGCCGTGATCATCTTCCTGACCGGCATCCCGATCGCCCGCGCGTGCGCCAGGTACGGCCTGGACATGGACCTCGTCACCCGGGGCGCCGGATTCGGGTACTTCGGGTCCACGCTGACCTCCCTCATCTACGCCTCCTTCACCTTCATCTTCTTCGCGCTCGAAGGCTCGATCATGGCCCAGGCCATGCACCAGGCGGTCGGCCTCCCGCTGGAGATCGGCTACCTGATCACCACCCTCATCGTGATCCCGATCGTGTTCAAGGGCATGGGCGCGCTCGCCAAGGTGCAGGCCTGGACCCAGCCGATCTGGCTGGTCGGGCTCGTGCTCCCCTTCCTGGTGCTCGCCTTCCACGCCCCCGACGCCTGGGGCGCCTTCGCCGACTTCGGCGGGACCCAGGGCGCCGGCTCCGGGTTCTCGTGGATCGGCTTCGGCTTCGGGACCGGCATCGCGCTCTCCCTCATCGCGCAGATCGGCGAGCAGGCCGACTACCTGCGGTTCATGCCCGCCAAGACCCCCGCCAACAGCCGCAAGTGGAACCTCGCCGTGCTCGCCGCCGGCCCCGGCTGGGTGATCATCGGTGCGGCCAAGCAGCTCGGCGGCGCCTTCCTCGCCTTCGTCGCCCTCGAAGCCGTGGGCGCCACGCACGCCCTGGAGCCGATCGCCCCGCAGATCGAGGCCCTGCGCCCCTGGCTCGGCGGTCTCGCGCTGCCCGCCGCCGCGCTCTTCGTGATCGTTTCGCAGATCAAGATCAACGTGACGAACGCGTACAGCGGCTCGCTGTCCTGGTCGAACTTCTTCTCCCGCGTCACCCACCGCCACCCCGGCCGGGTCTGGTACATCTTCCTCAACCTCGGCATCGCGCTGACACTGATGGAGCTGAACATGTTCGCGGTGCTCGGCAAGCTGCTGGGCTTCTACTCCAACGTGGGCATCGCCTGGATCGTCGCCGTCGCCGCAGACCTCGTGATCAACAAGCGGCTCGGGCTCAGCCCGCCGTACATCGAGTTCAAGCGGGCGTACCTCTACGCGGTCAACCCGGCTGGTTTCGGCGCGATGGTGATCGCTTCCACCGTCTCGATCCTCGCCTTCTTCGGACTGTTCGGTACCTACGTAGAGGCCTTCTCCACCTTCATCGCGGCCGGGCTGGCGCTCGTGCTGTGCCCGCTGATCGCCTGGATGACCAGGGGGAAGTACTACCTGGCCCGGCCGAACACCGTGAACGGGCCGGACGCCGAGGTCGAGGACGTCACCGCCACCCACACCTGTTCCGTCTGCGAGACGGCGTACGAACTCCCCGACATCGCCGACTGCCCCGTCCAGTCGGGCCCGATCTGCTCGCTCTGCTGCTCCCTCGACGCGACCTGCGGGGATGCCTGCCGCAAGGAGGTGACGGGCGGCGCGGTGATCCTGCCGATGCCCTCCGTGCGCCCCGTACGCCCCGTCTGAACCGGCGCGCACGGCCCACTCGTACACATGGCCGGATGAGTACGCCCGCGAGGTACCTCTTCGTGAAAAACCGTATCCGCTGCGTAAAGGTCGGGCGTAAGCTCGGGCATATGCGCAATGCGGTTTCCCGGGCAGGTACGTCGGCGGAGGGTGAAACGCGATGAACGACAGCGGTGCCCTGCTCCCGTGGCTGGTCATACGTCAGGACGACAACGGCAACCGCTACCGGGTGGGCCGGTATCCCACCCGGGCCGAGGCCCAGAAGGTCGTCGACAGCCTCGACGACCGAGGACACAAGCAGCTCTACTGGGTCGAGCGGATCGGCCAGACCGCCACGACGAACTGAGTGAGTGCTGACATAGGCTCCGTCCATGACTGTACGAGTGGTCGTGGGCGGAGCCCTTTGTCATGAGGGGCGCCTGCTGGCCGCCCGCCGCAGCGCACCGCCGGAGCTCGCCGGACGCTGGGAGTTGCCCGGCGGAAAGGCCGAGCCGGGTGAATCCGTCCCCGAGGCGCTGGTGCGCGAGCTGCGCGAGGAGCTCGGCGTGGAGACCGAACCGCTGGAGCGGATCCCGGGGGAGTGGCCGCTGAAGCCCGGCCTCGTCCTGCACGTGTGGACGGCCCGGCTGCTGTCCGGGGTGCCGGCGCCGCTGGAGGACCACGACGAACTGCGCTGGCTCGGCCCGGAGGAGCTGGAGTCGGTGGACTGGCTCGACCAGGACCGGCCCGCGGTCGCCGAGGCGGGCCGCCGGCTGCGCGGCGAGGGCATCGACGCGCAGCCGGCGGATGCGAGCACTGACGCGAGCGCCGGCGTGAGCACCGACGGGGGCGCGTGACGCTCGCGCGCTGGTCCGTCTGCGCCACAGTGCGCCGGTGGGTGGAGGATCGGGTGGTACGACGCCTCGAATATCGGGTATGTCGCTATTAGTCCCTATCTCGTCCCCCTTTCGTCACAGACGAACCGGACTGGGGTCGCTGATGGCCCGGGAAGTGATCGGCGTGATCGACACAGACGGTGAACGTGCCGAATGGGCCTTCCCCGCCGAGCCCGGTGCCGTTCGCACCGCCCGCCACGCCGTGCGCGGCACCCTCAGGGACTGGGGCCTGGAGGCCGTGGGCGATGTGACCGTCCTGCTGGTCAGCGAGCTCGTCACCAACTCCCTGCGGTACGCGTCCGGCCCCATCGGCGTCCGGCTGGTACGGCGTGATCCAGCCGCCGAGGGCCCGGCGGGCGGGGCCGCACTGCTCGTGGAAGTTTCCGATCCGCTTCCGGATCCGCCCCGCGAAAGGGTCGCGGAACCCGACGACGAAGGCGGCCGGGGACTGCACCTCGTCGCCGTCTCCTCACAGCGCTGGGGGACCCGTCACGGGAAGTCGGGCAAGACTGTGTGGTTCGAGTTGGCTCTTCCTGGTGAGTAACAAGGTGAGATCACGTGACGTGGCTCGAAACTAACGGGACCTTTTTGTGATCGTGAACGCCGTGCCGAGCAGGGCCGTGGTGCTGAATACTGCGGTCATGGCCGGTCCGGTTGCGGTGAGCTGGAGGGGACGGTCGCGTGAGCGAGATACCTGCGCAGGCACAGCAGACCAGCGTGCCTCGCGAAACATGGCACGACGCCCTGTGGCACAGCAGTCCACCTGGCTCGATATATGACTACATAAAGGTCGCGTCGTTCTCGATCGGGCCCGACGGGCTCATCGACCAGTGGAGCCTGCGCGCCGAGGAACTCTTCGGGCTGCCCGCCGCCCAGGCCGTCGGCCGCGACCCCGTCGACGCCTTCATGCCGCCGGAGCTCCGCGCCGACGCCCACCGCCGGGTCTCCGAGATCCTCGACGGCAAAGAGTGGACGGGCCTGATCCCCTTCCGGATCCCGGGCGGGGGCGGCGCGCACGGGGTGGCCGAGATCTACGTGATGCCCACCCAGACCGAGAGCGCCGACCGGGCCGCGCTGTGCGTCGTGGTCGACGTACGCGCGCTGCGCCGGATCGAATCCGATCTGGCGGCCTCGCAGGCCATATTCGGCCAATCTCCCTTCGGCTTCCTCCTCTTCGGCACGGACCTCACGGTGCAGCGCGCCAACCGCCGCTTCGCCGCCGTCTTCGGCGGCGCGGCCGAGGAGCACCGCGGCCGGACCGTGCACGACTACCTCCCGCGGGACGAGGCCGACCGGATGGTCGAGGCCCTGCGCCGGGTCCTGGACACCGGGGACTCCGTCACCGACCTCCGGATCACCGGAGCCGCCCCCGGCAGCCGCGAGAACCGCCACTGGTCCATCAACCTCTACCGCGTGCACGGCGGCACCGGCCGCCCCATCGGAGTCGCCGGCATCGGCACCGACGTCACCCGGCGCCACCTCGCCGCCCGCGAGGCCGCCGGAGTCCGGCGCAACCTCGCCCTCCTCAACGAGGCCGGGCACCGCATCGGGAACTCCCTCGACCTGGAGACCACCGCCCGCGAACTCCTCGACGTCACCGTCCCCGGCTTCTGCGACCTGGCGGCCGTCGACCTCTACCAGGGGCTGCTGCTCGGCGACGACGACCGCCCCGCCCGCCCGCAGGGCCCCGGGGTGCCCAGCCTCCCCGGCCAGGGCCCGGCGCGGGCCCCGTCCGCGCCGCTGCGGCGGGTCGCCTTCGCCTCGGCGGTCTCGGACGCGCCGCTGTCCGGCCCGGGCGCGCTGGTCTCCGTAGGGGAGATCCACCGCTACCCGGCCGCTTCGCCCGGCTCCATCGCACTGCGCACGGCCCGGCCGCGGCTGATCGAGGGCGGCGGGCCGGACGACCTCGTCCAGTCCACGCTCGTCGTGCCGATGGTCGCCCACGACACGGTGGTCGGGCTCGCGCAGTTCTCCCGTACGAAGGGCAGCGAACCCTTCGGCGAACGGGACCGGGCCGTCGCGGTGGAGCTCGCCGCGCGGGCCGCCGTCTGCATAGACAACGCACGCCTCTACCGGCGCGAGCACGAGCGCGCACTGATACTGCAGCGCAGCCTGCTGCCCCCCGGCGACCCGGAGGCGGCCGGCCTGGACATCGCCTGCCGCTACCTCCCCGGGAACGCGGCGACCGAGGTCGGCGGGGACTGGTTCGACGTCATCGAGCTGCCCGGGCACCGCACCGCGCTCGTCGTCGGCGACGTGATGGGCCGCGGCCTGCGCGCCGCCGTCGCCATGGGCGAACTGCGCACCGCCGTCCGCACGCTCGCCCTGCTGGACCTGGAACCGGCGGAGGTACTGACCGCGCTCGACGAGATCGCCCGCGGACTCGGCGCCCCCGGCGGCTCCCAGCAGGCCTCCCGGGCCGCCCTGCACTCGCGGGACGCCGACCGCTCGGAGGTGTACCTCGCCACCTGCGTCTACGCCGTCTACGACCCGGTGACCCGACGCTGCACCATCGCCAACGCGGGCCACATGCCGCCGGTGCTGGTCGAGCCCCCCGACGAGACCGGCAGGCCGCGGCCCGCGCTCCTCCTGGAGGTCCCGCCGGGCATGCCGCTCGGGGTGGGCGGCGAACCCTTCGAAGAGGTCGAGGTCGAACTCCCCGAGGGCGCCCTGCTGGCCCTCTACACCGACGGCCTGGTCGAATCCCGCGACCACCCCCTGGAGGAGGGCCTGCGCGGCCTCCGCGAAGCCCTCGCGGACCCGGTCCGCCCGCTGGAGGACGTCTGCGACCACGTCCTGAACACCCTGGACACCCGGCACGGGGAGGACGACATCGCCCTCCTCATGGCCCGCGTACAGGGGCTCCCGGTCGACGCCGTGGGCGACTGGCAGCTGCCGCGCGAGGCCCGTTCGGTGGGCCGCGCCCGGGAACTGGCCCGCGGCAAACTGCCGGCATGGGGCCTCGAAGGCCTCCTGGACACCACGGAACTCCTGGTGAGCGAGCTCGTCACCAACGCCCTGCGCTACGGCGAGGGCGAGATCAGGCTCCGCCTCCTCCTCGACCGCACCCTCGTCTGCGAGGTCTGGGACGCGAACCTGGTCCAGCCGAGACGCCGCCGCGCCCGCGACACGGACGAGGGCGGCCGGGGCCTCCAGCTGGTCGGCCTGCTGTCGGCCGGCTGGGGCACGCGGCGCACGCACCGCGGCAAAACGGTCTGGTTCGAGCTCCCGCTCCCGGGGGCGACCGCGGAGGCGGTGTCGGAACTCTCGGCGGAGCAGCTGCTGAACATGTACGGATAACCAGTGGCAGCCCCGTGCCCCGGCGGGCAGGGTGCGGGGCGATGAGCGACGAAGACGCAAACAAGTACGCCCCCTACGACTCCCTGCGCGGGCTGCTCCAGCGCGGCCGCGGCCTGGGCGCCGTACGGGCCCTGCAGGACCCGGCGGCAGCCGCCCCGCTCGTGTACGAGGTGATCCGGCGGGACTGGCGCTGGGACGGGATCGACGACCGAGCCCTCTACCACGCGCGGCTGCTCCGCGACCTGTCACTCTCCCCGGCGCCCGTGGTCGCGCAGCTGGCGGGGGACGAGGACGACTGCATGCGGGCGGCCGAAGTGCTGGAGCTGCTCGCGGTCGGTGGATCGGAAGAGGCCAGGGAGGGACTGCGGGCCCATGTTCGCGAGGGCGCGCACTGGGTCTGCGTACTGGAGTCGATCGCGGACCTCTGGCCGGTGGAGTGGCGGGAGGACCTGGCTGAGGTCGCATGGTCCCGGATGCGCGGGGAGACGGAGCTGCCGTGGCCCTCCGAGCCGTGGATCCGGTTCGGGATCGAGACGCAGGTCTGCTCGGACCTGCCCCGCGAGACGCTCGGTGACCGGAGCGGCGAGGAGCTGCTCGCCCTGCTGACCGACGCCGATAGCGGCGAGGGCGAGAAGATCGGCGTGCTGCGTCAACTGGCCCGCCGGGCACCGGAGGAGGGGCTGATCCCGCTCGTGCCCTTGCTCGGCCGCCCGGACGGCAGGTTCGCGCTGCCCGGCCTCATACAGGCCGTCGAGGGGCTGGGCGCCCTCGCGGTGCCGGCCGCGCGCCGGTGGGCGCGGGACGAGCGGGAATGGCTGGCCCGGCTGGGGGCGGACGTACTGGGCGACCACCTCGGCTCCGAGGTGATCCCGCAGCTCGTGGCGGAGCTGGAGAAGCAGTGGCGGGAGCGGGACTGGTGCGGCCCCTACGCGACCGCGAAGCGGCTCGCCCGGTTCGGGCCGGACGCCGGCGGAGCCGTGCCCGTGCTGCGCCGGTTCTGGCTGCGCACCCCGCACTCCTTGGAGCGGCCCGACTATCTGCGGGCACTCACACCGATCGACCGGGACGGCCTGGACTACACGCACACCGAGTCCCTGTGGGACTGCGAGGAGGGGGCCCGGCTGCTGGGCATCGCCGAGGCGCCGGACGGGCCGGAGGCCCTGGCACGGCTCGCGGTCCTGCGGGACGACGCGATGGAGACCGCCGAGGTCCGCGCCGCCACCGGGGCCCGCCTGGCGGGCCTGTCCGGCTGAGCGCCGCTGCCGGGGCTCCGCCCCGGACCCTGCTCCTCAAGCGCCGGAGGGGCTGGATTTGGCCGATGCCGGCTGCCTGGTGCGCCCTCCGGCGGCTGGGTTGCCCGGAGGGCAATCCCAGCCCCGCCGGCGTTTGAGGCGCGGGCGCGGAGCGCCGTGTTCTGAGCCCCGCTGGCGATTGAGGCGCGGGGGTCCGGGGCGGAGCACCGGGGAACGGTGGAAGGGCGGGTAGGGGACCGGCTCCGCGCAGCGGCCCCCGCACCCACCCCGGGAGGGACTACGCGGCGCGGCCGGACTTGAGCGCAGCGAGCCTGGCCTCGATCTCGGAGGTCTTGCCCAGGTCGTCGAGGGACTCGAACTGCGCGTCCAGCGAGGACGCCGCCAGCTCCTGCTTGCCCAGAGCCATGGCCTCCTCCCGCCGCACCTTCTCCTCGAAGCGGTTCAGGTCGCTCGTCGGGTCCATGACGTCGATGTTCTTCACCGCGTCCATCATCGTGTTCTGCGCCTGCGCGGTCTTGGCCCGGGACACCAGCTCGTCCCGCTTCGCCTGGAGCTCCGTCAGCTTGTTCCTCATGGAGTCCAGGCCCGACTTGAGCTTGTCCACGACCTCCGTCTGCGCGGCGATCGTCGGCTCCGCCGTCTTGGCCTCCTTCTCCGACTGCATCTGCCGGCCCAGCGCCACCTTCGCGAGGTTGTCGAACTTGTCGGCGTCCGCCGCCCCGCCCGCCGCCCGCAGTTCGTCGGCCTTCTTGCTCGCCGCGAGCGCCTTGGAGCCCCATTCGGCGGCCGCCTCCACGTCCTCCTTGTGGTCCGCCTCCAGCATCCGGAGGTTGCCGATGGTCGTCGCGACGGCCTGCTCCGCCTCCGAGATGTTGTTCGTGTAGTCGCGGATGAGCTGGTCCAGCATCTTCTGCGGGTCCTCGGCCTGGTCCAGCAGGGCGTTGATGTTGGCCTTGGCGAGCTGGGTGACGCGGCCGAGGATGGTCTGCTTGCTCATCTGGTCTCTCCTGGTGAAGGGTGATGGTCCGTTACCGAGGTCGAACGCGCTTCAGAAGCGGCCGCCGCCGCCCATGCGGCCGCGGGTTCCGCCGCCGCCGAAGGAGCCCGGGCCGCGGCCCCCGCCGCCGAAGCCGCCCCCGAACCCCCCGCCCCCGCCGCCGCGGCCCCCGCCGAAGCCGCCCACGCCGCCGCGCAGGATCTCGCCGAGGATGATCCCGCCGAGCACCGCGCCGCCCTGGCCGCCGCCACCGCCGCGCCTGCCCGCGTACGGGTCCTGGTAGGCCCGTACGTCCGCCTCCGCGAGCTCCTGCGCCTGCCGGGCGAGGGAATCCGCCTGCTGCGCCTCCGCCAGCGCCCCCGCCGGGTCCGACGGGGACAGGGCCACGGCCCGCTCCAGGTGGCGCCCGGACTCCGCCAGCCGGGTGCGGGCCTGGCTGCCGATCGCGCCCCGCGTGGTGGTGATGTAGTCCGTTGCCGCGCCGATCGCACTGCGCGCCGAGAGCATGGCCTGGTCGAGCAGGGCCACTGCCCGCTGCCGGCCCGACTCCTGTTCCCGCGCCCCGGCCAGGGCCTCGTCCAGGGCCGCGTCGGCCTCCTCGATCCGGCGCAGGGCGTCGATCGGGTCGTACCGGCCGGCCGACTCCTCCTGCCGTACGTCGGCCAGTACGGCCTCCGCCCGGCCGATGCGGCCTCGCAGGTCGCCCGTGGAGGTGCCCTCCGCGGTGCCGGTCAGCAGCCCGCGGGCGTCGGCCAGGTCGGTCTCCGTCTCGTTCAGCGCACCCGGCAGCTTCCCGGCGGCCTCCGCCAGCTCCTGCGCACGCCGCTCGACCGCGTCGACCAGGGTCGCCGCCTGGTCCACCGCGCCCTCGGCGGCCCGTACGTGCACGGCCGCCTTGCCGTTGTCGCCCGCCCCGATCGCCGCCCGGGCCTCGCCGAGGCTGGTCGTGGCGAACAGCAGCCGGTCCTTGGCCTGTTCGGGGTTGGACGCCACCGGCGCGGACGCGGAGTCCGCGTACCGCCGCCCCAGCGCCGTCAGGGTCGCCTCGGCCGTGGTGGTGCGCCCGGTCAGCGCCCGGAAGTGCTCCTCCACGGTGGCGAGGGCCTGCGGGGCGTTCTTCTCCAGGTCCCGCAGCCGGTCGAAGTCCGCCGACTCGGCGTCGAGCCGCCGGTTCGCCTCGGTGCAGCGGGCGACGATCTCGTCCAGCATCCGGCGCCGGGTCGCGTCGTCCTCCGGGTAGGCGTCGTCGAGCTGCTGGCGCAGCCGGAAGGCGTGCGTCAGCTCGCCCTTCGCGTACTCCACGGCCTCGGTGAAGGGGCCGACCGCCTCCTCCCCGAACTGGGCGTAGGCGAAGCCGAGTTCCTCGGTGCTGGTGCGGAGCGCGTCGTCGGTCTCCACCAGCAGGGCCTTGGCCCTGGTGTCCAGTTCCGGCAGCGGGAGCCGGTCCGGCGCCCCTTCCGGCCAGCCCGGACCGGTCTTCGTGCCCCGGCCGCCCGAGGAGATCCAGCGTTTGCGGCGGGTGTACGCGTACGCCCCGAGCGCCCCGGCCGCGCCGACCGCGATCACCGGGAGCACGTAGTCCCCCGCGCCGCTCTCCCCGCTCGCCGCGCCGCCGGGATCGGCGGGGCCCGGAGTGATGGCCGGCGCGGGCACGGGCTGCCCGCCGAGCACGGCGTCGTAGCCCTTCGCCGCGCCGATGGCCGCACCCGCCCAGTCGTTCTGCTGCAGGGCCGGCTCGATGGCGACCCGGGCCACTTCCGCCAGCTGCTGCTCGGTGAAACCGGAGTCGACGGCGGCCGAGTAGGCGTACTGGCGGGCCCCGGTCGCCACGGCCAGCAGGACGTCGTTCTGGCCCAGGCCGTTCTTCTCGGCGGTGGCGTCGGCCCAGCTCTGGGCGGAGCGCCCGGAGAAGTCGCGCACGTACGTCACGAAGAGCTGGATCCGGCGGTCCGCGTAGAGCTCGCCGAGCGCGGCGGTGACGGCCGGCGTCCGGTCGCCGAGCGCCCCGACGCGGTCGGTGATCTGCCCCTGCTGCGACAGGGTGACCGGGTCGTCCGCCCGCGCGGGCGGGGCCTGGGCCAGGCCCCAGCCGCCGACCGTCAGCAGTCCGGCGGCCAAGGCGAGCCCGGCCCGTACGCATATCGCGGTTCTCGACCGTCTTCTCGACCTGCTGCGCGTCTTACTTCTCGGCGGGATCACATTTGGGAGGTTATGGGCGGTTTCGATCTCCCGCACCTGGAGCAATCACCAGTGACCCGCACGCCGGCCGCGTCGTTGGGCAGCCTATGAAGAAGATCATCTCCGCCGCCGCGCTCGCCGTGGCCGCCCTCAGCCTCGCCGCCCCCGCGCACGCCGACGACGGCAACGACAGCAACTTCGGCAGCGGCGTGAACGCCGCGAACAACTGGAACTTCACCGCTGCCGACGTCTGCGTCCAGGAGCTCGCCGTGGTCCCCGCTCTCAGCGACTGGACGGGCAATCACAAGAACAACTGCTCCAACGGTAACGTCATCAACCACTCCCAGGGCTGAGGCCCGCGGCGGGCCCCCGTACGTGACCTCACGTACGGGGGCCGCCGTGGATCACGGGGTGCCGGACCGCCGCCCGATCTTGTTCCCCAGCCACACCAGCGGGTCGTACTTGCGGTCCACCACCCGCTCCTTCAGCGGGATCAGCGCGTTGTCGGTGATCTTGATGCCCTCGGGGCAGACGTCCGTACAGCACTTGGTGATGTTGCAGTAGCCGAGCCCGTGTTCCTCCTGCGCGGTGCGCTTGCGGTCCAGGCCCGCCTCCGCCGCCGCGTCCAGCGGGTGCATGTCCAGCTCCGCCACCCGCATCAGGAAGCGCGGACCGGCGAAGGCGCTCTTGTTCTCCTCGTGGTCACGCACCACGTGACAGGTGTCCTGGCACAGGAAGCACTCGATGCACTTGCGGAACTCCTGCGAACGCTCCACGTCGATCTGCTGCATCCGGTACGCGCCCGGGGCCACCCCCTCCGGCGGTACGAAGGCCGGGACCTCCCTCGCCTTGGCGTAGTTGAAGGACACGTCCGTCACCAGGTCCCGGATGACCGGGAAGGCGCGCAGTGGGGTGACCGTGATCGTCTCGGACCGCTCGAAGGTCGACATCCGCGTCATGCACAGCAGCCGCGGCCGTCCGTTGATCTCCGCACTGCACGAGCCGCACTTGCCGGCCTTGCAGTTCCAGCGCACCGCCAGGTCCGAGGCCTGGGTGGCCTGGAGCCGGTGGACGATGTCCAGGACCACCTCCCCGTCGTGCACCTCGACGGTGAAGTCCCGCAGTTCCCCGCCCTCCGCGTCGCCCCGCCAGATCCGGAAGCTCGCGTCGTACGTGGTCATCCCATTCTCCTTGCGTGGAAACCCCCGGCTTCAGCCGGGGAAGGAAACGCATCTGCGGCTCGGAGTCGCGCAACGGCGAAATGTCGCTGCGTGATGCTCTGACCTGGGCTTGTGTTCGGATTCTGACCGGCCCTAGCGTCCAGGGCGTGGGGGCTTCTTCTGTGAAGCGGGCGTTCAAGTACCGCTTCTATCCAACGGACGCGCAGGCTGCTGAGCTGACGCGGACATTCGGATGTGTGCGGAAGGTCTACAACCTTGCTCTGGCCGCCCGTAGCGAGGCATGGTCGGTACGTGGGGAGCGGGTGGGCTACGGGCAGACATCGGCAATGCTCACGGTGTGGAAGAAGACCGAGGAACTCGCCTACCTTGCCGAGGTGTCCTCGGTTCCGCTCCAGCAGGCTCTGCGGCATTTGCAGAATGCATTCGTGGCGTTCTGGGGGAAACGGTCGAGGTTTCCGCGGTTCAAGTCGAAGCGGAAGTCGCCGGCCTCGGCGGAGTACACGCGCAGTGCGTTCCGGTACGCCGACGGTCGGCTGACGCTGGCGAAGATGGCCGACCCGCTCGAAATCGCGTGGTCCCGGCCTTTGCCCGTGGGTGTGGTGCCGTCCACGGTCACAGCTTCCCGGGACAGTGCGGGACGCTGGTTCGTTTCGCTGCTGTGCGAGGACACCCCCGCGCCGATGCCCGCCACCACGAACGCGGTCGGGATCGATGCCGGGCTGACGGCCCTGGTCACCCTCTCCACTGGCGAGAAGGTCGCCAACCCGAAGCACGAACGAAGGGACCGGGAGCGGCTGGCGCGTGCGCAGCGGGCGCTGGCCCGGAAGGAGAAGGGCAGCAAGAACCGGGCCAAGGCCCGCGTCCGGGTGGCGAGGATCCACGCGCGGATCGCCGACCGACGCAGGGATCAACTGCACAAGCTGACAACTCGACTCGTGCGCGAAAGCCAAACGCTCGTGATCGAGGACCTCACCGTCCGCAACATGCTCAAGAACCACAAGCTCGCCCGCGCCATCAATGACGCGGCCTGGCGCGAGCTGCGGACCATGCTGGAGTACAAGGCGGCCTGGTACGGGCGTGAGCTGATCACCGTCGACCGATGGTTTCCCAGCACACGCCGGTGCTCCGTTTGTGGGGCACTTGCCGAGGCTATGCCCCTGGATGTCCGCGAGTGGACGTGCGAGAACTGCGGAACGACCCACGACCGGGACGAGAACGCAGCTCTGAATCTTCTGGCCGCCGGGCTGGCGGTCACTGCCTGTGGAACGGATGTTAGACCTCAACGAGAGTCCATCTCTCGGTCGGGGCGGTCCGTGTCGAAGCAGGAAACCCCACCCGCGAGGGTGGGAATCCCCTCCCCATAGGGGGGTGGAAGAAGTCAATCGTACAGCTCCTCTTCGGCGAGGTACTTGACCAGCTCTTCCTTCTCGAAGAGCGCGAGCAGGTCGGATCGGATGGGGTCGGTGCGGACCTTGGTGAGCTCGATCCGGTCGGCCCCCGGATCCTCCGGGACCGGGTCGACCGGGCGGCAGAGCAGGTTCACCGGGCGCCAGGTCCGCTCCATCGCCGGGCAGTCCTCGCGGGTGTGCCCGCCCCGGCTCTCGGTGCGCTCCAGGGCCGCGCGGGCCACGCACTCGCTGACCAGCAGCATGTTGCGCAGGTCCAGGGCGAGGTGCCAGCCCGGATTGAACTGCCGATGCCCCTCGACCCCGGCCCGGGCGGCCCGCTCGCGCAGACCCGCCAGCTTCTCCAGGGCCTCGGACATCTCGCCCGCCCGCCGGATGATGCCGACCAGGTCGTTCATGGTCGTCTGGAGCTCCTGGTGCAGGGTGTACGGGTTCTCCGCGCCCTCGGCGGCGTGGAAGGGGGCCAGCGCCTCGGTCGCGGCCGCGTCGATCTCCGTCTGGGACACCGAGGGCCGCGCGCCGGCCGCGGAGGCGTACTCGGCCGCGTGGAGCCCCGCCCGCCGGCCGAAGACCAGCAGGTCGGAGAGGGAGTTGCCACCCAGCCGGTTCGAGCCGTGCATCCCGCCCGCGACCTCGCCCGCCGCGAACAGCCCCGGCACTCCGACGGTGGCCGCGGTGTCGGACTCGACCGCGATCCCGCCCATCACGTAGTGGCAGGTCGGGCCCACCTCCATCGGCTCCGCCGTGATGTCCACGTCCGCCAGCTCCTTGAACTGGTGGTACATGGAAGGGAGCCGCCGCTTGATCTTCTCGGCCGGCATCCGGGTGGACACGTCGAGGAAGACCCCGCCGTGCGGGGACCCGCGGCCCGCCTTCACCTCCGAGTTGATCGCCCGCGCCACCTCGTCGCGCGGCAGCAGCTCGGGCGGACGCCGGTTGTGGTCCGGGTCCTCGTACCAGCGGTCGCCCTCCTCCTCCGACTCGGCGTACTTCTCCTTGAACACGTCGGGGACGTAGTCGAACATGAACCGCTTGCCCTCGGAGTTGCGCAGCACCCCGCCGTCGCCGCGCACGGACTCGGTGACGAGGATCCCCTTCACCGACGGCGGCCAGACCATGCCGGTCGGGTGGAACTGCACGAACTCCATGTTCAGCAGGGGCGCGCCCGCGAGCAGGGCCAGCGCGTGGCCGTCGCCGGTGTACTCCCAGGAGTTCGAGGTGGTCTTGAAGGACTTGCCGATCCCGCCCGTGGCCAGGACCACCGCCGGGGCCTCCAGGACGAAGAAGCGGCCGGACTCGCGTTCGTAGCAGAAGGTCCCCGAGACCCGCTGCCCGTCCTCGGGACCGCGATCTTTCAAGACGCGTGTGACCGTGCACTCCTGGAAGACCTTGAGCCGGGCCTCGTAGTCCCCGTACTCCTTGAAGTCCTCCTGCTGGAGCTGGACGATCTTCTGCTGGAGGGTGCGGATCAGCTCCAGGCCGGTCCGGTCGCCCACGTGAGCGAGGCGCGGGTACTCGTGGCCGCCGAAGTTGCGCTGGGAGATCTTCCCGTCGGGCGTGCGGTCGAAGAGCGCGCCCCAGGTCTCCAGCTCCCAGACCCGGTCCGGGGCCTCCTTCGCGTGCAGCTCCGCCATCCGCCACTGATTGAGGAACTTGCCCCCGCGCATGGTGTCGCGGAAGTGCACCTGCCAGTTGTCGCCCTCGTTGACGTTGCCCATGGAGGCGGCGATCCCGCCCTCGGCCATCACCGTGTGGGCCTTGCCGAAGAGGGACTTGCAGATCACGGCCGTACGGGCGCCGCGCTCGCGGGCCTCGATCGCGGCCCGGAGTCCGGCGCCGCCCGCGCCGACCACGACCACGTCCCACTGCTGCCGGTCGACTTGAACCATGTCAAAAGATCCTCGGGTCGTTGAAGGCGCCGCTGGCGAGCAGGTACACGTAGAAGTCGCAGGCGGCCACGCTGATCAGGGAGGCCCACGCCAGCTGCATGTGGCGGGTGTTGAGGCGGCTGACCCAGCCCCACAGCCGGTAGCGCACCGGGTGCTTGGAGAAGTGCTTGAGCCGGCCGCCCATGATGTGCCGGCAGGAGTGGCAGGACAGCGTGTAGGCCCAGATCAGCGCGATGTTGACCAGGAACAGCAGCGTCCCGAGGCCCATGTGGCCCCACGCGTAGTTCTCGTCGCGGAAGGTGAGCACGGTGTCGTACGTGAGGATGCCCGCGACCGGGATCGCCGCGTAGAAGAAGTACCGGTGCATGTTCTGGAAGACCAGCGGGAAGCGGGTCTCGCCCGTGTACTTCTCGTGCGGCTCGGCCACGGCGCAGGCGGGCGGCGAGGCCCAGAAGCCCCGGTAGTACGCCTTGCGGTAGTAGTAGCAGGTCAGCCGGAAGCCGAGCGGGAAGATCAGGATCAGCAGGGCGGGGGACAGGCCCCACCAGCTGCCGAAGATCTCCCAGTTCGGCCCGCCCTGCATGGGGACGCAGTTCTCCGCGAGACACGGGGAGTAGAAGGGGGAGACGTACGGGGCGGCGTAGTAGTCGGCGTTCGCGAAGGCCCGCCACGTCGAGTAGACGATGAAGGCGAGCAGCCCGGCCGCGGTGCCGGCGGGGGCCAGCCACCACCGGTCGGTGCGCAGGTGCCGGGCAGCGATCGCGGCCCGCGAGGGGTCGTGGACGCCGGCGGGCCGCTGCTGGGGTGGTTGTGTGCCTGTGGCCAAAGGGGACTCCGGGTGGAGTGATGAGGGGTGGCCCAGGAGGCCCGGCCGCGGGGCGGCCGGGCCAGATGGGGTGTGCGGGGGTTGTGGTGCCGGTCAGCCGGTCAGCCGCTAGGCCGGTCGGTCAGCCGGTGGGTCAACCGGTGGGTCAGGGGGCGCGGCGGTCGCGGGCGCCGAGGCCCTCGTCGTCGACGTCCTGCCACAGCGAGCTGTCGTACGGGGTGTCCGGGACCGTCACCATGCGGGACGGGTCCGGGGCGGCCGCCGGCGTCGAGCTCCCGGGCTTCTGGCGCTTGGCCTGCTGCTCCAGCTGCTCGACCTTTCGGGTCAGCTGGTCCAGGTTGCGTCGTACGGCAGTCAGATCGTCTTGCAGGGACATGATTTGCCCTCACTTCCGCCAACGTGCGGTGGCAACGCTCATGTGCGCCTGCGAGTGTCGCGCTTCCCGTCCCCCGTTGTGAAGGGACGTGCAGCGATTGCGGGCGCGCAGGCGTGAACCGTGCGCCCCTCCCTACACCCCATTCTCATCCCTCTCCCGGGGGAACGCTCCTCGGCGCGCAAGCCGGATTGGTCCGCACGGGTGGGGTTCGCGGCGTGGCGAGGGGCTGCTGCGAGGGGTGCGGCGGGACGTCGATTTCAGTGGTTTTCGGCAACCGGTGTGATCAGCTCCATATACCGCCGAACGTGATCATGCATCCCCCCACGCCCCGCCCCGGAGGTACCACCCATGTCCCAGAGAAGGCGCAGGTCCTTGGCGCTGCTGACCTCGGGAGTCCTCGCGCTGCCGCTGCTCGCGGGCTGCGGTGCGGGTGACGACGAGGGCGGCCCGGCCGCCGCCGGACAGGACATCAACGCGACCGCCCGCGAGAAGGTCGCCGACGGCGGCACGCTGCGCTGGGCGGTGGACAGCCTCCCGGACACTTTGAACACCTTCCAGGCCGACGCCGACGCCACCACCGCCCGGATCGCGGGAGCGGTGCTGCCGCAGCTGTTCGTCCTGGATGCCAAGGGGCGGCCGGTGGCCAATCCCGACTACCTGGAGAAGGCCGAGGTCGTCGAGCGGGAGCCCAAGCAGGTCGTCCTGTACAAGCTGAACCAGCAGGCCGTGTGGAGCGACGGCCGCGAGATCGGCGCGGCGGACTTCGTGGCGCAGTGGCGGGCGCTGAACGGCAAGGACTCGGCCTACTGGACCGCCCGCAACGCCGGCTACGAGCGGATCGAGAAGATCGAGCGGGGCAAGACCGACCTGGAGGTCAAGGTCACCTTCGTCAAGCCGTACGCGGACTGGCGCTCCCTGTTCACCCCGCTCTACCCCAAGCAGGTCACCGGGGCCCCGGACGCCTTCAACGAGGGCGCCCGCGGCACCCTGAAGGTGACCGCCGGCCCCTTCGCGCTCGGTGCCATCGACAAGAAGACGGGCACGGCGGCCCTGACCCGCAATCCGCGCTGGTGGGGCGCGCCGACCAAGCTGGACACGCTGATCCTGACGGCCGTGCCCCGGGCGGAGCGGCCGGCCGCGCTCGCCACCGGGAAGCTCGATCTGGCGGAGATCGACCGGGCGGGCGCCGACCGGATCGCGCTGGCCCACCGGGACGCCTCCGGCAAGGGAGCTCCCGGCAAGGGCGCCCCCGGCGCCCCCGCAAACGGCGCCGCGGGCCAGGGCGGGGCCCCGGCGCACGGTCCGGCCGCCGCGCTGACCCCGGCCCAGGCCACCCTGTCGTGGGCGCTCGCCTTCGGCGCGGACGAGGGCAAGGCCGCGGAGGAGAAGGAGAACCGGGCGAAGCACGCCGAGGCGGTGAGCCGCTACGCCGACGAGCAAACGGCGCTGCGGACCTTCACCGTGCGCAAGTCCCTGGAGCCGGCCTACACGCAGCTCGCCCTGAACGGGGCCTCCGGCCCGCTCGCCGACGAGCGGGTGCGCCGGGCGGTGGCCCGGGCCCTCGACCGCAAGGCGCTCGCCGAGGTCGTGCTGAAGCCGCTCGGCCTGCCCGCGAAGCCCGTCGGCAGCCACGTGGCCCTGGCCGGGCAGCAGGCGTACGCCGACAACAGCGACTCCCTCGGCGGCCAGGACACCAAGGCGGCCCAGGCCCTGCTCGCGGACGCCGGCTGGCGCCTCGGCGGGAAGATCACCGAGCCGGCGGGTGCCAAGGCCGGCCCGGAGAGCGCGGAGCAGGACGACTCGAAGACCCCCTCGGGCCCGGGCACCGGCAACGACGGCCTGTACATCGTGGGCCAGGACGACCAGCGCAACGGCGAGCTCCACTCGGCCACCGCCGACCTGCGTGCCGCGGCCCGCGGCAGCGCCGGCCTGACCGCGGTGGCCCCCGGCACGGCCCCCGGCGCGGTCCCCGAAGCCCCCGCCGCGGCCCCCGGCCACCGCACGGGCACGCTCGGCAGCCGCCCCGAGGGCCCCGAGGGCCACAGCGGGTACGGCCTCCCGGTCGAAGCCGCGGCCGAGGGCGTGGCGGCGTACGGACCCGACGGGGAGATCGTCGACGCCGACGCCTTCGCCCTGGGCGCGCCCCGTACCCGGCCCTCCCCGGTGCTGGCCCCGGCCCCCTTCCTGGCCCAGCAGGAGAACTCCCTCCTCGCCCAGGCCGCGGCCGTCGGAGCCGCCGCCGCGGCCGCCGTCGACGACGGCAAGCGCAGCCCGGCCCGCGACGCCGACGCGGCCGAGGAGCCCGGCAAGGCCTCCCAGGCCCCGGCCAAGGGGGCCGTCCGGACCTCCGGCGCCGTCCTGGCCAAGGACGGCAAGCCGCTGACCCTGCGGTTCGTGGTCCCGTCGGGCCCCGGCTCGGAGGCCCTGCGGACGGTCGGCGAGCGGATCTCCCGGATGCTCAAGCAGATCGGCGTGAACACCGAGACGACCAAGGTGGCCGACGACAGCTTCTTCAAGGACCACATCGCCGCCGGCCAGTACGACCTGGCCCTCTACTCCTGGCCCGCGACCGCCTACCCGGCGACCGACGCCCGGCCCATCTTCGCCAAGCCGGAACCGGCCGCGGACGGCTCGCTGCTCGTCGAACAGAACTACACCCGGGTCGGCACCGACCACATCGACCAGCTCTTCGACCAGGCGGTCAGCGCCCTGGACGAGAAGGAGTCCCGCGAGCTGATGCGCAAGGCGGACGCCCGGATCTGGGCGGCGGCCGGCTCCATCCCGCTCTACCAGCGTCCGGAGCTGGTGGCGGCCAAGCCGGGCCTGGCCAACGCCGGCGCCTTCGGCCTCGGCGCCCCCCGCTTCCAGGACATCGGCTGGAAGAAGCCGCCGACCGGCAAGGACAAGAAGAAGTAGCCACGCGGAAGAGCGGAAGAGCGGAAGAGCGGAACAGCGGAAGAGCGGAAGACATGTGTAAGAAGTGGTGACAAACAGGTGCCTGCCCGGTTGACCGGAGGGTCGGAACCTCAGATGTGACTCAAGTCCCTTGCCCGCCGGATCACCGGCGGGCAAGGTCGTTGATATCCGTTGACCCGGCCATTGACCCGCACGAATACCGGCCCCACCGGCGCCCGAGGCACCCCACCCCGCCCTCGGCCGCACTCATGCGTCCGGCCTCTTGACAGACCCCCCGGCAGGCGGTTCCCGCTGCGCGACGTACCATGGGGTAAGGCCGTGGCAGGTTTTCGCCCGGCCGAGGCGAGCGTGCCGGACCGTACGCGACGCCATCCACTATCCCGGGAGAAGCGCCGAAGTGCCCACGCGCCACGACATCCGTAACGTCGCCATCGTCGCCCACGTCGACCATGGCAAGACGACCATCGTCGATGCCATGCTCAAGCAGGCCGGTGCCTTCGCCGCCCACCAGCACCTCGACGACCGCATGATGGACTCGAACGACCTGGAGCGTGAGAAGGGCATCACGATCCTCGCCAAGAACACGGCGGTGAAGTATCACCCCAAGGACGGCGGGGCCCCGATCACGATCAACATCATCGACACCCCCGGCCACGCCGACTTCGGTGGTGAGGTCGAGCGCGGTCTGTCGATGGTGGACGCGGTCGTTCTGCTGGTGGACGCCTCCGAGGGTCCCCTGCCCCAGACTCGCTTCGTCCTGCGCAAGGCCCTGCAGGCGAAGATGCCGGTCATCCTCTGCATCAACAAGACCGACCGTCCGGACTCCCGGATCGACGAGGTCGTCAACGAGACGTACGACCTCTTCCTGGACCTGGACGCGGACGAGGACCAGATCGAGTTCCCGATCGTCTACGCCTGCGGCCGTGACGGCGTGGCTTCGCTGACCAAGCCCGAGGACGGCACCGTCCCGGCGGACAGCACCAACCTGGAGCCGTTCTTCTCCACCATCCTGGAGCACGTCCCGGCCCCGGTGTACGACGAGGAGGCCCCCCTCCAGGCCCACGTCACCAACCTGGACGCCGACAACTTCCTCGGCCGCATCGCGCTGGTCCGTGTCGAGCAGGGCGAGCTGCGCAAGGGCCAGACCGTCGCGTGGATCAAGCGTGACGGCTCCATCTCGAACGTCCGCATCACCGAGCTGATGATGACCGAGGCGCTCACCCGCAAGCCGGCCGAGGTGGCGGGCCCGGGTGACATCTGCGCGGTCGCCGGTTTCCCCGAGATCATGATCGGCGAGACCCTGGCCGACCCGGAGAACCCGATCGCGCTTCCGCTGATCTCGGTGGACGAGCCGGCCATCTCCATGACCATCGGTACGAACACCTCCCCGATGGTCGGCCGCGGCGGCAGCGGCAAGGGCGCGGACGCCAAGTCCGCGGTCAAGGACCGCAAGGTCACCGCCCGCCAGGTCAAGGACCGTCTGGACCGCGAGCTGGTCGGTAACGTCTCGCTCCGCGTCCTCGACACCGAGCGTCCCGACGCCTGGGAGGTCCAGGGTCGCGGTGAGCTCGCGCTCGCCATCCTGGTCGAGCAGATGCGCCGCGAGGGCTTCGAGCTGACCATCGGCAAGCCGCAGGTCGTCACCCAGGAGGTCGACGGCAAGGTCCACGAGCCCGTCGAGCGCATGACGATCGACGTCCCCGAGGAGCACATGGGCGCGGTCACGCAGCTCATGGGCGTCCGCAAGGGCCGCATGGACAACATGTCGAACCACGGCTCCGGCTGGGTCCGCATGGAGTTCGTCGTCCCGTCCCGCGGTCTCATCGGCTTCCGTACGGAGTTCCTCACGGGCACGCGCGGCACCGGTATCGCCCACTCCATCCACGAGGGCCACGAGCCGTGGTTCGGCCCGCTGGTCACCCGTAACAACGGTTCGCTCGTCGCCGACCGCTCGGGTGCGGTCACGCCGTTCGCGATGATCAACCTGCAGGAGCGCGGTGTCCTGTTCACCGAGCCCGGCACCGAGGTGTACGAGGGCATGATCGTCGGCGAGAACTCGCGCTCCGACGACATGGACGTGAACATCACCAAGGAGAAGAAGCTCACCAACATGCGTGCGGCTTCCGCGGACAACACCGAGAACGTGGTGCCGCCCCGCAAGCTCTCCCTGGAGCAGTCCCTGGAGTTCTGCCGCGACGACGAGTGCGTCGAGGTGACCCCGGAGGCCGTCCGCATCCGCAAGGTCGTCCTGGACCAGAAGGACCGCTCGCGCACCGCGTCGCGCGCCAAGTCCGGCAAGTAGCATCACGTCCCACTCCAGTCGCCGCTTGGGCGGCGACGGGGGTTGGCTGAAACACCGCAGAACCCAGCAGCCCCTCCTGTCACCTTGTCCGTGACGGGAGGGGCTGTTCGCTTTTGTCAAGCGGATTGTTGCGTTCTGCTGTCCGCATACCGACCGTGACACTCCGGAAGATGAGCTAACCGTCCGTTTCGCACGTGTCTGTCTCCTATCCGTTTGTCCGGATTTCGGGTTTTGGGTATGAGGTGATGTTGTGAAAACGAGACCACTTAAGTGTGGTTTAGCGTCTGAGCGTCCCCGAGGATGGCTCCATTGAGCTCGGGTCAATGGGTCAGACGCTGTGGGGAGCGCCGACTCACGAGCACACACGACGGGACCGGATTTCGCTGTCAGGGGTGTCAGCGGAAACCGGACCCTCACGTATCAACAGTGACTCCTGAGGAGGCAATTACCCATGCGCGGAGCAACGAGCGCCAAGTGGGTCGCGGGTGCCGTCATCGTGGCGATGGCTGCCACGGCTTGCAGCACCAGCAAGGACGAGGCCGGCAAGTCCGGTGGAAACATCACCGTGGTGCTCGGAGAGCCGCAGCACGGTCTGGTGGGTCAGAACACCGCGGAGTCCGAGGGCGCCGAGGTTCTGAACGCCCTCTTCTCCGGCCTGGTCGAGTACGACAACAAGACCAACGAGCCGAAGCTCGCGGTCGCCGAGTCCATCGAGACCACGGACTCGAAGGTCTGGACGATCAAGCTCAAGGATGGTCACACCTTCCACAACGGCGAGAAGGTCGACGCGCAGTCGTTCGTCCGCGCCTGGAACTGGGGTGCCAACCAGGACAACGCCGCCGAGTCGCTGCCCTTCTTCGACAAGATCGAGGGCTCCGAGGAGCTGGCGCCGGGCAAGGACAAGAAGCCCACCGCCACCGAGCTCAAGGGCCTGAAGGTCGTCGACGAGAAGACCTTCACCGTCACGCTGAAGGCTCCGTTCTCCCAGTTCAAGACGATGCTGGGCTACAACGCCTTCTACCCGCTGCCGAAGGCCTTCGAGGCCGACCCGAAGAAGTTCGGCGAGGCCCCCATCGGCAACGGCGCCTTCCAGATGGACGGCGCCTGGGAGCACAACAAGCAGATCAAGATCAAGCGCTACGACAAGTTCGCCGGTGACAAGGCGAAGCTCGAGGGCGTCACCTTCAAGATCTACGACAACCTGGACACGGCGTACAACGACCTGCGCGCCGACACCATCCAGATCGTCGACAAGCTCCCCGTCTCGGCGATGGCCACCGTCTCCCAGGAGTTCGGCGACCGCTACCTCTACAAGCCGGAGTCGGGCGTCGGTTACATCGGCCTCCCGCTGAAAACCAACGCCGAGGCGTTCGGCAAGGTCGAGATCCGCAAGGCCATCTCGATGGCCATCGACCGGGACGCCATCACGAAGACCATCTTCAACGGCACCCGCAAGCCGGCCGATGACTTCATCAGCCCCATCATCCCGGGTTACCGCAAGGGCGCCCTGGGTGAGGTCGGTACCTACAACCCGACCAAGGCCAAGGAGCTCTACACCCAGGCCGGTGGCATCCCCGGGGGCAAGCTGGAGCTCGGCTACAACGCCGACGGCGGCCACAAGGAATGGATCGAGGCCGTCGCCAACCAGCTGAAGGCGAACCTCGGCATCGAGGTCACCGCCAAGCCGTTCACCAAGTTCGGCGACATGCTGACCGAGCTGGGCGACCAGAAGTACAAGGGCGCCTTCCGCATGGCGTGGTCCATGGACTACCCGGCGGCCGAGAACTACCTCCGTCCGATCTTCTCCAAGGTCGCGATCGACCACGGCTCCAACTACGGCGCCTACGTCAACGAAGAGTTCGAGACGCTGATGGACCAGGCGGACAAGACCGCCAACGAGGCTGAGGCCATCAAGCTGTACCAGCAGGCCGATGACATCATCATCAAGGACCTGCCGTACATCCCGGTCTTCACCTACATGTCTTCCTCGGCCTACTCCAAGTCCGTGAAGAACGTTGAGATCGACGCCCAGGGCCGCATGGACCTGGCCAAGGTCGAGCTCAACTAACACCCCTCTTCACCAAGGGGACATCGGGGGCGGGCAAGCGGAATCAGGTTTCCGCTTGCCTGCCCTTTCCCCCTGCTCTCTGTTGGAGGTCTGATGGGCCGCTACCTCATCCGCCGACTCATACAGGCGATCCCTGTTCTGCTCGGTGCCACGTTCCTGATCTACTTCCTCACCTTCCAGATGCCTGGAGCCGACCCGATTCAGCTCCTCGCGGGTGACAAGAAGGCCGACCCGCTCGTCGCAGCCATGCTGCGCGAGAAGTACCACCTCGACGACCCGTTCCTGCTGCAGTACTGGAACTACATCAGCGGCGTCTTCCAGGGCGACCTCGGTGAAACCCTCACCGGTCGCAAGGTGTCCGACCTGATCGCCGAAGCGTTCCCGTACACGGTGAACCTCGCCATCATGGCCTTCGTCATCGAGGCGATCGTCGGCGTGCTCGCCGGCATCATGGCCGCGCTCCGCCGCGGGAAGTTCCTCGACCAGCTGGTGCTGCTCTCCACGCTGATGGTCATCTCCATCCCCGTCTTCGTCACCGGCTTCGTGCTGCAGCTGACGCTCGGCGTGAAGCTCAACACCGCCTGGGGCATCGACTTCTTCCCCGTCTCCTTCAACGAAGCCGACGGAATGCGGGCCTACATCCTCCCGGCGTTCGTCCTCGCCTCGACCTCCCTGGCGTACGTGGCCCGACTGACCCGTACCAGCCTCATGGAGACGATGCGCGCCGACTACGTGCGCACCGCGACCGCGAAGGGCCTGCCCCGCCGCCGCGTCGTCGGACGCCACGCGCTGCGCAACGCGCTCATCCCGATCGTCACGTTCCTCGGAGCAGACCTCGGCGGTCTCATGGGCGGCGCGGTGATCACGGAGCGCATCTTCAACATCCACGGTCTCGGCGGCACGCTCGCCCAAGCCGTGTACCTCAAGCAGGGTGCCGTCGTCGTCGGCGGTGTGACGCTTCTCGTCCTCATCTACCTCGTCGCCAACCTGCTGGTGGACCTGCTGTACGCCGTGCTCGACCCGAGGATCCGCTATGCGTGACACAACTACGGTGGGGGATGAGTTGACCGGCACCCGTACCACCGAAGCCCCTGCCACGAGCAGCCCGGTCTCCAAGGGCGACCGCAAGAAGCGCAAGGACCGCGAGGCCAGCCTCTGGTCCGACGCGATGCGGGACCTGCGCCGCAACCCGATCTTCCTCATCGGCAGCGTGCTGGTGCTGGCCATGCTGGTCGTGTCGGCCGTGCCGCAGTGGTTCACCGACGGCAGCCCCTTCGACGCGACCGCCTGCACCCTGCAGAACTCGCTCAAGACCCCGAGCGCGGACCACTGGTTCGGCTTCGACATCCAGGGCTGCGACGTCTACACGCGTACCGTCTGGGCGGCCCGGAACTCCGTGATCGTCGGCGTCGTGACCACCACGCTGGTGATCCTCGTCGGTGGCGGCCTCGGTCTGCTGGCCGGCTGGCTCGGCGGAATCGCCGACAGTGCGCTCTCCCGCTTCGCCGAGATCTTCTTCGCCATCCCGCTGCTCCTCGGCGGAATGCTGATCATGTCCGCCCTGCCCGGCAACGCGTGGACGGTCTCGATCGTTCTGGCGACCCTCGGCTGGCCGCAGATCTTCCGCATCATGCGGTCCTCGGTGCTGCAGAACAAGAACAACGACTACGTGATGGCCGCCCGCGCCCTCGGCGCCGGTTCCTGGCGCATCACGATGCGGCACATCCTGCCGAACGCCGTCGCCCCCGTCATCGTGGTCGGCGCGATCAGCCTGGGTGTGTACATCTCCGCCGAGGCGGCCCTGTCGTACCTCGGCATCGGTGTCCAGCCCCCGGAGATCTCCTGGGGCCTGATGGTCAGCGACGCCTCCGTCCGCTGGCTCCAGGCTCCGCACGTGCTCCTCTTCCCGGCCGCCGCGCTGAGCATCACCGTGCTCGCGTTCATCATGGTCGGCGACGCGGTGCGCGACGCCCTCGACCCGAAGCTGCGCTGAGGAAGGGCGTACGTTGACCATCATCGACAAGACCTCGAACGTCCCCGCGCCCCGCTCGGCGCCGGAGGACATGCCCCTTCTCGAAGTGCGCGACCTGCACGTCGAGTTCCACACCCGCGACGGCGTCGCCAAGGCCGTCAACGGTGTCTCGTACTCCGTGAACGCCGGCGAGACCCTCGCCGTCCTCGGCGAGTCCGGCTCCGGCAAGTCCGTGACGGCGCAGGCCATCATGGGCATCCTGGACATGCCCCCCGGCAAGATCCCGCACGGCGAGATCCTGTTCCAGGGCACCGACCTGCTGAAGCTGCCGGCCGAGGAGTACCGCAAGATCCGCGGCTCCAAGATCGCGATGATCTTCCAGGACGCGCTGTCCTCGCTGAACCCGGTGCACACCGTCGGCGCCCAGCTCGGCGAGATGTACCGCGTGCACCGCGGCATGTCGAAGAAGGACGCCACGGCCAAGGCCATCGAGCTCATGGACCGGGTGAAGATCCCCGCCGCCAAGGCGCGCGTGGGCGACTACCCGCACCAGTTCTCCGGCGGTATGCGCCAGCGCATCATGATCGCCATGGCGATGGCCCTGGAGCCCGACCTGATCATCGCCGACGAGCCCACCACGGCTCTCGACGTGACGGTCCAGGCCCAGGTCATGGACCTGCTCGCGGAGCTCCAGCGCGAGATGAACATGGGCCTGATCCTGATCACCCACGACCTCGGCGTCGTCGCCGACGTCGCGGACAAGATCGCCGTGATGTACGGCGGGCGGATCGTCGAGAACGCCCCGGTGCACGAGATCTACAAGAACCCGGCGCACCCGTACACCCGCGGTCTGCTGGACTCGATCCCGCGCCTGGACCAGAAGGGCCAGGAGCTCTACGCGATCAAGGGCCTGCCGCCCAACCTGCTCAACATCCCCTCGGGCTGCGCCTTCAACCCGCGCTGCCCCAAGGCGACGGACATCTGCCGCACCGACGTGCCGGTGCTGCACCAGGTGACCGCGCAGGACGGCACCGAGCTGCCCGGTCGCGGCAGCGCGTGCCACTTCTGGAAGGAGCAGCTCCATGGCTGAGCTCACCAAGAACGCCCCCGAGCGCGAGCCGATCCTCCAGGTCCGCAACCTGGTCAAGCACTTCCCGCTGACCCAGGGCATCCTGTTCAAGAAGCAGGTCGGCGCGGTCAAGGCCGTCGACGGGATCTCCTTCGACCTCTACCAGGGCGAGACCCTCGGCATCGTGGGCGAGTCCGGCTGTGGCAAGTCCACCGTCGCCAAGCTCCTGATGAGCCTGGAGACCGCCACCGCCGGCGAGGTCTTCTACAAGGGCCAGGACATCACCAAGCTGTCGGGCAAGGCCCTCAAGGTCGTGCGCCGCAACATCCAGATGGTGTTCCAGGACCCGTACACCTCGCTGAACCCGCGCATGACGGTCGGTGACATCATCGGGGAGCCGTACGAGATCCACCCCGAGGTGGCTCCGAAGGGCGACCGGCGCCGCAAGGTCCAGGAGCTCCTGGACGTCGTGGGTCTGAACCCGGAGTACATCAACCGCTACCCGCACCAGTTCTCCGGCGGTCAGCGCCAGCGCATCGGCATTGCCCGCGGCCTCGCGCTCAACCCGGAGATCATCATCTGCGACGAGCCGGTCTCCGCGCTCGACGTGTCGGTGCAGGCGCAGGTCATCAACCTGATGGAGAAGCTGCAGGACGAGTTCAACCTCTCCTACGTCTTCATCGCGCACGACCTGTCGATCGTCCGGCACATCTCGGACCGCGTGGGCGTCATGTACCTCGGCAAGATGGCCGAGATCGGCACGGACGCGCAGATCTACGACCACCCGACGCACCCCTACACCCAGGCGCTGCTGTCGGCGGTCCCGGTCCCGGACCCCGAGGTCCGCGAGAACCGCGAGCGGATCATCCTCACCGGTGACGTCCCGTCCCCGGCCAACCCGCCGTCGGGCTGCCGCTTCCGCACCCGCTGCTGGAAGGCCCAGGACAAGTGCTCCACCGAGGAGCCGCTGCTGGCGATCCCGACCCGCTTCCAGGGCCAGGACACGCACGCGGCGCACGAGTCGGCGTGCCACTTCGCGGAGGAGCGGGCCATTCTGGCCGTCTGATCCCGCGTGGCGCTCGGCGCGCAGCACGCTGCCGTACGGCGTTCAGGGCGCCCGGCACCGGATTCCTCCGGTGCCGGGCGCCCTGCCGTTTCCTACGGGGGCCGGCGCGGGCGCATCTCAGCCTCGCCGGCGTTTGAGGCGCGGGGTCCGGGGCGGAGCCCCGGCGGCGGCGCCGCGGGCAAAGGCGGTTGCGCTCGCACCCCGCGCCCCCGGACAGTGAGCGGATGCGTGAACCGCACCCGCCGCTCACCGTCCGGCCCGCAGGGCCCGGGGACGCGTCCGAGATCTGCGCCCTGCTCAACGCCGTCGACATCATCGAGATCGGCAGACCCGAGACCGACCTCGGCACCGTCGAGGCCGACCTCAACCACCCCGAGATCGACCTGGCCACCGACTCCTGGCTCGCCTTCCGGGACGGCCGGCTCGTGGCCTACGCCCTGGTCTGGAACGACTCCGGCCCCGGCCGCGTCGACGGGGACCACTACGTGCTGCCGGGACCGGAGCACTCCGAAGCCGCCGAACGCCTGCTGGAACTCATGGAAGCCCGGGCCCGCGAGCTGGCCGCCGCCGCCCCGGCGGAGCCGGCCCGGCTGCGGATCCAGCTCAACGTGAAGCCCACCCTCGACCTCTCCCTGCTGACCGCACGCGGCTACCGCGGTGTCCGCCGCTACCACGTGCTGACCCGCGCCCTCGACCCGGCCGCCGACCTCCCCCCGGTCCCGGCGCAGGGGCTCGTCCTGCGCCACTGCGGCGCCGACGAGGCCGACCGCCGCCGGGCCCACGCCCTCGTAGAGGAGACCTTCGCCGCGCACTACGGCCATGTGGAGCGCGCCTACGAGCCCTGGCTGGACCACCTCGACGCCCGGGAGCTCGACTGGTCCCTGGTGTGGATCGCGAGCCTGCCCGAGCTCGGCGACGTAGCTGTACTCCTCACCCGCGACGACCGCACCAGCATGGGCTGGGTCAGCCACCTCGGCGTGCGCGAGGACGCGCGGGCCCGCGGCATCGGCGGTTTCCTGCTGCGCCACGGCTTCGCCGTCTACGCGGCCCGCGGCCGGGACACCGTGGGCCTCGGCGTGGACACCCACAACGAGACCGGCGCCCTCGCCCTGTACGAGGCGCACGGCATGGGCCTGCACTACGCGGTGGAAACCTGGGAGCTGCCTTTGCACTCGCACGGGTGACAGGCGGCGGACGCACGGGTGCAATCGGTCCAACCAGAAGTGCGGGGAACCCCATAACGGGTGACATTGGCCCCAAGCGAGTCTTGGGACCATAGGAGGCACTTCATGCGCGGAGCCACCCACGCCAAGTGGGCCGCTTGTGCGGTGGCCGTCGCCCTCGCGGCGACGGCCTGCGGTGGGGACAGCGACAGCGGCGGGGGCGGTGGCGCGGGAATCGTCAGCTCCTCGTGGGGTGACCCGCAGAACCCGCTGGAGCCGGCCAACACCAACGAGGTGCAGGGCGGCAAGGTCCTCGACATGCTCTTCCGGGGTCTGAAGCGGTACGACCCGAAGACGGGCGAGGCCAACAACATGCTCGCCGAGAAGATCGAGACGACCGACAGCCAGAACTTCACGATCACGCTGAAGGACGGCTGGAAGTTCAGCAACGACGAGCCCGTCACCGCCCAGTCCTTCGTGGACGCGTGGAACTACGGCGCGGACGTGCGCAACAAGCAGAACAACTCGCCGTTCTTCGCCGACATCGTCGGCTACGCGGACGTGCACCCGGAGTCCGGCGAGCCGAAGTCCAAGACGATGTCCGGACTGGTCGTCAAGGACCCCAAGACCTTCACGGTCGCCCTGAAGGACAAGTTCTCCACCTGGCCCGAGACCCTCGGCTACCAGGCCTTCTCCCCGCTGCCCAAGGCCTTCTTCACCGACCACGCCGGCTGGCTGAACAAGCCCGTCGGCAACGGCCCGTACACGGTGGACTCGTACACCAAGGGCACCGGGATGAAGCTGCGCAAGTGGGACGCGTACACCGGCGAGGACAAGGCGCAGAACAACGGAGTGGACCTGAAGGTCTACACCGACAACAACACCGCCTACACCGACCTGATCTCCGGCAACCTCGACCTCGTCGACGACGTCCCGGCGCAGCAGCTGAAGAACGTCAAGAACGACCTCGGCGACCGGTACATCAACCAGCCGGCCCTCATCATCCAGACCCTCACCTTCCCGCTGTACGACCCCCAGTGGAGCAAGGCGGGCTCGGAGAAGGTCCGCCAGGGCATCTCGCGGGCGATCAACCGCGACGAGATCACCCAGCAGATCTTCCGCGAGACCCGCACCCCCGCCAAGGACTGGACCTCGCCGGCCCTCGGCGAGAAGGGCGGCTTCTCCGCCACGGTCTGCGGCGACGCCTGCGTCTTCGACCCGGCCGAGGCCAAGAAGCTCATCGCGGAGGGCGGCGGACTCCCCGGCGGCAAGGTCACGCTGACCTCGAACGTGGACACCGGCTCGCACCGCGAGTGGATGGACGCCGTCTGCAACAGCATCAACAACGCGCTGGGCGAGGGCCCGGTCTGCACGGTCAACCCGGTCGGCACGTTCGCCGACTTCCGCAACCAGCAGAGCTCCTACAAGCTGACCGGCCCCTTCCGCTCCGGCTGGCAGGCCGACTACCCGCTGATCCAGAACTTCCTGCAGCCGCTGTACTACACCGGCGCCTCCTCCAACTACGGGAAGTTCAGCAACCCGGAGTTCGACAAGCTCGTCGACGAGGCGAACCGTGAGAGCGACGCGGCCAAGGCGACCGCCACGTTCCAGGAAGCCGAGAAGATCCTCGCCGAGCAGATGCCGTCGATCCCGCTCTGGTACCAGAACGGCAGCGCCGGCTACTCCGAGCGGATCTCGGACGTGACGCTCAACCAGTTCAGCGTCCCGGTCTACGACCAGATCAAGGTCAGCTGACCGACCTTCGGATCGATCCTGGAGCAGTCCATGGGACGTTATGTGATCCGGCGGCTGCTCCAGATGATCCCGGTGTTCATCGGCAGCACGTTCCTGATCTTCTTCATGGTGTACGCGCTCGGCGACCCGGTCGCGGCCCTCTTCGGCGACAAGGCCCCCGACCCCGCCACCGCCGCGCGCATCCGCAAGGACCTCTACCTCGACCAGCCCCTGTGGAAGCAGTACCTGCACTACATGGGCCAGATCTTCCAGGGCGACTTCGGCACCGCCTTCAACGGCCAGCCCGTCACCGAGCTGATGGCCTCGGCCTTCCCCGTCACCCTGCGCCTGACCATCGTCGCGATCTTCTTCGAGATCGTCATCGGCATCACCCTCGGTGTGGTCAGCGGACTGCGCCGGGGCAAGGCCGTCGACACCTCGGTGCTGGTGATGACCCTCGTGGTGATCTCCGTGCCCACCTTCGTGACGGGCTACCTGCTCCAGTTCGTCTTCGGCGTCAAATGGGGCTGGGTACGGCCCACCGTCTCCCCGGACGCCCCCTTCAGCGAGCTGATCCTGCCCGGCATCGTGCTCGCGCTGGTCTCACTCGCCTACGTCACCCGGCTGACCCGCACCTCCATCGCCGAGAACGTCAAGGCCGACTACGTCCGCACCGCCGTCGCCAAGGGCCTGCCGCGGCGCCGGGTCATCACCCGGCACCTGCTGCGCAATTCCCTGATCCCGGTGGTCACCTTCATCGGCACCGACATCGGCGCCCTGATGGGCGGGGCCATCGTCACCGAGCGGATCTTCAACATCCACGGCGTCGGCTACCAGCTCTACCAGGGCATCCTGCGCAACAACTCACCCACGGTGGTCGGCTTCGTGACCATCCTCGTCATCGTCTTCCTGCTGGCGAACCTGCTGGTCGACCTGCTCTACGCGGTCCTGGACCCGAGGATCCGTTATGCCTGAGCCCGACCCCGAGCGTCCCGAGCGCCCCGAAGAGCACGGCTACGACCCCGTCGGTCCCCGGCCGCACGAGGCGATGTCCCCGACCGGTCAGGGTGGAGTGATGGATCTGGCCCTGGAAGAGGCCGAAAGCCTGGAGAAGGTGCCCGGCCCCCCGGGGCCCGCCGGCCCCTCCGAGAAGGCCCGTTCGCTGTGGTCGGACGCCTGGCACCAGCTGCGCCGCAACCCCGTCTTCCTCCTCTCCTCCCTGCTGATCCTCTTCCTCGTCGTCATCTCGATCTGGCCCCAGCTCATCGCGAGCGGCGACCCGCTCCAGTGCGACCTGTCCAAATCGCAGCAGGGCTCGTCCCCGGGCCACCCCTTCGGCTACGACACCCAGGGCTGCGACGTGTACACCCGCACCGTCTACGGAGCCCGCGCCTCCATCACCGTCGGCGTCTGCGCCACCCTCGGCGCCGCCCTGCTCGGCTCCCTCCTCGGCGGGCTCGCCGGCTTCTTCGGGGGCTGGGGAGACTCGCTGCTCTCCCGGGTCGCCGACATCTTCTTCGGCATCCCCGTGGTCCTCGGCGGCCTGGTCTTCCTGTCCGTCGTCACCAGCACCACCGTCTGGCCCGTCGTCGGCTTCATCGTGCTGCTGGGCTGGCCGCAGATCGCCCGCATCGCCCGCGGCTCGGTGATCACCGCCAAACAGAACGACTACGTCCAGGCCGCCCGGGCCCTCGGCGCGGGCAACGGCCGGATGCTGCTGCGGCACGTGGCGCCCAACGCCATCGCACCCGTCATCGTCGTCGCCACGATCGCCCTGGGCACGTACATCGCCCTGGAGGCCACCCTGTCCTTCCTCGGCGTGGGCCTGCGACCGCCCACCGTCTCCTGGGGCATCGACATCTCCAACGCCGCCTCGCAGATCCGCAACGCCCCGCACATGCTGCTGTGGCCGGCGGGCGCGCTGAGCCTCACAGTGCTCGCCTTCATCATGCTCGGCGACGCGGTGCGCGACGCCCTCGACCCCAAGCTGCGCTGAGGAGCCCCGCACATGCTGCTCGAAGTCCGCGACCTGCACGTGGAATTCAAGACGCGCGACGGAGTCGCGAAGGCGGTCAACGGTGTCGACTACTCGGTGGACGAGGGCGAGACCCTCGCCGTGCTCGGCGAGTCGGGGTCCGGCAAGTCGGTGACCGCCCAGGCGGTGATGGGCATCCTGGACATGCCGCCGGGCCGCATCACGAGCGGCGAGATCCTGTTCAAGGGCAAGGACCTCCTGAAGATGAAGGAGGACGAACGGCGCAAGGTCCGCGGCGCCGAGATGGCCATGATCTTCCAGGACGCGCTGTCCTCCCTGAACCCGGTGCTGAGCGTGGGCGCGCAGCTCGGCGAGATGTACGAAGTGCACCGCGGGATGTCCCGCAAGCAGGCCAAGGCCAAGGCCGTCGAGCTGATGGACCGGGTGAAGATCCCGGCGGCGAAGGAGCGGGTGGGCGACTACCCGCACCAGTTCTCGGGCGGCATGCGCCAGCGCATCATGATCGCCATGGCGCTGGCCCTGGAGCCCTCGCTGATCATCGCGGACGAGCCGACGACCGCCCTCGACGTCACCGTCCAGGCGCAGGTGATGGACCTGCTGGCCGAGCTCCAGCGCGAGCTGAACATGGGCCTGATCCTGATCACCCACGACCTCGGCGTCGTCGCCGACGTGGCCGACAAGATCGCCGTCATGTACGCGGGCCGGATCGTCGAGGCGGCCCCCGTCCACGCCATCTACAAAGCCCCCGCCCACCCCTACACCCGCGGCCTGCTGGACTCCATCCCGCGCCTGGACCAGAAGGGCCAGGAGCTCTACGCCATCAAGGGCCTGCCGCCGAACCTGCTCAGGATCCCGCCCGGTTGCGCCTTCAACCCGCGCTGTCCGATGGCGCAGGCCGTGTGCCGCACCGACGTCCCGCCGCTGTACGAGGTGACCGGGTCGCCCGGGGAGCGGACCAGCGCCTGCCACTTCTGGAAGGAGTGCCTCCATGGCTGAGTCCCTGCTGGAAGTGAAGGACCTGGTCAAGCACTACCCGCTGACCCAGGGCATCGTCTTCCGCAAGCAGGTCGGCGCGGTCAAGGCGGTGGACGGGGTCTCCTTCGACCTGCGGGCCGGCGAAACCCTCGGCATCGTCGGCGAGTCCGGCTGCGGCAAGTCCACCGTCGCCAAGATGCTGGTCAACCTGGAACGCCCGACGGCCGGCTCGATCTCGTACAAGGGCGAGGACCTGACGAAGCTGTCGGGCAAGGCCCTCAAGGCCGTGCGCCGCAACATCCAGATGGTGTTCCAGGACCCGTACACCTCGCTGAACCCACGCATGACGGTCGGCGACATCATCGGGGAGCCGTACGAGATCCACCCCGAGGTGGCCCCGAAGGGCGACCGGCGCCGCAAGGTGCAGGAGCTGCTCGACGTGGTCGGCCTCAACCCCGAGTACATCAACCGCTACCCGCACCAGTTCTCCGGCGGCCAGCGCCAGCGCATCGGCATCGCCCGCGGCCTCGCCCTCCAGCCCGAGATCATCGTCGCCGACGAGCCGGTCTCCGCACTCGACGTCTCCGTCCAGGCCCAGGTGATCAACCTGCTGGACCGGCTCCAGAGCGACTTCGACCTGTCCTACGTGTTCATCGCGCACGACCTGTCGATCGTCCGGCACATCTCCGACCGGGTCGGCGTGATGTACCTGGGCCGGATCGTGGAGATCGGCACCGACGCGCAGATCTACGACCACCCGACGCACCCCTACACCCAGGCGCTGCTGTCGGCCGTGCCCGTCCCGGACCCGCAGGCCCGCGCCCACCGCGAGCGGATCATCCTCAGCGGCGACGTCCCGTCCCCGGCCAACCCGCCCTCGGGCTGCCCCTTCCGCACCCGCTGCTGGAAGGCCCAGCAGCGCTGCACGGACGAGGTGCCGCTGCTCGCCGTCCCCGCGGTCTTCCCCTCGGGCCCGGCGGCCCACCCCTCGGCCTGTCACTTCGCGGCGGAGAAGCAGGTGGTGCCGCCGTCGCCCCCGCAGGACGCGGGGGAGCAGCCCGGCGGCACCGGGGACGCGGGGGGCGTATGACCCGGCGCAGGGCGGCCGTTCGGGGCGCACGGCCGAGCGGATCCCGCCGGATGCGCCCCGCCGCGCCGTGGCCGTCGAGCGGGCGATGATTTCCGGCCACCCGCGGCCGTCCCCGGCCGACCCGTGTGGTGGGGGAGCTCGTAGGGGCAACTCGGTTAACATGCAGGCAACTTGACCGTTTCTGCCCCGAGATCTGGGGCATGCAGCCTGTGTGACGTGCGGCCGTGCGGGTGCCGACAGCCGGTCGGAGAGGCTTAGGAGCTCTCCGACCGGCCTTCTGTGTGACCCAGCCCATGCGCGGCGTGCGCCCCTCGTGCTGCCGGAATTCGATCGATGCGCTGGTACGGATAGTTATGATCCGTAGCGCACGGTGGGTATGAGTCCTGCCGAGCACGAATGCGCGTACCGATGTCCGCTCGACGTGGAGGTGAACCGCCGTGGCACTCTCGATCTCGGCCGTGGTGCTGCTGGCGATCGTCGTCTTCCTGCTGGTCCGCAGGTCGGGCCTGAAGGCGGGACACGCGGTGGTCTGCGTACTGCTCGGCTTCTACCTGGCGAGCTCGACCATCGCCCCGACCCTCAGCCAGCTCACGTCCAACGTGGCGAGCATGATCAGTGGCCTCAAGTTCTGAGGTCGAGCTCGTAGGGTAGGCCCATGAACGGTCTTCCCGCCCGTCGGCTGCTCCTCGTGCACGCGCACCCGGACGACGAGTCGATCAACAACGGCGTCACCATGGCCAAGTACGCGGCCGAGGGCGCCCACGTCACCCTGGTGACCTGCACCCTCGGCGAGGAGGGTGAGGTCATCCCGCCCGGCCTCGCCCACCTGGCGGCCGACCGCGACGACACCCTGGGTGCCCACCGCGTTCGCGAGCTCGCCGAGGCCATGGCGGAACTCGGCGTCACCGACCACCGGTTCCTCGGCGGCCCCGGCCGCTTCCGGGACTCCGGGATGATGGGCGCCCCGCAGAACACCCGCCCCGGGGCCTTCTGGTCCGCCGACGTGGACGAGGCCGCCGCCTACCTCGTCGAGGTGATCCGCGAGGTGCGCCCGCAGGTGCTCGTCACCTACGACCCGAACGGCGGATACGGGCACCCCGACCACATTCAGGCCCACCGGGTCGCCACGCGCGCCGCCGAACTGGCCGCCGAGGGCACCTACCGGCGCGACCTGGGCCGGCCGCACGGGATCGCGAAGGTCTACTGGAACCGCGTCCCGCTCTCGGTGGTCGAGGAGGGCTTCGCCGAACTGCGCGCCGCCGGAGCCGAGTCGCCGTTCCCGGGGATCGCCGCCCCGCAGGACATCCCCGGGGTGGTCGCCGACGAGCGGATCACCACCGAGATCGAGGCCCCGCGGGAGCTGGTGGCGGCGAAGGCGGCCGCGATGCGCGCCCACGCCACCCAGATCGCCGTGGACGGAACCTTCTTCGCCCTCTCCAACGACCTCGCGCAGCCCCTGTTCACCCGCGAGTACTACGAACTCGTCGCGGGCGAGCAGGGAGTGACGGCGGGCGGGCGCGAGCACGACCTCTTCGCGGGGGTCGGGGCATGACCGCGGCACTGACCCCGGGCCGGATCGCCGGCGCCCTGGGCCTGCTGGTGCTCGGCGTGCTGACCGGCCTGGCCGGCTGGCTGGCGCTGGACCTGTGGTTCCCCGGCGGGCTGCTGCTCGGCCTGCTGGCCGTCCTCGGGCTCTTCCTCGGCGGCCGCATCGCCCTCGGCGTCGGGCTCGGCGTGGGCGGGGCGGCCGGCGGCTGGTTCCTCTCGTACGTGATGCTCGGAGCCCCGCGCCCCGAGGGCGACTTCCTGTTGAGTTCGTCCGGAATCGGTATGTACGCCTACCTTTTGGGTGGAACGGTGCTCGCTGTGATGTGCGCCACGATGCACGGCCCGGTGGAGGGATCGGTTTCGGCCGGGCGGCCCGCCAAGTGACGTGGTGTCGGACTTGGTAGAGGTGACGGGGGAGGGGCGCACGGGGGCTCGCGGGTCGCTCCGGAGGGGTCCGGCGGGGGCTTCGGGGAACCCCTGAATCCCGGGGGTCAGTTGCGTCCGGGCGGCGGCCAGTATGGTGGACGGGCCGCCGAGCTGCCCGCGCACGGTATGACGGGCGGCGGAGCCAACCGGGAGAACCTGCCTTGAGTCGTGAAACCGACAGTTCGTCCTCCGGGCCCAAGCGGTCCGGTGGAGCCGCCTACCCCTCGGGTACGCCGCCGTATGGAACCGGCCAGACCGTGCCCTCGGGACCTGGCGCGGCGAACACCCCGGAGGAGAACTCTGTGACCTCGAACCCGTCAACGCCCGATTCCGACGGACCCAAGACCGAGACCACGCTGACGACGCGGATCCGTATCAACATCCCGGGTTCCCGGCCGATCCCGCCCGTGGTCGTGCGCAAGGCGATGGGTACCGACAACGGTTCGGCGGAGGCCCGGCCGGAAGCGGCGCAGCAGACGCCCGACCCGGCACCGCGCCGGACCCAGGGGGCCCCGCAGGCCCCTGGGGGCGCCGCACCGGGCCTCGCGCAGCGGCCGAAGCCCCAGCCGACCCGGATCGAGGCCGAGCAGGAGCCGGCCGCGGAACCCGCGGAGACGGCCAGCAACTGGTTCGCCCCCCGCAAGGGGTCCGCCCCGCAGGCCCCCGCCCCGGCTCCGCAGCCGGCGCAGCGGCCCGCGCTGCTGCCGTCCCGCCCCACCGGCGCCTCGGCCCCCGGCTCGGTGCCGCCGCCCGCGGCCGTCCCGCCGGCTGCCCCGGGCATGCCCGGCGGCGGCTTCGCGCAGCGGCCCATGGCTCCCGCCGGACCCGGTCCGGAGCTCCGCCACGGCCACGGCGCGGGCCCGATGCAGGGCGGCCCGATGCAAGGCGGCCCGACGCCCGGCGGCCCGATGCAGGGCGCTCCCATGCCCGGCGGCCCGATGCAGGGCGCTCCCATGCCGGGCGGGTCCATGCCCGGGGCTCCCATGCCGGGCGGGTCCATGCCCGGGGCTCCCATGCCCGGAGGTCCCGTGCCGGGCGGCGCTCCCATGCCCGGCGCGCAGGTACCCCCGGGCTTCGCCCCCACCGGCACCGCGGGCCCCGCCGGCCCCACCGCGGGCCCCAACTTCGGCAGCGGCCCGGTCGGCGGGCCCGTCGGCGGCCCCCGAGTCGGCGGCCCCGGTGTCGGAGGCCCCCTTGGCGGCCCCGGCGTGGGCGGTCCCTTCGACGGTCCCGGCGCCGGGGAAGCACCCCGCTGGCCCGGCCCCGGGCTGGACACCCCGCCCCCGGCATCCGACCCGGCCGCCCCCCGCCTCGCGCCCGCCCAGCCGAAGCCGAGGGCCGCTCAGGGGAAGCCCGCCCCCGCCAAGAAGAAGCGCCGCTCCAAGGTGGTCCCGTTCGGCGGCGCGGTCATCGCCCTGTTCGGCGTGGCCTACGGCGCGGGCCTGCTCCTGAACCACTCCGACGTCCCCAAGGGCACCACCGTCCTCGGCGTCGACATCAGCGGCAGCCGCGACGAGGCCGTGTCCAAGCTCCAGACCGCCTTCGGCAGCCGCGCTGCCGCGCCGCTCCAGTTCAGCGTCGGCGGCAAGCAGGTCGAGCTGAAGCCGGAGAAGGCGGGCCTGAGCCTGGACAGCCAGACCACCGTTCGCAACGCGGTCGGCAGCGACTACAACCCGATGACGGTCATCGGCTCGCTCTTCGGCAACGAGCGCGTCGCCGAGCCCGTGATGCCGGTCGACGAGGAGAAGCTCCAGGTAGCCCTCCAGGAGCTCGCCGGAACCTCCGGCACCGCCACCGAGGCGACGATCACCTTCGACACCGGCAAGGCCGTGGCCGTCCCCGGCAAGCCCGGCGCCGCCCTCGACGTCGACGCCTCGGCCGCCATCGTCGCCAAGGCCTTCCGCGACCTGGTCGAGTCCGGCGAGCCGGCCGTGCCCGAACTGCCCGTCACCACCAAGGCGCCGACCATCGACCAGGCCGAGATCGACCGGGCGATGAAGGAGTTCGCGGAGCCCGCCATGTCCGCGAACGCCGTCGTGAAGGTGGGCGGCAAGTCCATCGCCTTCGGCGCCAAGTCCCTGCCCAAGATCCTCAGCATGCAGCCCGTGGACGGCCACCTCGTCGAGAAGTTCGACCTCGACGCGCTCAAGGCCACGTACGGGAACACCTTCGACGGGGTCCTGATCACCCGCGGCACCGGCGACAAGACCGCGGTCACCCCGCAGGACGTGGCCGGCGCCCTCACCAAGGCCCTGCGCGGCAAGACCACGGCCGAGCGCACCGTGGTCATCGACACCAACGTCGGCTAGGCCCCGCCCGCACATGACCGTGCCCCCGTCCGGACGACCCCGGGCGGGGGCACCGTCGCGTCCGCGGCCTCCTGGGGCGGAGCCCCGGGGACGGGGAGCCGGGTCAGTTCAGGAGGGCCCGGGCGGCCGCGGCCTCCGCGCGGATGCGGGCCGCCGCATCGGCGTCGATCACCGCCACCACGTCCGCGTACGACTCCAGCTCGGCCGCCCCCGCCAGGAACGCCCCCCGTTCCACGAGCAGCCGCGCCCGGTCGTACCGCAGCGCCGCCGGATGCGACGGCAGCAGCAGCGACAGCTCAAGGGCCCACAGTGCGACCCCCGAGTGCTCCGGGCGGGCCGACGCCCACGCGCGGACGTTGTTCAGGATGCGGAGCACGATGTCCAGGGTCCGGGCCGGGCTGCGCGGCCCGGAGGCCAGCTCCGCCGGGCCGGCGCCCAGCGACGCGCCGCCCGCGAACGGGTCGACCACCACACCCTCATCCGGATCCCCGAAGCCCACCACGAAGTGCCCCGGCAGGCCCAGCCCGTACACCGGCGCCCCCGCCCGCCGGGCGACCTCCAGCCAGACCACGGACAGCAGGATCGGCAGGCCGCGCCGACGCCGCAGCACCTCGTGCAGGAGGGAGGATTCGAGGCGGTCGTAGTCGGCCGGGGTGCCGTGGAAGCCGAGCCGGCCGCCCAGCAGTTCCGTGACCGCCGACGCCCACTCCCGCGCGCCCCGCAGCCCGTACGGCAGCATCCCGGCGAGCCGGTCCAGTTCGATCTGGGCCCAGTCCATGACGCTCCCCCAGTCTTCGACCGGGGGGACCCCCAGGAGCTCCGGGTCCGCCTCCGCCGCCAACAGCAGGCACAGCACCGCCAGGTCCGGCCGCTCCGCGCGCGCCTCCGCCGCGAACTGCTCCCGCCAGGGCGACGTCACGAGGCCGCCCCGCGCCGGTAGTGGTGGTACGCGTGGTGCGTCGCGAAGCCGAGGCCGTCGTACAGCGCCAGCGCCCCCGCATTGTCCGTCTCCACCTGGAGCCACGCCGCCGAGGCGCCCTCCTCCAGGGCCTTGCCGGCCAGAGCCGCCATCACGGCCGTCGCCAGACCCGCCCGGCGGTGCTCCGGATCGACGGTCACCGCCGCGAAACCGGCCCACCGCCCGTCGACCACGAGCCGGCCGATGGCCCGGCCGCCCGGCAGCGCCGCGAACCACACCGACGGGCCCTCCACCAGCATCCGGCGGGCCAGGTCCGGATCGGTGACCTTCCCGTAGCGGCCGAGCCACTCCTCGTCCGGGACACGGGTCAGACGTACGGACCCGGCGGCGGGCGCCTCGACGTCGGCCACGGGGGCCAGCGCCCCGATCCGTACCTCCGCGGACACCTCGGACACCCAGCCCCGGCGCTCCAGCTTCGCGCACAGCAGTTCCTGCGTACCGGCGGCCCCGGTCGCGGCCTGCACGTAGGCCGGAAGCCCGCGCTCCGCGTACCAGGAGGTCACTCGCGCGAGTGCATCGTCCAGCGGTATCCCGGGGTCGCCGAGCGGCAGCACGGAGTTGGCCCGCCGGGTGAAGCCGGCCGCGGCCCGCAGCGTCCACCCGCCCAGCGGCTCGCTCTCCAGCGGCTGCCACGACCGCGCCGCGATCCGCGAGAGCTCCTCGAAAGAGGCTGCCGGACCCCGCCTGCGGGCCGGTGCCGGGGGCACCACCTTGCCCGCGACCAGCAAGGATTCCGCGATGCGGACGGACTGGCCGTTCTTCCGTGTGATCACCAGCACACCCTGGTCCCAGGATGTGAGAACCCCGACCGTGTCCGTGAACTCGGGTGATCCGCTCAGCCCGCCCTCCACCCGTCGTACAGAGACTCGTTTACCCACGTCAGCCGGGGTAATCCGGACCTCCAGCAGTCCGCCCGCAGTGAATTCCACAGCTCTGTCCGCCCCTCCTGTTCGGATCGTGCCCGGGAACGGAGATACTAGGTGCGGGCATCGACGACGCCGCGCTCCCGCGCGATATGGACAGCCCTACCGAGGAGGAACGAGAGCGTGACCTACGTCATCGCGGAGCCTTGTGTCGACGTCAAGGACAAGGCATGCATCGAAGAGTGCCCCGTCGACTGCATCTACGAGGGCCAGCGGTCCTTGTACATCCACCCCGACGAGTGCGTCGACTGTGGTGCGTGTGAGCCGGTCTGCCCGGTCGAGGCCATCTTCTACGAGGACGACACTCCGGAAGAGTGGAAGGACTACTACAAGGCGAACGTCGAGTTCTTCGACGAGCTCGGTTCGCCCGGTGGTGCCTCCAAGCTGGGCCTGATCGAGCGCGATCACCCCTTCATCGCGGCGCTCCCCGCCGACATCAACCCGTCTCACTGAGGGTTCACGGCAGTAGCGCCACTCGGCCCCGTACGGCCTGCCCGCCGCACGGGGCCGAGGTGTTTCCCGAACTTCGCGTCCCGCACCCAGAGAGAGCAGAGACCACCGTGGCCGCAGTATCCGACCGTCTTCCCGCCTTCCCCTGGGACAAGCTGGAGCCGTACAAGGCCACGGCGGCGGCCCACGCGGACGGCATCGTCGACCTGTCGGTCGGCACCCCCGTGGACCCGGTCCCGGAGCTGATCCAGCGCGCCCTCGTCGGCGCCGCGGACTCCCCGGGCTACCCGACGGTGTGGGGCACGCCCGCCCTGCGCGACGCGCTCACCGGCTGGGTGCGCGGCCGCCTCGGCGCGAGCGCCGCCGGCCACCGTAACGTGCTGCCGGTCGTCGGCTCCAAGGAGCTGGTGGCCTGGCTGCCGACCCAGCTGGGCCTCGGCGCGGGCGACAAGGTCGCCTACCCCCGCCTCGCGTACCCGACCTACGAGGTCGGCGCGCGGCTGTGCGGCGCCGAAGCGGTGGTCTACGACGACCCCACCGAGCTGGACCCGGCCGGCGTGAAGCTGCTGTGGCTCAACTCCCCGTCCAACCCCACCGGGAAGGTCCTCTCCAAGGAGGAGCTGATCCGGATCGTGGCCTGGGCGCGCGAGCACGGGATCCTGCTCTTCAGCGACGAGTGCTACCTGGAACTGGGCTGGGAGGCCGAGCCCGTCTCCGTCCTCCACGACGAGGTCTGCGGCGGCTCCTACGAGGGCATCGTCGCCGTCCACTCGCTCTCCAAGCGCTCCAACCTGGCCGGATACCGGGCGGCCTTCATCGCCGGTGACGCGGAGGTCCTCGGCGAACTGCTGGAGATCCGCAAGCACGGCGGCATGATGACCCCGGCGCCCGTACAGGCCGCCACGGTGGCCGCGCTCGGCGACGACGCGCACGTCGAGGAGCAGCGCGTCCGCTACGCGGCCCGCCGCGCGGCGCTCCGTACTGCGCTGGAGGCGCACGGCTTCCGGGTCGAGCACAGCGAGGCCAGCCTCTACCTGTGGGTGACCCGGGACGAGCCCTGCTGGGACACGGTCGCCCACCTCGCGGGGCTGGGCATCCTGGTCGCGCCCGGCGACTTCTACGGCGAGGCGGGCGCGCGGTTCGTACGCGTCGCCTTCACCGCCACCGACGAGCGGGTGGAGGCGGCGGTCAAGCGCCTCGCGGGCTGAGCCCCGCCGGGACCGTCCGTACACGCCCGAAGGGGCCGGGAGTTCGTGCTCCCGGCCCCTTCGGCGTTCCAGCGGTGCTGCGGTCGTACGGTGATCAGCCGAGCGGCAGGCCACCGGGCAGGCCACCCGGCAGCTCGGCGGGCAGCCCGGCCGGCAGGCCGCCGGACAGCGAGTCCAGCGGCAGGTCCTGCGCGGCCGGTACGGGCAGCCCGCCGAGCAGGCCGCCGGCCTTGCCGGCCACGTCGGCGGCCGGGACGGCCTGGGTGGCCGTCTCCGTGGCCGCGGAGGCGGTGTCCGTGGCCGACGCGGTGGCGTCGGCGGTGTCCGGGGCGGTCAGGGCGCCCAGCTGCGGCACGGACTCCAGGCCGGCGGCACTGGCCGCGCCGGCCGCACCGACCACGGGCGCTGCCCCGGCTGCGACGAGCAGCGCGGCACGGGCGATCCGACGGGTCAGGGGGAGGGACATGTTGCTCCTAAGCGGTAGCGGCTGAGTACGCCGTGTACAACCGCTCGGGGGGCGGGAGGAGTTGCGGAACCGCCGGGTAAAGGATCAGTAACGCATCGTTTAATCGGCTTCCGCGAAAAGCCCATTGAATGCGCGCCCACCAGCGCTTCTGTGGGTGCGGAGGCCCGTCGCCCCACCCGCCGGGTCACCCCCGCACGGGTGACTCCTCGCACGCGCGACCGGGCGGCGCCCAGCGGGCGCGCCCGCCGGGGTCGTCGAGCCCCGCCGGGTCGTCCGGCGGCCGGGGCCGCCGCGTCACCAGCTCACCGGCTCCACCGGCTCCACTGGGTCGCCGGGTCGCCGGGCCGTCGGGTCGCCGGGCCGTCGGTCACGGCGTCACCGGGCCGTGGGCCGTCGGTCACGGGGTCACGGGGTCACGGGGTCACGGGGTCACGGGGTCACCGAGACGCCGGGGATGCCGGGCCCCCGGGCAAGGGGTCGTACGGGTCACCGGCTCAGCGGACCACGAAGATCCGTACGTCCTCCGGGCCCGCGCCCAGCGGGTCGCCGGTCCCCGAGGTGCCCGGCGCCCTGTCCACCCAGCGGCCCTTGTTCTCGCCCGCGATCCACGCCTTGCCGTCGTAGGCCACCCGCGAGATGTTCAGCTCGGCGGCGTTCGCGACCGCCCAGTGCGCGAGTTCCCAGCCGCGCTGCCCCTCGACCGCCGCGCCCTTCTTGGCCGCCACCGGCACGGTGATCTCGGTCCGCTCCATCGGCCCCGAGTGCCCCGCCGAGGACGCGGGCGGCCCCAGCCGCGGCGCCGTCTTCTCCCCGAACACCCGGGTCAGCTCCGCCTGTACCTTCCGCGGATCGCCCGTCCCGGGCCGCGGCGCGGGACCGGTGCAGGTCAGCGTCCCCGGGGCGGCGCCCGTGAACGCCGCCGCGAGCAGCGTCGCGTCCGGCTCGTGCTTCGCGTACGCCTGCGGGAAACCGCTGAGCTGCACCTGCTGCGCGGCCTCCGTCAGCGGCAGCCGCGCCCACCCCCGGACCGCCTTGAGACGGTCGTAGAAGATTCCGGCCGAATACACGGGGTCGCGGATCTGCTCGGGCGTCCCCCAGCCCTGCGAGGGCCGCTGCTGGAACAGACCGAGCGAGTCCCGGTCGCCGTGGTCGAGATTGCGCAGCGCCGACTCCTGCATCGCGGTCGCTATCGCTATCGTCACCGCCCGCTCCGGCATCGGTTTGCCCGTGCCCACGGCCGCGATCGTCGCAGCGTTCCCCGCCTGCTCGGTGGTCATCGAGTACGAGTCGCCCGCGCCCGCGCCGGCGGCGCGCACGGTGCAGTGCGGCGCACCCTGACCGCCGGTCGAGTCCTGCTTGGCGGCGAAGTAGCCGACGACCGCGAGCAGGACCAGCAGGCCGGCGGCGGCGCGCAGCAAGCGGCTGCGGAGACGGGGACGGTGGTGATCGCTCTTGGACACGCGGCCCACCGTACTTGAGCCACGTGACGCGTCCACCGGGCGGACGTGGAAGGTTCGCCACAGCCCGGGGCGTTAGGGTCAGAGCCATGTCCGAATCCGAGCTCGACCTCACCCAGGACGCCGCCGAGCTGACCGCCCGGCTCGTCGACATTCCGTCCGTGAGCGGCGACGAGAAGGTACTCGCCGACCTCGTGGAACACGCGCTGCGTGCACTCCCGCACCTCACCGTGGACCGTTTCGGAAACAACGTCGTGGCCCGTACGGACCTCGGCCGCGCCGAGCGCGTCGTCCTCGCCGGCCACCTGGACACCGTGCCGATCGCCGACAACGTTCCGTCCCGCCTCGACGAGAACGACGTCCTGTGGGGCTGCGGCACCACCGACATGAAGTCCGGCGTCGCCGTGCAGCTGCGCATCGCGGCCACCGTGCCCGAGCCGAACCGCGACCTCACCTTCGTCTTCTACGACCAGGAAGAGGTCGCCGCCGACCTCAACGGTCTCGGCAAGGTCGCCGAAGCCCACCCGGACTGGCTGACCGGCGACTTCGCGGTGCTCCTGGAGCCCTCCAACGCCGAGGTCGAGGGCGGCTGCCAGGGCACCCTGCGCGTCCTGCTGCGCACGACCGGCGAGCGCGCCCACTCCGCCCGCAGCTGGATGGGCTCCAACGCCATCCACACCGCCGGCCCGATCCTGGCCACGCTGGCTGCGTACGAGCCGCGCAAGCCGGTCATCGACGGCCTGGAGTACCACGAGGGCCTCAACGCGGTCCGCATCGACGGCGGCGTCGCCAACAACGTCATCCCCGACGCGTGCACGGTCACGGTCAACTTCCGCTACGCCCCGGACCGCAGCGAGGCCGACGCCCTCGCCCACGTCCGGGAGGTCTTCGCGGACTGCGACATCGCCGAGTTCGTGGTCGACGACTCCTCGCCCGGCGCCCTGCCCGGCCTGTCCCACCCGGCCGCCGCCGCCTTCATGGAGGCCGTCGGAGGACACGCCATGCCGAAGTTCGGCTGGACGGACGTCTCCCGCTTCAGCGCCCTCGGCGTCCCCGCGGTCAACTACGGTCCGGGCGACGCCTTGCTGGCCCACAAGGTCGACGAGCGCGTGGAAACGAAGGCGATCCTTCACTGCGAGGAACGACTCCGTGCCTGGCTGACCTCCTGAATTCCGCTTCCCGTCACCTTTGTGCGCCTACGCTGATCCAACGATCAGCAGGAGGGAGCACACCATGGGCAACCCCGAGAGTTCCGCCCGTCGTCGGCCCGAGGAGCAGCAGCTCGGGCCGGTGCTGAGGAGGCGGAGCCAGATCAAGGCGGGCAGTACGACCGACCAGCGGCTGCTGGATTCGGCGGGGCCCTCCGAGTGGGTGCACACCGATCCGTGGCGGGTCCTGCGCATCCAGTCGGAGTTCATCGAGGGCTTCGGCACGCTCGCCGAGCTGCCGCCCGCGATCAGCGTGTTCGGGTCCGCCCGCACCGCGGCGGGCACGCCCGAGTACGAGGCGGGCGTACGGATCGGCGGCGCGCTGGTCGACGCCGGCTTCGCGGTGATCACCGGCGGCGGGCCGGGCGCCATGGAGGCGGCCAACAAGGGCGCCCGCGAGGCCAACGGCATCTCCGTCGGCCTGGGCATCGAGCTGCCCTTCGAGCAGGGCCTGAACCAGCACGTCGACCTCGGGCTGAACTTCCGGTACTTCTTCGTCCGCAAGACGATGTTCGTGAAGTACAGCCAGGGCTTCGTCGTCCTGCCGGGCGGCCTCGGCACGCTGGACGAGCTGTTCGAGGCGCTGACCCTGGTCCAGACGCAGAAGATCACCCGCTTCCCGATCGTGCTGTTCGGCACGGAGTACTGGAGCGGTCTGATCGACTGGCTGCGCAACACGGTGATCGCCCAGGGCAAGGCCTCGGAGAAGGACCTCTACCTCTTCCACGTCACGGACGACGTGGACGAGGCGATCGCCCTGGTGACGAAGGAAGTCGGC